>JBKJJS010000328.1:0-20041 GCA_046597895.1 Ilumatobacteraceae bacterium
CGCCGGCGACGATCACCACCTGGTGCGTACCGATGGCGGCGAGACCGGATCCGGCAAGAGCACACAGCTCCCCAAGCTTTGCCTCGAACTCGGCCGAGGCGTCAACGGCATGATCGGCCACACCCAGCCCCGCCGTGTCGCGGCCCGCACTGTCGCCGAGCGGATCGCCGACGAGTTGCACTGCGAACTGGGGACCGCCATCGGCTACGCCGTGCGCTTTACCGATCGCGTGAGCGACCAGACGCTCGTCAAGGTGATGACCGACGGACTCCTGCTGGCCGAGATCCAACGCGACCGACGGCTCTTGCGCTACGACACGATCATCGTGGACGAGGCCCACGAGCGAAGCCTCAACATCGACTTCCTCCTCGGCTACCTGACGCATCTGCTGCCACAGCGCCCTGACCTCAAGCTGATCGTCACGTCGGCGACCATCGACACCGAGCAGTTCTCCCGTCACTTCGGCGACGTCCACATCATCGCCCCCATCATTACGGTGAGCGGGCGGGCCCACCCCGTCGAGCTCCGGTATCGGCCGTTCGGTGTTGATCCGGAGGATGAGCGGGATCAGGTGACAGCGCTTGCCGATGCCGTCGAGGAATTGAGCCGGGAGGGCCCCGGGGACATCCTCGTGTTCCTCTCAGGCGAGCGCGAGATCCACGACGCCGCCGACATGCTGCGCAAAGCCGAGTTGCGCGAGACGGAAATCCTGCCGCTCTACGCCCGCATGTCAGCGGTGGAACAGCACCACGTTTTCGAGCCGCACGTCGGCCGGCGGGTGATCCTCGCCACCAACGTGGCCGAGACATCCATCACCGTGCCCGGCGTCCGGTACGTGGTCGACGCCGGCACCGCCCGCATCTCGCGGTACAGCCGCCGCCTCAAGGTCCAGCGGCTGCCGATCGAGGCGGTGTCCCAAGCCTCGGCGAACCAGCGGGCCGGGCGATGCGGGCGCGTCGCTCCTGGCATCGCCATCAGGCTCTATTCCGACGACGACTTCGCCCAGCGGCCTCTGTTCACCGAACCCGAGATCCTGCGCACCAGTCTGGCGTCGGTCATCCTTCAGATGAGCGCACTCGGCCTCGGCGACATTGCGTCGTTTCCGTTCGTCGAGCCTCCGGACCCGCGCAGCATCACCGACGGGATCAACCTGCTCGACGAGCTCGGGGCGTTCGAGCGTGTGGCCGCCGCAGCCGACGACACCGACGAGGCCGCGCCGAGACGACTTACCCCATTGGGGCGCCGCCTCGCCCAACTCCCGGTCGACCCCCGTTTCGGTCGGATGGTGCTGGAGTCGGATCGCCTTGGCTGCGCACGTGAGGTGATGGTGATCGCGGCCGCCCTCTCCATTCAGGATCCTCGGGAGCGCCCGGCGGCCCGGCTCGAGGCGGCCACTCAGGCCCACCAGCGGTTCGCCGGCGAGGACGGGTCGGACTTCATGGCGTTCGTGCGCCTGTGGGACCACCTTCGCACGCAGCAGCGATCGCTGTCCGGGAACCAGTTCCGTCGCCTGTGCCGCGACGAGTTCCTCAACTACCTGCGGGTGCGCGAGTGGCAAGACCTCTACAGCCAGCTGCGCCAGATCGCCGGCGGGATCGGCGTGCGCCTCAACAGCGAGCACGCCCACCCGGACCACGTGCACCAGGCCTTACTCGCAGGGCTGCTGTCCCACCTCGGCATGCGTGACGGCGAGAGCAAGGAGTTCCGAGGCGCCCGCGGCGCCAAGTTCATGATCGGTCGGGGCTCGGCGCAGGCCAAGCGGCCGGCGCGGTGGGTGATCGCCGCCGAGTTGGTGGAGACGAACCGCCTCTGGGGTCGCGTCGCCGCCCGGGTCCAGCCCGAGTGGGCGGAGCAGCTCGGTCGCCACCTCGTGAAGTACCACTACGGCGAGCCGGAGTGGAGCGCAGAGCGTGGTTCGGCTTCGGTCCTGGAACGCGTCACGCTGTATGGGCTCCCGATCGTCACGAACCGGCGCATCCAGTTGAGTCGGGTCGACCCGGCGCTCGCCCGCGAGATGTTCATTCACCATGCGCTCGTCGAGGGGGAGTGGGAGGCCGACCACGCCTTTCTCGACCACAACCGAGGGGTGCTCGACGACGTCCGCTCGCTTGCCGAGCGCACCCGTCGCCCGGACCTCGAACCCGATGCGGCGCTCGTCGCCGCCTTCTACGACGAGCGCGTTCCGGCCGACATCACCTCGACCCGCCACTTCGACCGATGGTGGCGTCAACAGCAGCGAACCTCGCCTCACCTGCTCGATCTGACTCGTGACGTCGTCGTCCGCGGCGAGGTCGTGGCGCTCGACGACTTCCCTGATGCATGGGCCGACCACGAGCCGGCGCTCCCGCTGTCGTACGGGTTCGACCCCGGCCGTCACGACGACGGGATCACCGTCAGCGTCCCCCTCGTGATTCTCAACCAGATGGACCCGGAGCCGTTCGGCTGGCTCGTTCCCGGTCTGCGCGAAGAACTCATCGGTTCGTATGTGAAGTCGTTGCCGAAGGTCCTTCGTCGCCACCTCATCCCGGCCGCCGAGCACATCAGAATGGCGACCGTCCACCTGCGCGACGGCCCCGTCACCGGCGAGCCGACCGAGTTCCGCGCCGCGCTTGCCCAACAGTTGACCGTCCAGTGCGGCGAGACCATCGATGCGGACGCGTTCGCCGTTGACTCCCTGCCGGCACACCTTCTCGTCACCTTCGCCGTCAAAGACACCGAAGGCCGGGTCGTTGCCACCAGTAAGGATCTCCGATCGTTGCGTCTGCAACTACGTGCCGCAGTACGGGCCGAGATCGCCAGCCTCGTCGGCCCGATCGAGCGCGACGACGTCAAGGACTGGACGTTCGGGCCACTGCCGTTGGTAGTCGAGGCACTCCACCAGGGCCACGTCGTGCGCGGGTATCCGGCGCTGATCGACGACGGCGAACGCGTGCAACTCCGGGTGCTGACGACGCCAGAGGCGGCCGCCCGCGCCAGCCACAAAGGCATCCGCCGGCTCCTCCTGACCACGCTCCCCCTTCCTCGCAAGTCGTGCGCTCGTGTCCTCACGAACGACATGCGCCTGGCCCTGGCCCGCCTTGGTTGGCGCACTGCCGTCGACCTCGTGGACGAATGCATCGCCACTGCCATCGACCACCTGATGCGCGCGCACGGCACCACACCCTGCGACGAACGGTCCTTCCGGACACTCCAGGGCGCCGTGGCCTCTGCGCTCACGGAAACGGCGATGGACGTCACCCGAACATCAGCAGACGTCGCCGTCGCCGCGGCGCGCACCAGCTCGCGGCTCGACGGAATCACGACGGCCCCCTTTCGGTCCTCGGTTCTCGACATCCGACAGCAGTTGGCCGGCCTGGTGCATCCCGGTTTCGTGGCGGCCGCCGGGCACGACCAGGTGCAACACATACTGCGGTACATCCGGGCCATCGAGCACCGACTCGACAAACTCAGCACCCATCCTGAACGTGACCGCCTGCTGATGCGTCGCATCCACGAACTCGAGCGTGAGCACGCCGCGTTGCTCGATCAGCACCGCCGTTCGGAGACCACCGATGATCAGCGCCGTCACACTGCGGCGATCGGCTGGATGATCCAGGAGTTACGGGTGAGCCTGTTCGCCCAGCCCGTTGGCACCGCCCACCCCGTCTCGGAGCAACGCGTACGCCGAGAGTTGCAGTCTCAACTACTTCAGACGTCGGGGGTGAGACCATCCGCGACGGTCGGTGCTCAATCCACGTGAGGTAGCCAGGCTCACGGCCCTGACGGTTCGCGTTGGCGCGACCAGAACGCGGCGGCGCGACCGGCGGCGATCGTGTCGGGATGGTCGACACCGAGGATCCTGACCTGGTCGAGGAGCAGCTCGCTGGCGAGATCGCACGCCGCCTGCGGATCACCCTCGACACCTGTCCAGTAGGCCACTGCGCTCCGCGTGGCGAGCGTGTCGGGGTGATCCCCTCCCAGGACGCGATGGCGGTCCGCCAGCAGATCGGCATAGAGACTCGGCGCCACCGCGGCCTCACCGATCGCACCGGTCCAGTAGGCAACAGAGTGGCGAAGGGCCAGGGTTCCCGGATGGTCCGCCCCGCGCATTCGGATCTCATCCGCCAACAGTTCGAGGCCCAGGCGGAGCGCCTCCTCCGGCTCACCGCACAGCCCTGTCCAGTCGACGATCTCGTGCCGGCTCCCGAGCGTGCTGTCGTGGGTCTCCCCGAGTACCCGCCGGCGATCGGCGAGCAGTTCCTCGTGGAGTACACGGGCCCGCATCGGGTTCCCTGCCTGACCGGTCCACACCGCCACGCACTCGCGCGCGTCGAGTGTGTCCTGGTGGTGCGGCCCGAGCGTCGCGGTGCGCAGGTCCACGAGTTCGACCCCGAGGGAGCGAGCCATGTCGAAGTCGCCGAGGTGATGCGAGACCGACGCACGCTCCGCGAGGATCCCGTCACGATCGCCTGCCGGGTCCGCCGCAGTGGCGAAGTGGTACCGCCTCAGCAGGTCAGCCTGCCTGACGGCGAGCTCGCCCGCCGTCCCCCCGCCCGCAAGGAGGCTGAGGCGCGATGCCGGCTCAGTCATGGGGAGCACGTCCATCAAGTCGTCCGGAGTCGCGCTCAGGTCCGCTCGCCGCGGGAGTGGCCGAGCGAAGGGACTCCCCATCTCGAAGCGGGCCAGCATGAGGCGGAAAAGTTCCTCGAGTGCCGCTCGCTCGTCAACGGCGAGGAGCCGTACGAGTACGGGTTTCACGAGATCGCGAAGCGCCAGCGTGGCGGCGATGAGGTCACTGGCATCCTCGTACGACACGTCGCCGGCCTCGTAGCCCTGCAGAAGTTGGCATTTGTACGCCCGGCAGATGTGGGGGCGCACGTCATAGATCGAGCAGCACTTCTCCTTGAACGCCGAGCACGGCAGCGAGATCGCCCGCTCCCCGGAGGGGCGGGTCACGAGCGTCACCTTGGCTGATTCCAGCGGCACAGTGTCGTCGGAGTCGAGCAGCGCGGCGGTGCGAAACAGCGTGCCGTCGCAACAGATCCCACACCCGACACAGATGCTGTCGGTGGCGGAGAGTTCATCGATCTCCGTCACCACAGCTCGGAGAGCACTTCGTCGTCGCCGGTGAAGTCGTACTCGTAGAGTTCGCGCCCGCCAGCGGCGAACCAGTCGTATGAATCCCGGTACCCGCTCTCCAGGCCGAACTCCGGCACCCAGTCGATGTCGCGCAGTGCCTTGTCGACCGAGAGGACGACACCGCCCATCACCGCCTCCCCCCAATGCACCAGGGGTGGCTGGCAACGCCGCGCTCGTTCCATCGGCACGTGGACGATGTCCGGTCGCACCCCGACGGCGCGGGCCATCATCTCCACCGCGCCGAGGATGCTCGTGACCTCAGTCCCCGCCACGGTGTAGGTCTCACCGGCGACCGCGGGGTTACCGAGCAGCGCCGTCATGAGCCGGGCGACGTCGTTCACGTGGACGAGATGAACGAACGCAAAGCCGTCACCCGGCACGAGGATGGGCCGACCGAGCTCGAGCCGGCGGAAGAAGATCGGATCGCGGGTCACGACCGGGCTGCGGGGCCCGAGCGTGTGCGACACCCGCAAGATCGTGGCTGGCAGCCCGTTCTCCGTGCGCACCCAGCGGAGGTACTGCTCGCACTGGACTTTGTTGACGCCATAGCTCTTGCGCGGATCGGGGTCGGCCGGGTCGTGGGTACGGAAGGTCTCACGCACCGGCTGCACGAAGCTGCGCCGGTAGACGGCCGACGAACTCGTGAACACGAAATGCTGGAGCCGACCAGCGAACAACTCGACCATCGGCTCGAGGTCCTTGATCTCGTACGCGGTGTTGTCGAACACCGCGTCGAACTCGTCACGGTGTGGTTCGAGTACTTCACGGAGAACGCCCGGTTGCTGGCGATCACCGTGCAACCGGCACACGCCGTCGGGCAAGGGTACGTCGTGGCTGTTCATCACGGTGACGTCGTGGCCCCGCCTCGCCAACTCATTGACGAGGCACAGCCCGATGTACCGGTTCCCACCCATCACGAGCACGCGCACCGCTGAACTGTACGCCGCGGCCCCTCCCGCCGCGAGATGACGCGTTTCGTCGGCGCCCTGCCGACCTGGCGCGTCATCTCCCCGATTCGAGGGCTCAGCCGGTCGAGCCGGGCCCTTCGGCGGACCCGCCGCGCAGGCGCTGCTTGGCGCTCCGGCCTTCGGCGGCCGTGACCAATGTGCTGGCCTTGCCAAGGCCGTGGGGCGCCATGTTGCCGTAGATGGCCTCGTATTCGCCCGCTCGCACGAGGAACGTCTCGTGCCAGATGCCGGTCCGGCCGCTCTTGCCCACCCGCTTCCAGAACGTGCGCCACGGTTGGATGTGCGGATCGTCCTGATCCTTGGCGAAGGCCTCGAGCGCCTCGAACGAGCGCCAGTACTGGATGATCGTGAAGCCGGCGGTCTGGTACCCGAGGAGGCCCTTCTCCGGGTGGGCCGTGAGGTACTTGAGCATGTGCCCCATGCCCTTGCGGCCGCCGAGGTCACGCAGCGACCGGAACATGTGCCACTTGTCCGGGCGCGCCCCGATGATGAACACCACGAAGTCGCCCTCGATGTCTGCCGTCCAGCGGCCGACTTTCACATTCGCCATGGCTCGATGATGGCACGTCCGGCGGTCTGCCGACCTGACGCGTCACCTCCTCTGTGGGAGTGCGGAGCCCGCGTGAAAGACTGCGCGCCAGGAGGTTCTCATGACCGATCTGTACGCCGCTCCCCATCGCTCGCTCCAGGACCAGTTCGACAGCCGGCAACTCGCGGACGCCCTCATGGCCATCACCGTCCAGCCGACGCTCGATGATGACGCAAAGGCCTTTATCGAGTCCCGGGCGTTCTTTTTCTTGAGCACGGTGAATCCGAGCGGTCATCCCACCGTGTCGCACAAGGGGGGAGCCCCCGGCTTCGTGAAGGTCGTCGACGACACCACCCTCGTGTTCCCGAGCTACGACGGCAACGGCATGTTCCTGTCAATGGGTAACATCGCCGGCAACGGCAAGGTCGGGATGCTCTTCATCGACTTCGAGACACCGCACCGCATTCGGGTCCATGCGGACGCCGTCGTGAGCGACGACGACCCCATGATGAGCGAGTACCCCGGCGCCGACCTCGTCGTGCGGGCCACCATCACCGAGACGTTCCAGAACTGCCCGCGTTACATCACTCGCCAGGCCTCGTCCGAACCATCCCGCTACGTGCCCGACGCCAAAGGCCACGCGCCACTGGCGGGATGGAAGAAGATCGACATGCTGCAGCCCGTCCTCCCCAAGCGCTTTCGAACTCAGGTGGACGCAGAGGGGGGCCCAATCACCGTCGAGGAGTACGGGCGCATGCAGGCCGAAGGTCGGGCATGACGATGGCTGTCAACGCGCAGGAGTGGCGGGCCCGGTTCACGCCGGAACTCGTGGAGCAGTACCGCACGGATGGCGTGATCTTCATGCCGCAACTCATCGAACGGCCATGGATGCAGCTCATCGAGAACGGCATCACCCGAGTGCTCAGCAACTCGAGTCGCAAGCAGACGTTCTTCGAGGGCAAGGCCGGCGAGTTCATCGACACCACCCGTAACTTCGATCTCACCCCCGAGTTCCAGCGGCTCCTCTTCGATTCACCGATCGCCGACATGATGTCCGTGCTGCTCGGCTCCGACCGGGTGTGGCTGCTGTTCGACCACGTCTTCGTGAAGGACGGCGGCGACTGCGAGCGCACGCCGTGGCACCAGGATCTGCCGTACTGGCCCGTCGCCGGCACGCAGATCGGCTCGATGTGGATCACGCTCGACCCCGTCCCGAAACACGAGTGCCTCGAGTACGTCAAGGGCTCGCACCGCCAGACCGTCTACGACGGCTTCGACCCGACCCGAGCAGGTGAGGACCCGACGCTGCCGTACTACGGCGAGGGTTTCCCCCGCCTGCCGGACATCCAGTCCGAGCGGGAGAAGTGGGACATCGTGTCGTGGGACATCACGCCCGGCGATGTCGTGATCTTCCATCCCGGCGTCATGCACGGCGGGGGCCAGACGAGCGACGGCCGGCGACGCCGCACATTGTCGGCCCGCCTCTTCGGCGAGGACGTCGTGTTCGCCGATCGCCCGAAGTCCCGAAACACCGCACCCCGCACGCCCGGCCTCGAGCTGTGCCTGAAGCCAGGCGACCCGCTGCGCCACCCGTACTACCCGCGCCTGCGGCCTCTCCCAGAGAACCAGCGCCCCGAGTACTACGAGTAGCCCCATCCAGCCAGGGCGCGTGAAAGCGGAATTCGTTCCTCGCCAGCGACGTACCGACCGAGATCCAAGCGACCGTCGCCCTCTCGCTCAGGCGTCGACGATGTCGTAGCTATAGCCCTGTTCGGCGAGGAAGCGCTGCCGGTTGAGGGCGAACGTCTGGTCCACCGAGTCACGCGTCACCACGCTATAGAAGTGGGCCTGGCCACCGTCGGCCTTCGGGCGCATGACCCGCCCGAGCCGCTGCGCTTCCTCCTGGCGGCTGCCGAACGTGCCCGACAACTGCACGAGCACATTTGCCTCCGGTAAATCGATGGAGAAGTTCGCCACCTTGCTGACGATGAGCAGTTTGCACTCCCCACTGCGGAACGCCTCGTACCGTTCCTCGCGCGTCCGCTGGGCCGTTTGGCCGGTGATGAGCGGGGCGTTGAAGCGCTGCGCGACCTCCTTGATCTGCTCGACGAACTGACCGATCACGAGGACCCTGTCGTCGGCATGTTCGGCGAGCAACTTCGCCAGCACCCAGAGCTTCTGCGGCGCGGTGGCGGCGATGCGATAGCGCTGCTGTGGGTCCGCCAGCGCGTACTGCATACGTCGTTCCTCCGACATCTCAACGCGCACCTCAGTGCACGTCGCCGGAGCGATCCACCCCTGCGCCTCCAGTTCCTTCCACGGCACATCGAAGCGCTTCGGGCCGATCAGGGAGAACACGTCAGCCTCCTTGCCATCCTCGCGTACGAGGGTGGCGGTGAGGCCGAGGCGACGAACAGCCTGGATGCGAGCGGTGGCCCGGAAGACGGGAGCGGGCAGCAGGTGGACCTCGTCATAGATCACGAGCCCCCACTCCTGCGCATCGAACAGCCCGAGGTGGGGGTAGCGCTGTTCCAACGGGGCATCGTCGGGCGTATTGGGCGGGCTCCAGGTGAGTACCTGGTACGTCGCCACCGTGATGGGACGGATGTCCTTGCGATTCCCGGAGTACTCGCCGACGAGATCCGACGTGAGCGAAGTCTTCTCCAGTAGTTCGCGGATCCACTGGCGAGCAGCGGTGATGTTGGTGGCGACGATGAGCGTGTGATGCGCAGTGGCGGCGAGCGCGGCAATACCGATGATCGTCTTACCGGCGCCGCAGGGGAGCACGAGGACACCATTGCCGCCGATGTCGGACCCGTCAGCCCACCAGGCGGCGACCGCATCGGCTTGGTAGCCGCGCAGCTCGCACGTGACTTCGACGCCCTCGAGCGGCGACCCTTCGGCGTAACCCGCCTCGTCCGCAGCCGGCCACCCGAGCCGCAGCAGGGCCTGCTTGAGCGCGCCTCGATCGCCGAGCCGTACTGCGTATCGGTTGCCGTCGAGGCGCTCACCGAGCAGCGCGCCGACGAGCCGGTCCCTGGCCACCTCGACGATGAGCGCCGGCTCGGCACTCGTGAGTGCCAGGCCGCCTGAATCGAAGTCGCGCACGATGCGCAGCCGCCCGTAGCGGCCCATCTGGTCGTGGATTTCGGCCAGGACCGACGGTGGGACCGGGTACTTGGCGTAGGTGTGCAGTGCCAACGCCACATCACCTGCCGACAGGCCGGCAACGGCGGCGTTCCAGAGCGACAGCGGATTCACCCGGTATGTGTGGACATGCTCGGGCGCCTTCTCCAGTTCGGCGAACCGGGCCAACTCGGCGCGGGCGTCGTCGGCTTTCGGGCTGGCCACCTCGAGCAGCACGGTGAGGTCGCTCTGGACAATGAGCGGGTTGAGCGGATCGGTCATTCGTCCACCACCTTCGTCGTACCGGGAAGCAACCGATCCAGGAGTTCCCGGTTCGGAACGCTCGGCCGCAGCTGCATGGTTCCGGTCGACGGAAGCGACGCCAACTGAATCACTTCGCCCGGCGTTGTGCTCTTGGCGTCTGGCGCTTTGGGCGCGAGACCCTTGGCCCGCAGCGCCGCCAGCACCTTGTCGATCGGGAGTGTCGAGATGGCTGTGGTCGGTGACACAGCCGTTAGTTTGGCGGCCTTCACGGCGATGGCCTTCGTCAGCGCCGCGGCGTCGACCACGGTGACGACGGTGGCGGCGCGGTGTACGACGAGTCCGCTCGCCGCCCGTTCGGCATCGTCGACGAGTCGTACCACCCCGGCGGGAACGGGCGCACTCGCAAACTCGGCGAGGAAGGCGTTGATGTCGGCGGCCGTCGAGCCGCTCGTCAACTCGCCGGCGATCCGGCGCTGATCGAGGCGGAGCACGGTGACGGAGCCCTTGGATTCGATGGTCCCGAGTCGCGCCAATCGGGAGGCGATGTCGGGGTCGAGATCGGGGGGAGCGATCACGGTGTGGTCCGCCTGCACGATGAACGTCCGGCTGGCGGTGGGCCCTGCGTCGGCGAGCGAATCGGAGTCGATCAACAACACTCGGGCGAGCGAGACAAGGCCACAGGGACCGTCAGCGGGGATCAGCCCGAGCGCAATCATGTCGTCTGCCATGATCCGAACCCGAGCGTCCTGGCCGACGAACATCTGCCGGCGACCAGCGAGGAAGGTCGGAAGGTCCAGCGGGCCTGTTCCGGGTTCGAGCGTCAACAGGTCGTGCGCCACGACGCGACGGTCGGACTCACCGGCGGCGTCGTCATCGCCAAGACCGTTCAGCCACGCCAGCGCCAGCGTGCCCCACCTGATGGCAAACGCTTGGCGGGTCCATTCGGACGCGAACGGCGCGGTCTGGAAGCGATAGGTCGTCGTGGCGTTGCGGCCCCGACCGCTCCACACCAGTTCCCGATTCATCAACCCGATGCCCATCGCCAGCGACGCCAGAAGACGAACGTCTCGCTCAGGAATGCCGAGTTGCTTGCCGGTCGCCCGCAACCCCTGGACAGCCATCGTTCCGGTCTTCGTGCCGGCTGCCGGCTCCCGCGCCCACTGGTCCAGCAATGCCTGCATCTGTCCAACACACGCGGGATGACCGCCACCCTCATTGATGGCGCCGCACACGACCGGTCTGGACTCGGGCCAGACCCCGAGTCGGCCTCCGTTGAGACCGACGATGGTGTCGAGCCACGGCGCGCACCACGAACCCCGGGAGTCCACATGAACGAGCCCGGACTCGAAGAGTTCGTGCAAGGGGGTGATTCGCTGGGCTCCGTACTTCGGTCCTGGGTAGCGAGTATTCCGCGGCACGAAGTAGCCGAGGCCGAGATTCGGTAGTGGCGTCGGCCGCCGCAGCGAGACAAGTCGCGTCAACAACTCCCGAGCGGCGTCGGACAGTCGGCCGACGAGCCCCACCACCACTGTCGGGTTGCGCAGCGCCGCCTCGAGTGCGTCGACCTTTGGCTCACGTCGCCCGGGGGGTTTCAGGCCGATGTTCTTGAGCATGTCGTCGAGCTGTGGATTCGTGATCGCCGACCCCAAATACACCTGCCGAATGAGCGGCCCGGGAAGGCGCACATGACTCGACACGCCAGGGCGCAGACTCACGAACGACGCGGACGCGTCAGAGAGCACCGCTACCGACAGTTCCTCGGCTGCGGCATCGAGTTCACCGGGATCTGCCCCGGGGAATTCGGACTCGGCGTCGGCCCTCGACAGGACACCGGCATGCCACACGGCCGCCTCGAGCAGGCGTGCTGCGGCCGGCGACAACATCTCGATTGCCGTGGCAATCGCCAGTGTTGAACTCAGCAGCAACGCGAGGTCGTCGGCACCCATCGGAAGCGGGTCGTGGGTCGCGGAATCGCGAGGGACGAGGTGCGCCAGTCGACCGACACCACAGAACGCCGCCGCCAGCATCGGCTGGCTCTCGACGGCGGCGGCAAGTTGGGCAGGCGTCGACGCCTCCACAAAAGCCTTACGATCCTGGTATTCGGGCGTTGTCCGGCGGCTGGCAGCACCGTATGAGGAGTGGCCGTAAAGCCCCTGGTCGCCGAAGATCTTGAGCAAGGATTCGAGCTCGTCGTCGGTCGGTAGTCCGTCCTCGTCCAAGTCGTCGTCTTCATAGAAGTCGTCGCCGAGGTCGTCATCAAACTCGCCATTTTCACCCGGTATGGGCCGCATCTGCGGGGCCATCATCCCTCCGTCCGAGCACCTGATTCTACCAAGGTCGCTGTCCGCCGATGGACCTCGGAGCGGTACCGTTCTTCGCTCCCGCACGCCGAGCGCGAGACATCGCGAGAGATACCGACCAATGACCGAGCCCGAACCCTCCCCCCGCGCCACGCCCGTCGCTTCGGACTTCGTCCGCGAGCTCGTACGCACGGATATCGCCACCGGAACGTTCGGCGGCCGCGTCCAAACCCGGTTCCCTCCCGAGCCGAACGGCTACCTGCACATCGGCCACGCCAAGGCCATCGGACTGGATTTCGGGCTGGCGGCCGAGTTCGGCGGGCTCTGCAACTTGCGGTTCGACGACACGAACCCCGACACCGAGGACATGGCCTTCGTCGAGGGCATCATCGAGGACCTGGCCTGGCTCGGGTATTTCCCACCCGGCCCCCCGCTCTACGCCTCCGACTATTTTGGCCAGCTGTACACGTGGGCCGAGCACCTCATCGAGAGCGGCCACGCGTACGTGGACGACCAGGACGGCGACACCATCTCCGCCCAACGTGGAGGTTTCGGTCAACCGGGTGTCGAGAGCCCGCACCGCAACCGTGCCGTCGCGGAAAACCTGGACCTGTTCCGGCGGATGCGGGCTGGCGAGTTCCCGGATGGCTCGCGGGTGCTGCGGGCCAGGATCGACATGCAGAACGAGAACATGCAGCTGCGCGACCCCGTGATGTACCGCATCCGGCGCGGCCACCACTACCGCACGGGCGACGAGTGGGTCATCTACCCCACCTACGACTGGGCCCATGGCCAGAGTGACGCCATCGAGGGCGTCACTCACTCGCTGTGCACGCTGGAGTTCGACAGCCACCGGGCCCTCTACGACTGGTACCTCGAGCATCTCCCGCTCCCGAGCGATCAGCCCCGCCAGACCGAATTCGCCCGGCTGGAGCTCACCCACACCGTCACGTCCAAGCGCAAGCTTGCCACGCTCGTCGCCGACGGCATCGTCGACGGCTGGGATGACCCCCGCCTGCCCACGCTTCGTGGCCTGCGGCGTCGCGGCTACCCCGCCAGCGCCATCCGTGAGTTCTGCTCTTTCATCGGCGTGGCCCGCACGAATAGCCGTCACGAGATCGAGTTGCTGGAGTCATTCATCCGTACGGAGCTCAATCGCACCGCACTGCGGCGGATGGCCGTGCTGCGACCGCTGCGACTCATCATCACGAACTGGCCGTTGGACACGATCGGGCAGCCGGTGATCGAGATGTGCGAAGTTGGCAACAACCCGGAGAACCCCGACGACGGCGTTCGGTTGGTGCCCTTCTCGGGCGAGTTGTACATCGAACACGATGACTTTGCCGAGGATCCGCCGGCGCAGTTCTTCCGCCTGGCTCCCGGCCGCGAGGTGCGCCTACGCGCCGCCTACTTCGTGACGTGCCACGACGTCGTGAAGGACTCGTCGGGCGCGGTCATCGAGGTGCGCTGCACGTACGACCCGCTGACGAGAGGCGGGAGTGCACCGGACGGCCGCAAGGTCAAGGCCACCATGCACTGGGTGTCCGTCGCCCACGCCGTCGAGGCCACGGTGGCCTTGTACGACCGCCTCTTTACCGCTGCGGTTCCCGGCGACACCACCGGCGAGGCGATGGACGACCTCAACCCGAACTCGGTCGAGCTACTGACCAAATGTCAGGTGGAGGGCGCCCTCGCCGACACCCCCCTCGGCGCCGTCGTCCAGTTCGAGCGGCTCGGCTACTTCGCCCACGACCCCCGCCGACCCTTGCTGTTCCACCGCACCGTTGGCCTGCGCGACGACTGGGCCAACATCCAAAAGCGCGCCACTCAGGACAAGCCGAAGAGTGCCATCTCGGCGCCAGGACGGAGCGCGGGATCCACCGTGTCGAGATGGGCGTAGATCGTGAAGCCGTCGCTCAGTCGGTTCAGAGCCGTCATCGTGTTCGATGATGGTCGCCGCCATCCACTTGTCGGCTTCACCCTGATCGGTCGTAACCCGGCGACCGGACCGGGAGATCCCCCGGACACGGCGATCGTCGCAGCCGACGGAACGGCGACCGCATGTTGAGGATCGTCGAAGAGTCCTCACTGCCGCTGCCGAATTGTTACGGACGCGTAACGGTGTAGACTGATCGCAGGGAAACAGCGGGCGGCTGGAGAACCATTGATGACGAATCGCGCACCCCGAAACCCCAAGTCGGCCACGGCCGCCTTCGTCGTCGTGGCACTGCTTGCGACCATCGCTCCCGTTGCCACTGCGCCGGTCAGCGCCGCCACACCACCGGTTGTCAGCATCGTCGTCGATGGGCGGGGCAACGGCCACGGCATCGGGATGAGCCAGTGGGGCGCCTATGGGTGGGCCACGCAGCATGGCAAGTCCTGGCGCGAGATCCTCAGCTTCTACTACGGCAGCACGACCATTGGCGATGTGCGTGACAGCGACTTCAGCGGAACCGCCGTCGGGCGAATGACCGTCCAACTCACCGCGCTTGACGGGTCGCAGACCGCGGTGGTCAGCGACACCTCGGCACTCACCACTCCGGCCGACACCGAAGCCCGATCCTGGAGTTCGCTCGTGGCGAGGGAAGTCTCGGGACAGCACAACGTGTACGCGGTCTGGGGAAGTGCGAGCCAGTCGTGTCCGAGCAACTCCAACCCTCTCGCCGACACGGACGGCTGGACGCTCATCACCCCGTCGGTCGCCGGGCCGATCAACTTCGCCACTCCGAACGCCGACTCGCCGTCCGCCGCCGTGCCAGGCGATCTCGTCGGCGTGTGCGAAGGCTCGGGCGCCGTGCGTTACTACCGGGGCACGATGCGCGCCGCCAACACCACCACCAGCCTCGACCGCACGGTGAACGACGTCCTGCTGGAGTCGTACGTGCGAGGCGTGGTGCCGAGGGAGTCAAGCGCGTCGTGGGCCGACGCGGCGGGTGGCGCGGGGATGAATTCCCTGAAAGCCCAGGCCGTCGCCGCCCGCAGTTACTCGCTCGCTGGCAGCGCCCGCTCCACCATCTACAAGACCTGCGACACCACGAGTTGCCAGGTGTACAGCGGCGCCGCCGTGCGGACCGGGGGCCTCGGAACGTCGGCTCGGCTCCTTGAGGACTCCCGGACCAACGCCGCGGTCGACGGCACCGCTGGCGTCGTCGTGCGCACGAGCGCCGACAAGGTCGCCAACACCATGTTCGCATCGAGTAACGGCGGGCGCACCGTGAGCGGCGGGATGTACCCGGCCGTCGATGACGCTGGCGATGCCGTGGCTGCCAATCCCCACCACACCTGGTCCCTCACACTCAGCGCGTCGCAAGTGATGTCGGCGTGGTCGAGCATCGGGAACCTGCTCGACATCGAGGTGACGCAACGTTCGGGAGGCGGGCCGTGGGGCGGCTGGGTCGACAAGATCGTCCTGAAGGGATCCTCGCGCAACGTCACGATCTCGGGCGACGACTTCCGCCGGGCTTTCGGGCTCAAGTCCCGCTACCTGAACTTCACGCTCGTGCGGGCCACCAGCGCGACGCGACCGGGCCCGGCGCTGTTCATCGGAGACGCTGTCGGCGTCAGTGTCAAGACTGATCTGAGACGACTGCTGGCCGCTGGCTACGACGTCACCTACGCGACTAAGTCCTCCCGATGTACCACTCCCCGTACCGGCACGTGCAACACAAACAACGCGCTGCCGATCATCGCCAACGCCGCCCCACCCGCGTTCGTACTGATGCAACTCGGCTACAACGACATCGGCTCCAAGTTCGGGACAGCGATTGACACTGCGATGCGGGCCATCACCAGCAGGGGAGTGACGCGGGTGGTGTGGGTCAACCTGTCCGAGCGACGGCTCAACAAGAACGGCGTCTCCGTGTTCGCGTCGTCGAACGCCGCGCTGCGCGCCGCCAAGGACCGCTGGCCACAACTCATCGTGCTGGACTGGAATGCCGCGTCGTCTGGCAGCGAGGCCACGACGTGGTTCGTCAAGGGCACCAAGACCAAGCCGAACTTCGCCCAACTGACGTCACTCGGCCGCACGCGCTTCGCGCTGTTCCTGCGGTCCCAACTCGATGATCTCAGCTCGCAAAGCCTGCTTCCCACGGCGACCCCGCCGCCGCCAACGACTACCACCACGACCACAACCACGACTACCGCTGGCGGTTCGTCGACCACCACCACCTCGACCACCACCACCTCGACCACTCAGCCGGCACCACGGCCCACGCTCACGAAGGGCGACTCCGGTCCATTCGTCGTGGAGCTACAGAACGCGCTCCGTTCATTCGGAGCCACCGTCGCGGCCGATGGCGAGTTCGGGACCAACACCGATCTTGCCGTCAAGGCGTTCCAGACCTCGAGGAGCCTGCTCGCCGATGGCATCGTCGGCACCAGAACATGGACCGCGCTCGGTTTCTGACGAGAACGCGAATAGCTGGAGCAACAGTCACTCTTAGAGTCATCATTCGTCGTCATGGACAAACCGGTCCACGTGTTCGACAGAACCGACGAGTGGAGTGAACTCGAACGGTTCTCTCGAGCCCGGCCTGCCACTCAGTCGCTTGGCCTCGTGCACGGCCGGCGGCGACAAGGGAAGTCCTACCTACTTGAGGCGTTCGTCGAGGCCCATGGGGGCTTCTACTTCACGAGTCTGCAGCAGTCCTCCGCTCAGAA
Organism: Ilumatobacteraceae bacterium; assembly: GCA_046597895.1. Lineage (GTDB taxonomy): Bacteria > Actinomycetota > Acidimicrobiia > Acidimicrobiales > Ilumatobacteraceae > WLJO01. The sequence continues at coordinate 16,965 of JBKJJS010000328.1, forward strand.
CCTCGAACGGCTTTCGTCCGCCTACGCCGCGCATGCCCGCGTTGGAGTCCCGGTTCGTTTCAGCACCTGGGAGCAGGCGCTCACCGCAGTTCTGGCTCTCGGGGAGAGAGAAGAGACCGTCGTCCCGGTCGTGATCGACGAGTTCCCCTACCTGTTGGCGGACAGTCCCGAACTTCCGTCTCTGATCCAATCGCTCCTGCGCTCACGCATTGCCCCGCGTGAGACGGGCCGCGCCGCTCTCATCTTGTGCGGCTCGGCATTGTCGACGATGCGTGGTCTCCTCGCCGGCACGGCCGCGTTGCGCGGGCGGGCGTCGCTCGAGATGCTCGTACACCCATTCAGCTTCCGGGACGCCGCCCGATTCTGGGGCGTCGACGCCGATCCGGACCTCTCCGTGCGACTCCACGCATTGCTCGGTGGCACGCCGGCCTACCGCGACATGTGCGGCGGTGCCATCCCCACCGATGCCGGGTTCGATCAATGGGTGATCAGTACCCTGCTCAACCCCGCATCAGCCATGCAACGCGAGGGGGACATCCTGCTCGCCGAGGAGAATCAGATCAGCGACCTCGCTCCGTACTACGCGGTGCTGGCGGCGATCTCAAATGGAAGAACCCGACGCGGAGAGATCGCCAGCACCCTCGGGCGATCCACCGGTGCGCTCTCGCACCCACTCGCCGTACTTGTCGAAACGGGACTCGTCAGCGTCGAGGAAGACGCGCTGCGAGACAAGCGCGCCACCTTCCACATCGCCCAACCGATCCTGCGGTTCCATCAACTCATCATCGACCCGAACCGTGGACCGCTCAGTCGGAGGCGGCCGGGTGTGTGGCTTGCAGTGACCGACACCGTCTCATCTCAGATCTACGGCCCCCATTTCCAACATCTCTCACGCACGTGGTGTGCCGAGCATGCGTCGGTCGACACGCTGGGCGGTGTACCCAGCCGGGTGGCCAGCACCGTGGTCCCCTGCGTTGACCATCGGGGAGGCCATGAAGTCGACGTCGTGGTCGTCGAGCGCCGTCCGCACATGCCGGACTCCGTCATCGCGATCGGGGAGGCCAAGTGGCACGATGCTCCCTTCACGTTAAGTCAGCTTCAGCGACTCGATCACGCGGCCGCGCTGATCAGTGCCGACCAGCGGATCAAGCTGCTCCTCTTCGCCCGACGAGGCTTCGATCGACAGGTTCTCGCCGAAGCGAAACGCCGGACGGACATCGAACTCATCGACACGGACCGCCTCTACAACGGGGACTGACAGCGCAGCCAACCCAGGGTTTCAGCCGAGGTGCTCGTCAAAGAACCGGAACGTGCGGGCCTGGGCGACGGCGGCCGACTGGGCGTGGAAGCTCGCCCGCTGATCGCAGTTGAACCCGTGATCAGCCGGGTAGGTGTAAACAACGCTGTCCGACCAGCCCGAGCGAATGGTGTCGACGTCGGTCATCGGGATGAAGTGGTCCCGCTCGCCGTAATGGGCGATGAGCGGAATCAACGGCTTCTGACCAGCCAGAGTGATCGTGTTGCCGCCGTAGTAGGACGACGCCGCCGAGAACCCTTCACCGGCGTTGATTGCTACCGCCGCGGTGACAAGCCCCCCGAAGCAGAAGCCCACGATGCCGACCTTGCCAGCCTCCGCCGCGACGCGTCCGGCGGCCACCGCGTCCACGATGACGTTCGCGAAGTCGACCTTGCCGAACGCGAAGCCGAAACCGGTCTGAATGTCGGCCTCCGTGTACCCGAGATCGACGCCTCGCTCGGCCCGGTCGAATACCGCCGGTGCAATGGCGAGGTAGCCGGCCGCGGCGTAGCGATCAGCCACCTCGCGGATATGACCGTTGACGCCGAAGATCTCCTGGATGACGACGACACCACCACGGGGTGAGCCGTCCGGGTCGGCCCGGTAGGCCGAGAGTTCGAAACCATCAGATGCCGTCACAGTGATGTTGGTACCCATGACTGCTCACGTTAGGTCGTCCGGCAGGGCCGATGTGCAGCCCGCTAGCCTCGCTCCTCCTATGGGCAAGGTACTCACGGAGCTACCAGTCGGCGAGCGGGTCGGCATCGCCTTTTCGGGCGGACTCGACACGTCGTGCGCCGTGGCCTGGATGCGCCACCGTGGCGCCATCCCGTATGCCTACACGGCCGATCTCGGACAGCCGGACGAGCCGGATCTCGCCGACGTGCTGGACCGAGCCACGCAGTACGGCGCCGAACTGGCGCGGGTGGTGGACTGCCGAGCCGACCTCGTGCACGAGGGTCTCGTGGCGCTTCAGTGCGGCGCCTTCCACATCGTGACGGCAGGCAAGACGTACTTCAACACCACACCGCTGGGGAGGGCGGTGACGGGCACGCTGCTCGTACGCGCCATGCACGACGATGGCGTCGACGTATGGGGTGACGGCTCCACGTACAAGGGCAACGACATCGAGCGCTTCTACCGCTACGGCCTCCTCGTCAACGAGCACCTGCGCATCTACAAGCCGTGGCTCGACCCCACGTTCGTCGAGGAGCTCGGTGGGCGGGCGGAAATGAGTCAATGGCTGACGGACCACGGCTATCCGTACCGTGACAGCAAGGAGAAGGCGTACTCGACTGACGCCAACATCTGGGGCGCCACCCACGAAGCGAAGCGACTGGAGTTCCTCGACGAGTCCATGGATCTCGTGGAGCCGATCATGGGTGTGCGCCATTGGGATCCCGCTGTGGTGGTGGAGCCGGAAGTGGTCACCGTTGCCTTCGAGGCCGGGTTCCCGGTGTCCATCAACGGCAGGACATTCGCCGACCAGGTCGCCCTCGTCATGGAAGCCAACGTCATCGGCGGGCGCCACGGCCTCGGGATGTGCGACCAGATCGAGAACCGCATCATCGAGGCGAAGAGCCGTGGTATCTATGAGGCACCTGGCATGGCGCTGCTGTACATCGCCTACGAGCGTCTCGTCAGCGGTATCCACAACGAGGGCACGATCGAGAACCTGCGCACGATGGGACGGCGCTTGGGACGGCTCATGTACGAGGGCCGCTGGTTCGATCCACAGTCGGTCATGTTGCGTGAGCCACTTCAGCGCTGGGTCGGCTCC
>JBKJJS010000334.1:0-5216 GCA_046597895.1 Ilumatobacteraceae bacterium
CCGCCGCCGCGAGCCGCGCTCGTTCGCCCACCGGCCGTGCCGCTGCCGCCGCTGCTCTTGGCCCGACTGGCGGGAGCATCCCGGCCGCGTGGGCTCACCGGCCGAGCAGGTTTCGCACCCCCCGTCGGCCTCGCCCCGCTCGTCGTTTTCGCTCGGCTCGTCGTCTTCGCACCTCGAGCGGGCGAGGTACTCCGGCTCGCCGCTGTCCCGGTAGTGCGGCCGCGGCTCGGCGCTGACCCGCTCCGGGCCGCGCCACTGCCCCCACCACCACTGCTCTTACCCCGACTGCTTGCCATCAGTTCTCCTTCACCAACACGGCCACGGCAAAGCACGCAATGCCTTCTTGGCGACCCAACGAACCGAGCCCTTCGGCCCGACGTCCCTTCACACTCACCGGCGCACCCACCGCACGAGACAACCGCTCCTGCATCTCGGCTCGCCGGGGCGCCAGCTTCGGTATCTCGCAGATGACCGAGCAATCCACGTTGCCGACCTCCCAGCCCGCAGCCCGGACGAGTACGCCGACATGCCGCAGCAATTCCACCGAGTCGGCACCCGCCCAGCGCGCGTCGGTGTCGGGGAAGTGCTCGCCGAGGTCGCCGAGGCCCGCCGCCCCGAGGAGCGCGTCGGCACAGGCGTGGGCGACGGCGTCGGCATCGCTGTACCCGACCAGACCCGGCAGTCCGTCGAATACGCAACCGCCGAGCACGAGTGGTCGTTCCGCCGACTCACTGAAACGATGGACGTCGAAGCCCTGCCCGACGCGGATGTCGCCCCCTCCAATGCTCATGACGCCACCTGCGCACGGGCCCACGCCAAGTCGTCGGCGTGGGTGATCTTGCGATTGCCGGCCTCGCCCGGCACCACCACGACCCGGCCGCCGATCGCTTCGACAAGCGCGGCGTCGTCCGTGCCGTCACCTCCGGCGGCGTGCGCCCTTCGCAGCACATCGGCCCTGAACGCCTGAGGCGTCTGGACGGCCACGAGGGTGGACCGATCGGGGGTGGCGACCACCACCCCGTCCGGCCGCACGACCTTGATGGTGTCCGTCACCGGCACGCCGGGAACGGCTCCGTCCGCCCCGCCGCGCACGGCCGCCACGACCGCCGCGAACAGCGCCACCGATGCAAACGGCCGAGCAGCGTCGTGCACGCACACGATCTCGGCCTCGCCCGGGACGGCGGACAATCCGTTGCGCACGGACTCGCTGCGCGTGCCGCCACCGACGACCACCCTGGGATCGCGACCATCGGTATCGCTGGGCGGCAGCACCACGACCACGGCGTCGGTCGCCGACCGCGCCGTCGCTATCGCCCAGTCCAGCACCGTGCGACCACCCAGATCCTCGAACTGCTTGGCCCGCCCGAAGCGCTGCCCGGAGCCGCCCGCCACGACGATGGTCCACACGGTTTCCGGCACGTCGAACGAGGGTAGCGGCGGTTACGCGCCGGGTTGTGCCGCCACCTGGCCACCCAACGGAACCCCGCCACCATGTCGTGACATATGTCTCGTATAACCTCCACCCGTCATGGTTCACGAAGACGTCCTCGCCCGAACCGAGTTCTTCGCCGATGTCGACCCGGCGATACTCCGGGGCATCACCTCCCACGCCAGCGAGCGCTCACTCGTTCGGGGCGACGTGTTGTTCCTCGAAGGCGACTCGCCCGACTCTCTCTACATCGTGTTACGCGGCCGCATCGCCGTCACGAACAAGTCGACGGACGGCCGGGAGAGTGTGCTCGCCCTCATGGAGCCGGGTGACCTCTTCGGCGAGATGGGGATGTTGGACGACCGACCGCGGTCGGCGGGGGCGAGGGCCCTCGAGACGTCGTCCGTCGTCCGACTGCCGTATGAGCCGGTGATCGCGCTACTGCGCGACGACCCGACGCTGTTGTGGGGTGTCGTGCGGCTGCTGGCCGGGCGGCTCCGCAACATGGACGAGGCGTTGGCCGATTCAGTGTTCCTCGACGTCACCGGACGAACGGCAAAGCGGATCCTGGAGCTGAGCGACGGTGCCGACGAGTTCAACCTGCCTGTCACTCAGGAGGAGTTGGCTGGCATGGTCGGCGCATCTCGGGAGCGCGTCAACAAGGCTATTTCGTCGTTCATCCGGCTCGGCTGGATCGACCAGTCCGAACGGAAATACCGCATCATCCAGCGCGACCGTCTCGCGCTTCGCGCTCGCTGACCCCTCGCTGACCCCTCGCTCACGACTCGCGGTGGGAGCCTACGCGTCGCGCCGTTCGGCGAGCCACCAGCCGAGGCCCACGATGGCCGCCGTCCATGCGAGGAAGTAGAAGCCAGCCGCCGGACGGCTGAGGAACTCGTTCGCCGCGTCGTAATTAATTCCCAATCGAAACCCGGCACGGAATGGCAGCCACTTCCACGATCCCTCCCAGACGGCCTCGAGTACGCCCGTGAGGATGCCCTCGGCGATCAAGGGCCACAGCAGAAGGGTCGGGATGGCTCCGGCTGGCTGACGCATGATGCACCCGAGCCCGAACCCCATGAGGGTCAACATGGCGGCGAACAACCCTTGCCCGATCAGCGCGATGAGGTTCACGCTCGGATCAGTGAGGCTGAGGTCGACGTCACGCAGTTTCAGGATCACCCAGCCGATCCCGAAGCACAGCAGCGGGGTGAAGAGACCAATGGCGAGCCCGAAGGCGCCATTGACGATCGTCTTGGCGGCAAGCACCACGGACCGACGGGGCTGCGCCGCGAACGTGACCCGGATGGTGTTGTGGCGGTACTCCTGTCCGATGCCGAGCACACCGAGCACGCCGGCGAGAAATGCGCAGATGTACGTCGGTCCGAGGACGATGACGGTGAACGTGTCAGCGGAATCCTCGAACTCGAAATCCCCAAAAGTGGCGCTGAGGACGCTGATGAGGAGCGGGCCGCCGATGGCACACAGGATGAGCACGACGTTGGCGCGTACGGTCCGGAACTTGATCCACTCGGATCGGTTGGCGGCGTTCATTGCGCACCGGCCCGGTACTCGACGCTCTGGTTCGTGACTTCGAGGTACGCATCTTCGAGCGAACCGGTTTGATCGGCGAGCTGATGGAGCACCAAGCCAGCTTTGGCCGCCAGTTCACCGACGGCGGTGGCGGCGGCGCCGTACACGTTCGCGCTGTTCGGGCCGTCGAACTCCACCGTTGCTCCTTGTTCGCGTAGCGCCGCCCCCAGCACCGCCATGTTCGGACTCGCCACGTGGACCCAGGCCTTCGCGAACTGCTTCACGAAGTCGGCGACGCTCGCATCCGTGATGAGGCGGCCCTGCCCGATGACGATGAGACGATCCGCCATCAGCGACATCTCGGACAACTGGTGGCTACTGACAAAGATCGTGCGCCCTTGACCGGCGAGGTAGCCGAGGAACTCACGGATCCAGCGGATGCCCTCAGGATCGAGTCCGTTGGCCGGCTCGTCGAACAACAGCGTGCGGGGGTCGCCGAGCATGGCCGAGGCGATCCCGAGGCGCTGCTTCATCCCGAGAGAGAACGCTCCCGTCCGCTTGTCACCGACCTCGGTGAGGCCGACCATGGCGAGCACTTCGTCCACGCGCGACTTCGGCAGGCCGTTGGACGCCGCCAGCCCCCACAGGTGAGCGTGAGCGGTACGGGTGGGGTGGACATACCCGGCATCGAGGAGGGCGCCGACCTCCTGCAACGGACGCTGGTAGGACCGATACGGCTGGCCGTCGAACGTGGCGGTGCCGCGTTGGGGCCGGTCCAGCCCGAGCAGGAGGCGCATCGTCGTGCTTTTCCCGGAACCGTTCGGGCCGAGAAACCCCGTGACCTGACCGGGATGGACGACGAAGCTGAGATTGTCCACGGCAACGCGGCCGCCATAGCGCTTGACGAGCCCGTTCGCTTCGATCATTCACGCACCGTAGTCGGCACATCGCCGGGGCGAGCGTGTCTGCTCAGTCCGCGCTGAAGACGTCGATCATCAACTTCGTGTCGTCGGCCAGCGGGTAGAGGATCGGGCAGGTGCACCCTGCGGCCACGTACTCGTCGACCTTGGCGCGGCACTCGTCGGGCGTACCGGAAGCGGTGATCATCTGGACGACGTCGTCCGGAACCCGTTTGGACGCGTTCACGACCTCGTCGTGCGTGGCCGGCCACGTGAGTACCTCGGCGATGTCGTCGAGGAGATCCTGGGACACCCCACTCGCCTTCATGATGTGTGGCTGCTGTCCGAGGTACTGCGTGACGAGCAAGCGGCCGGCGTCGAGCGCCTTGCGGCGATCACGGTCGACACAGCACACGACGAGCTGCGGCCGGTCGATGTCGGCCAGCGTCTTGCCGACCTTTGCTGCTCCCCGTTCGAGAGCGGCAATGGCATCGCGGTTGTAACTCGGCGACACGAGATAGTTGAGAACGCAACCATCGGCGATCTCGCCCGTGAGTTCCATCATCTGCATGCCGGTGGCCCCGATGTAGATGGGAACATCCTTGGGACGGCGCTCCTGGTGTACGTAGTCCAGTTCCACACCATCAAGGTGAATGTGCTCGCCGTGGAACGTCACCTGCTCGTTGGCGAGGAGCGCCCGCACGACGGTGACGACTTCGCGCATCATGGCGAGCGGCTTGCTGCGGGTGATCCCGACCTTCGCCGCGAGGGGATCCCACCACGCTCCGAGCCCGCAGATGATGCGCCCGGGAGCGAGGTCGTCGAGCGTGGAGAACGTGGAAGCCAGGCGAGCAGCGTTGCGCGACCAGATGTCCATCACGCCCGACCCGATCTTGATCTGATCCGTCGCCGCCGCGAATGCCGCCATGGGTACCGTGGCATCGCGGACGAGGCGGCTGTCGGCCTGCCAGACCGCAACGAAACCCCGCTCCTCGGCGTAACGGGCGAGGTCCATCCCAACCCTGATTGGGTGGCCGTCCTGGAGGTACAGAGCACAAGGTGTCGACGTCACCGTGACAGTCTGTCAAAGACTCACGGCAGACTCGTTCTCCTGATGTCGCGCTTCGGCATGATCCGTTCCGGTCTCCCCATCGATGACGCTCTCGCCGCCGTGAGCGCGGCGCTGCGCGATCCGGGTCACGCTGTGCTCACGGCGCCGCCCGGGTCCGGCAAGACCACGATCGTGCCGCTGGCGTTGTTGGAGGAGGACTGGATCCTGGGGCGCATTCTTGTGCTGGAGCCACGACGCCTCGCCACCCGGGCCGCGGCGCGGCGCATGGCGTCTCTCCTCGGCG
>JBKJJS010000429.1:0-4946 GCA_046597895.1 Ilumatobacteraceae bacterium
ATGGGCCACGAACAACGGGACGGGACGCCGCCCGTTGGCGGGCATCGTCGCCGACCGGGTCGCCATCTCCACCAACGCCGCAACACGACGCTGTGAACCTTTACGAACCACCCCGGCCTTCTTGTCGGCCAGATAGATGTCATGTTCGAGACGGTTCAGTTCAGTCGTGAAGATCTCCCCGCTGACCGGGTCCAACAAGGCGTCGATCACGACGGTGCCATCCAACGTGGGTGACGCCCACAGATGCACGTTGTCGCGTTGATGCCTCGCCCGTTCATCCGCGGCGACCGCATCCGCCGCGGCACACCAATACGCGACAGTGGTCACCGCGTCGGGGAACCGTTGCGACACACAGGCCTCGACCAAACCGGCTTCGGCATCAGTGAACGAGGCGTGACGCCACGGCTGATTCGCCCTGCCCAACACATCCAAATGATCCAACGACAACCGGCCCCCACCCAACCCGGCCAACGTCGCAGGCATCGACGCAAGGTGACGGGCCCGACGCAACTCGATACGGGCCGTCTTCGCTGAACACTTCATCTCAGACGAGAACCGCGAAGCCGCGGACAACGACCCGTTCGAGGCCCACACCCGCCGTTTGTCCCACCGGGCCAACCCCGGGGCGACGACTGCACCGAGACGGGCCCGTTGACACTGCAACCCCACCACGAACAAATGGAGATCACCATCCGCGAGTTCGGCCGGGTCCACGCCGAGCAGGGCATCGATCGCTGCTGTCAGGTCGCCGAGCACGTCTTCCACCCCACACATCGTACCCGAACATATGTACGATGACCACCCATTGCACACCGATTTGTCGGAAAGATCTCCGGGGAGAAGGGAGCATTGCTACCGTGTTCCAGATCGGATCCTTCGGTCGCCTCGGCTCTGCAGTGGTAGATCTCTCCGGTCTGCGAAGCCAGGATGTCGGATACAGAGAGGTGTTGCTCCGGCCCGATTCAGGTCAGGTCAATGGTCTCGTCGATACCTTCGCCAGCAGTTGCAAGACACCATAAGGGCGGCGTTGACGGCTTGCGGCGGTTACTCGCCGGAGCGGCTGCGGGGGCGGAATCGGCGGATGCCACCCGGCGCGTTGCGCACGCCGTTGAGCCCAGCCCTGCCGACCGTGCGAAGGGAATCCTCGATGACGAAGGCGCACAGGAGCATCGCGATGAAGAAGACGAACGATGCCAGGAAGTGCACTTGGAGTGAGAGCACGAGCCCGATCAGGGCCACGATCAAGCCAGCCACGGCCCATCTCGCTCTGCGCAGTGCCGGACGATAGAGCCCCGGGGCGCTCACTTTTTCCGCGAAGGAGGGATCGCTCTCGTAGAACTGCTCTTCGATCTGCTTGAGGATGCGCTGTTCCTCTTCAGAGAGCGGCATGGGGTTTGACTCCTCTTGCACCCGGCGAAGGCTGACTGTGCCCGCATCATTTCACGAACCACCGCATCGTACAACGCGACCGGCCGCATCCGCGGGCGACCGACCTCATCGGGGGGCGTCGGGCCCCCATTGCTGCTCACCGCGACGCAACGGCCGCAGCCCACCGGCCCGCAATGTGCTCGCGGGCCCGATGGCCGTCGTGCCGAATCGCTCCCTGATGTCGTCGATGGCCGCGCTGGCGTCGGTCCAGAGTGCACCGTCCACCTCGGCGCCGTCGGCGAAGAGCCCGAGTTGCTCGGCTGGCTCGCACAGGTTGGAGCCCGTCACGCCGATCAGGCGCACCCCCGGCCCGGGATCGATGCCGTCGAGCAGCGGCGCCACGGCTTTCGCGATCGCTGGCCCTGTGCTCACGGGCGTGGCCGGGGTGATCGAGCGGGTGATGGTCGCAAACGAGGCAAACCGCACCTTCAACGTCACGGTCCTGGCGGCGACCCCATGCTGGCGCAGCCGCGACCCCACACCGTCGCTGAGCCTCACGACCTCCTTCCACAGTTCGGCCCGTTCGTGCAGGTCGTGGGCGAACGTCTCTTCGTGCCCGATCGACTTGTAGCCCCGGTTCGGCTCCACGTCGCGATCGTCGAGGGCGTGGGCCAACTGATGGAGATGGCGCCCGCTGGCCTTGCCGAGCGACCCCACCAGCACCTGCTCGCCGAGCGCGGCGAGGTCGCCGACGGTCACCACTCCGAAGCGTTGCAGCTTCGCGAGCGTCGCTGGTCCGACGCCCCACAGCGCTTGGACGGGGAGCGGGTGCAGGAACGCCAACTCCCGACCTGGTTCGACCTCGACCACGCCACGACCGGGGCGAACGCCAGCTGGCGTAGCCCTGGGTTTGGCCGCCTCTGACGCCAACTTGGCGAGAAACTTGTTGGGGGCGACGCCCACCGAACACGCCAACTCCAACTCCTCCATCACTCTGGCCCGCAGGCGGTGCCCGATCGTGACGCCGTCACCGAAGAGCCGAAGCGAACCCGTAACGTCGAGGAAGGCTTCATCGAGCGAGATCCCCTCGACGAGCGGCGTCACCTCGTGGAAGACCGCGAACACCTGACGCGATATCTCGGCATACCGTTCGAGATCGCCCGGTAGGAAGACCGCGTCCGGGCAGAGACGGCGGGCCGTTGACGACGGCAGCGCGCTGTGCACGCCGTACCGTCTGGCCTCGTACGACGCTGCGGCGACCACCCCCCGCGTACCTGTTCCGCCGACGACGACGGGCTTGCCCCGCAACTCCGGGTGCCGCAACAACTCCACCGCGACGAAGAAGGCGTCCATGTCGACATGGAGGATGCAGCGGGTCACGAGAAGCAGCCGTTCAGCCGTTCAGTCGAGCATCCGGACGACCTCGGCCGTCGCCCTGTCTGCCCCGTTGACGCAGTACCGGAACACCCGGCGATCGGTCCATGGCTCGGCCAGCCAGTCGTGTACGGGTTCGCGCACCCATCGCGCCACACCGTCCAGCAGCGTGCGGGAGTCCTGCACCCCGGCGAACCGCGCCTCCTCCACAATGCCATCGGGGTCGGAAATCGCCAAGGAACCGGTCACCTTGGTGGCCCTCCAGGCCTCGACCCTCATCCGCCAGCCGAGCCCCGGTGCCTCGATGAAGACCTCGTAGCACGGTCCCTCCCACGCGCTGACGATCAACCCGGTCTCCTCTCGGACCTCGCGGGTCAAACCGTGCAAGAGGGTCGGGTCAGCGGCATCGATGACTCCGCCGGGAGGAGTCCAGTCGACCGAGCCATTGAGTCGCCGGTTCGCCACGAGGAGGATCTCCCCCTCACGTTGGATGAGGGCACCCCCGACGAGCCATTCGCGCACGACTCCATTGTGCCACAGCCGTACACCTGTTCGGGACAAGAGTGGCGGGCGGGCTACGATCGGCGGCCCCGCCAACGACCCCCGCGACGCATGTCAGCGAATGCCCATTTCGTCACCAGCCAGAGTTCCTCACCCACGATGTGCCATGAGAGCTTTGAGATCCCGCGTCGGCGGTCCACGAATGTGATCGGGATCTCCACGACCCGGCCGCCGGCGCGCACGATCCGATGCGTGAGTTCCACCTGGAAGGCGTACCCCTCTGACGCGACCGCGGCGACGTCGATACGGGCCAGCGCCTCGACGGACCAGGCACGGAACCCCGAGGTGGCGTCGTTCACCGCAAGGCCGAGCGTGGCCGCCACATAGCGGTTGCCCCACCGGGAGAGCAGGCGCCGTCTATAGGACCAGTCCACGATCTCCCCACCCGGCACATACCGGCTCCCCAACCCCAGGTCCGCTCCGTACCGCACGGCGGCGATGAGCCCGTCCAGGGCCGCCGGGTCGTGCGAGAGGTCGGCGTCCATCTGGACGCAGATGCGGGCGCCGTTGGCGACTGCCCAGGCGAAGCCCGCTCGGTACGCCGACCCGAGACCGGACTTCCCGGGTCGGCGCAGCAACTCGATCCCCCCGAGTTCACTCCTCAGCGCCTCCACCCGCTCGGCCGTGCCATCAGGACTGGCGTCGTCGACGACGAGGATCGTGGCCCCGGGCTGCGCCGCGCGCACCCCCCGCAGTACGTCATCGACGTTGTCCACCTCGTTGTACGTGGGGATCACGACCACGACACCGACCGTCAACGACGACGGATCGAGGCCGACGAGGGGCAGCGGAAGGGCGGTCAACGGATCGGCAGCATACGATCTCCCCGTGCCTGATCCCGTCAGCCGCGAGGCTCCGCGCCCGGACTCTTCAGCCGAACCACTCTCGGCCCTCCCCTCCCGCCTCGCTCGGGTGTTGGCGTTCGTCACGATCCTGGTGGGCGGCGCCGCCGGTGCGCTCATCGGCTATGCACTCGTCGACGTCTCGTGTGAAGGCTCGTGTGACACCCCGAGGGCTCTCGGCGGCGCGATCGGTGCCGTCGCCGCGGCGGCGGGCACCGCCATCGTTGCCGTACTGGTGCTGCGGGCGATGGGCGAGTGGCGCGAGATCCAGGACCGCCAGTCGTGACGAGCGTCCCGAACGACGCAGATCGACTCCTCGAGTTCGCCGTACTCATCGCCACCGAAGCCGCCGAACTCGTGGACATGGGTCGCCGAGCGGGTTCCATGAGTGCGGAAACGAAGTCCACCGCGACGGACATGGTGACCGAATACGACCGGGCCAGCGAGCGCCTCATCGTCGAGCGGATCCGCCACGCTCGCCCGCACGACGGCATCGTCGGCGAGGAGGGAGCGTCGGTCGATGGCACGTCGGGCATCCACTGGCTCATCGACCCCATCGACGGCACGACGAACTATCTGTACGGCCTTCCCGGGTACGCGGTGTCCATTGCGGCACGCGACGATGAAGGCGGGCTCGTCGGTGTGGTGGCCGTTCCGACGCTCGGCGAGGTCTATCGAGCCCGCCGCGGTGGCGGAGCGTGGTGCAACGGCCAGCCGATCCGATGCTCCGACGCGAGTGATCTCGCCACGTCATTGGTGGCGACCGGTTTCTCCTACGTCGCGGAGCGACGCCGCCGGCAG
>JBKJJS010000108.1:0-16223 GCA_046597895.1 Ilumatobacteraceae bacterium
GTCCCCACAGCACCCCGATCCCCGTTGGCCCGCACAGTTTGTGCGCGGAGAAGGCAAGGAAGTCCGCGCCCAAACTGTGCGGGCCAACGGGGATCGGGGTGCTGTGGGGACACGAGGCACTCCTCGACGCCATGCCTCCGTTCCTCGGCGGCGGCAACATGATCAGCGACGTGCGCCAGGATGGCTTTTCTTGTGCCGAGTTGCCCGCCAAGTTCGAGGCCGGTACTCCCCCGATCGTCGAGGCCATCGGGATGGGTGCCGCCCTCGACTACCTCAGCCAACTCGGAATGGCCAACATCCGCCGCCACGAGATGGACATTGCCGGCTACGCGATCAACACGCTCAAGGGTCGTTTCGGCGACGACATCCGCATCCACGGGCCCGCCAACCTCGAACTGCGGGGCGCAACACTTTCATTCGACTTCCGCGGCATCCATCCCCACGACGTGAGCCAGGTGCTCGATCAGACCAACGTCTACGTGCGCGCCGGGCATCACTGCGCCAAGCCGCTCATGCGGGTCCTCGGCACGAACTCCACCACCCGCGCCAGTTTCTACGTGTACAACGACGAATCCGACGCCGACGCCCTCGCTGACGCACTCGATTCGGCAACCGACATCTTCGGCTTCTAACCGTTCCCCTCAGGAGGAGACCCCGCCGTGCCTGGCCTCGAAGACCTCTACCGCGAGATCATCCTCGACCACTACCGGACACCCCGCAACCGCGGCACCCTCGAGATGCCGCCGGCCGTCATGGCCCAGGGGCACAACCCGCTCTGCGGCGACGAGATCCAGGTGTACCTGCTCGTGGCTGACGGGCCTGACGGGCCAGTCGTCGGCGACGTGAAGGTCGGCGGCCAGGGTTGCTCGATCAGCCAGAGTTCGGCTTCCATGATGACTCAGGCGGTCAAGGGCAAGCCCGTGGAGGAGGCCCATCGCATCATCGATGCCTTCCGTTCGATGATGGGTCTCGTCGACCCGGATCACGAGGAGGACGTTGCGTCGGCCACGCCGGTGAAGCTCGGCGACCTCGAGGCATTGAAGGGCGTCGTGAAGTTCCCCGTCCGCATCAAGTGCGCCACGCTGGCGTGGAGCACGTTGTCGCAAGCGATGATCGACGCCGACGTCTGAACGAGGCCCGCAGGCCCGGGCTTCGGGCTACGGCCTGGCCCGACTTCTTGCCGCCAGGCTGATCATCCGGTAGCGCTGTTTCATGGCGCGCCGGTGGGCCGCTGTCGCCTTCGGATCGCCCTTGCGCTGCTGGGCGGCGATCTCGCGCTGCAGCTTCTGCCAGTTCTTGACCCGACCAGGATCGAGCATGCCAGCCGCCACCGCCTCCTGGATGGCGCATCCCGGTTCCTCACCATGGGTGCAATCAGTGAAGCGACATGCATCGGCCAGGCCCTCGACGTCTGGGAAGGCCGCCGCCAACCCGTCGGTGATCCCGGCCAGGCCCAGCGACCGGATACCCGGCGAATCGATGAGTACGCCACCACCGGGTACGCAGAGGAGGTGTCGCACCGTGGTGGTGTGTCGTCCGCGGGCGTCGGCGAGTCGCACGCCACCTGTCTCCATGCGCTCCGCACCGAGTAGGGCGTTCGTGAGCGTCGACTTGCCGGCCCCCGATGCTCCGAGCAGCAAGGCTGTCCGGCACGGCCGCAGCAATGCCGCCACCGCCGCCACCCCGGCTCCGTCCACCGCCGCCGTCACGACGACGTCCACGGTCACGAGACGTCGGGCCAGTTCGGCGCCGGCCGCTTCCGGATCCGGATGGCGATCGGCTTTCGTCAACACGACGACCGGTGTGGCACCGGAGTCCCAGGCCACGACGGTCTCCCGTTCGAGCCGGGTCTCGCTCAGGGGACGATCGAGCGGTGCCGTGATCAGGACGAGGTCGACGTTGGCGGCCAGCACCTGGGCCGTCACCCGGTCGTGACTGAACGAGGCAGGGTCGAGGCGGGACAGTTCGGACCATCGCGCTGCCGTGAACCGGTGGGCGAACGGGATGTCGTCGTGGCCGGAAGGTTCGACGCCGACCCAGTCTCCGACAGCAGGGAGCGGTTCGGCCAGCATCGTGGCCTCGCCGTCTGGAGTAATGATGACGGCCCGGTCCCGGTCGACTCGTACGACGCGGGCAGGGGTGGACTTCTCGTCGCCGAACAAGGCGGCAACGCGATCGCTCCAACCAAATGGGGCGAGGGGATGAACGGACAACGCAAGACTCCTCATGTGAGAAGAGCGCACCGGCCGATCGGGCTTTCGGGGCCGATCAGTTCAAGAAGGCCGGCGCGCCGGAGACGGGGTGGGCGCGGAGAACCGAGCCGACAGTCATCGTTCGCATGTCACGCCTCCCTCCACTCGTCTCGCTGGTGTGAACGGCACCATACATAACTGTCGACCCGCTGATCGACCACATTTTTGTCCCGGGCACTCCGTGGTCAATCAGCGGTCGACGACGCTCGGAGAGACGCTGAACCCCTCGGAGGACGCCGCGCCCCGGAGCGCAATGTCGAACGCGGCGAACGTGTTGAGATCGGCCACGGCCCGGCGAGCGACCATGGCTGACGCCAATTGAACCCCGTCATACGCTCGCAGCCGATGTCGTGAAACGGCTGCTACTGCTTCGTCGAGTACGTCCTCGACGAGGGCGACGCTGACGAACCGCGGAGGAGCCTCGTCATCACCCGCCAGGTCGGCGGCGAATGCGGCACACAGGACACGGGCATCGTGGGCCGCCAGTTCGCCGATGCGCTGCTTGCGCCAGAGAGCCGATGGCACTTCGACGCGGGCCAGGAGCGCCGCGCCACGTCGGCGCTCACACCTGCCCGAGTTGGTCGCGTAGCGATTCCAAATAGGGCAACGCACGCTGATCCTTTGGGCGGTCGGCCGCCCGCTTCGACGCGATGATGTCGTCCAACGAGGCAACGTGAACAACCAGGCCTTCGGCGATCTCCGTAGAAATGGCGTTGGCGTGCCACTCGACGAATCCGCCAAGCCCGCCGGACGGCAGGAAGGTGAGATCCAGTTCGCCGTAGTCCGTGACGAGGTTCAACATGAGTGGCATGTTGGCCAAGAGTGGACCATCGAAGCGCGCTGGCACAGGATCGCTCGACGTACGAATCATGGCGTTCATTCGCGTAAGGGCGCGACCGAGCCGGTCGAGATTCTGAGTCGTACGTGACGGCACCAGATCGATGTCCCTCGTCGGCAGCGACGAGCCGTGAATGACTGCCGCAAACCCTCCGACGACGACATAGTCGACCTGTTCATCGTTCAAGATCTCGCAGATCCGAACGGGGTCGAACATCAGGTTGAGGGCCGGCGGGACTCACGCCGGAGGGACGCTTGTGCCGTCGTTTGGAGAGCCATCATGACGTTGGCCGCATGCACCATCGAACGAACCCGCTCCGGCACCGACATGCGAAGTTGCCGACGGATCTGGCCGATGTCCACTCCCCGATCGTCTTCGATCGGAGGAAGCTGTTCCACGTCGTGAGTCTACGACAGGGTGGATCAGCGGCGTTTGTCGTCAACGGGGCGGAAGGGCCTCGACGAGACGTGCGGGACTTCAGGCAACGTCAGCGATGTGGAACGTCGTGACAACAGGCCGCTCACCGAGCGGCAAAGGGAACTCTTCGAGGTACAGGGCAGCCGCCTCCGTCAGGGTGCTCAAGGCCTCGGCCTGAGTTTCACCTTCGGATGTCGTCCCCGTCTGGACAGCTGCGCCGCCAACCAGCGGGCACAACGGTTCTACGAGCGCCACGGCTTCGCGGCCCAGAGCTTGTCGAGAGTGCGCCGCCAGCTAGCCACGCTTGAGGTCCGTGACCACACCATCGCTGGCCGCGACGAGGCGATGCGGTTCGATGCCGAACACGTCGTGCCACGTGCCGGCGGCCGCCCACACCTCGTCGTACTGCAGCAGGTCGGGATCGATGAACACGCGCAAGTGCGTGGCATGGCCGAACGGCGGGACGCCACCGATCGGGAAGCCGCTCACCTCGCGCACCACATCGGCGTCCACCCGTGAACACTTGAAGGCCCCTGCCGCGGCCGCCAGTTTCTTCTCGTCGAGTTGGTTGGCGCCGCTCACGTAGGCCAGCACAACCTCTCCATCGACCCCGAAGATGAGGCTCTTCACGATCTGGCCGACCTCCACTCCGATCGCAGCCGCAGCATCGACCGCGGTCTTGGTGCCCTCCGGGAAACGGCGGGGCGCAATGGTGAGGCCGAGCACCGCTGCCGCGGCCATGACCCGCTGGACGTTCGGATGGTGTTCCTCGGGCTTCACTTCGCTCACGAGGCAGGCACGGTAGCGGGGTCGACGAGCCTGCCAACATCGGGCGTGCCGGAGAGGCGGAACGTCTCAGGGCCGCCGGATGCCACAAAGGCGGCACCGACGGTGGACAGTGCCGCCGCCACGAGGTACGGCACCCGGTAGCCGTTCGACCAGTCGTGCAGTCGCCCAAGCAGATACGGGCCGCCAGCCATACCGAACACGCCGATGAACTGGGACCGGCTGTAGATCCGCGGGTAGTCCGCCACACCGAAGCGCTCGGCGATCAACAGCGGCTGCAGCATGAGGATGTTTCCGATGGTGGCACCGAACAGCACGATCGCCCCGAACAGAGCCGCTTGGCTGTCCAGTTCGGCGAGCAATGCCAGCGCCACCGCCTGCGTGACGCCCAAGATCGCCGTGAGCTTCACCATCGGCAAACGGGAGATGATCGGGCCACCGAGTAACCGGGCCACCACGCTTGTGCCGGCCACCACCGACGTCACCACCGTGGCGGCACCTTCGCCACTGCGCTCCTCCATCAGCTTCACCAACTGCTGGATACCGCCGACCTGCGCCGCCATCAGGAACACATATCCGAAGGTGACCGCCCAGAAGAACCAGAGACGGCGAGCCTCCGCGTATGGCACGCCGACAGGCCGACGGATCGGCGCGCCGGGCGCCATCCGCTCGCCGTCGGGGCGCCAGCCGAGTGCGGCCGGGTCCGGCTTCAAGAGCAGGACCGTGACGGGGACGATTCCGACCAGCCAGAGCACTCCGAGCCACGGAGTGGTCGCCGCCAGTCCGTACCGGTCGAGCATCCACTTGGCGAGCGGCGTAATCAACACACCGCCCACGGAAAGTCCCGTGGACGCCACCGCCAATGCGACGCCGCGCTTGGTGTGGAACCACCGGGTGATCACGGTCGTGGCAGGAACCATTCCCGAACAGGACCAACCGATGGCGAACACGAAGTAGACGGCGAACAGCTGCCACTTCTCCTGGACACGGCCGAGCACGCCGAGGGCAAGCGCGCCGACGACCCCTCCGAACACGATGACGTACCGCATGTCCCGCGTGGCGATGACACGTGAGACACCGACGCCGACGATTCCGCCGACGAGGAAGAACATCGTGGTGGCGAGCGAGATCGACGAGACCGGCCAGCCCCGCTCCTTGCTAAACGCGTTGAGGTAGGCAGCCAGTCCGTAAAAGGCCAGGCCGGACGAGGTCATCAGGACTACGAAACTCGCCGCCACGACGAACCAACCCGGGAACCGCTTCGGCTCAGCCGTGGATGGCATTGATCGCTGCCGCGAGGCGTACGTCGCGATCGGTGACGGTGTTACCCATGTCGTGGGACGTGAGTTCGATGATGACCGTGTTCCACGAGTTCGACCAGTCCGGGTGGTGATCACGTCGCTCCGCTACCAGCGCCACGCGGGTCATGAACGAGAAAGCCTCCGCAAAGTCGCGGAACACGAACTCCCGACGCAGACGGTTCCCGGTCAGCGTCCACCCTTCCGGCGGATTCACGGATGGGAGCGTAGGCGCCGCAGACCGCGTCGCGAAACGGGCGGCGGTGCGATAGCATCCTTGATCACGAAGGGGAGTACCCCATTACGTCGCTCCGTCAGCACGGCTTCGGCCCGGAGCGCCGGCCCAACTCGGGCGGGGGAGACCTTCGGCCATCGCACACCAACACTGCGTCACGCCGAAGGAGAACCCCCATGTTGTGCCCCACCTGCCCCACGGAGCGCCTCGTCATCACCGAGCGCCGAGGCATCGAGATCGACTACTGCCCGTCATGCCGTGGCGTCTGGCTCGACCGCGGCGAACTCGACAAGCTGATCGACAGCGCCGCCGCGGCGCCTGTCCTGTTGGCGGCTCCCGCCGGAGGCCGCCAGCTCCCGCCTCCCGCCACGCGAAGCGATGACTCCCGCGTCCGCGACGATGACCGAGACTACGACCGAGACGATGACCGAGACGACGACGACGACCGCAGTCGCCAGTATTCGGGAGCTCCGAAAAAGAAAAAGCGCGGGGGCTTCCTCGGTGAGATGTTCGACTTCTGACCGCCCCATCACCACCACCAACCACGGCCGACGAACGTAGGAGCACGAAACCAATGTTCAAGAACACGATGAAGACAACGGTGATGCTCGCCGGTCTCGGCGGCCTCATCATTCTTGTTGCAGGTGCGCTCGGCGGTCGCAGCGGACTCTTCATCGGCCTCGGCCTGGCGCTCGTCATGGTCGGTGGTTCGTATTGGTTCAGCGACAAGCTGGCCATCCGGTCTGCGGGAGCCAAGATCATCGAACGCCAGCAGTCTCCTGAGTTCTATGACCTCGTGGCCTCGCTCGCCCAGCGGGCGAACCTGCCGATGCCCCGGGTGGCGGTGAGCCCCTCTGACCAGCCAAACGCCTTCGCCACCGGCCGCAACCCCAAGCATGCCGTGGTGTGCGCCACCGAGGGTTTGTTGCGGGCCATGCCCCGCGACGAGATCGAAGGCGTGATGGCCCACGAACTCATGCATGTGAAGCACCGCGACATCCTCATCGGATCCGTCGCCGCCGCCATCGCCACCGGCATCTCGTTCCTGGCCAACATGGCGATGTGGGCCTCGATGTTCGGCGGCCGTGGAGGCGACGACGACGACGGCCCGAACCCCATTGCCATCATTGCGCTCGCCCTCCTCGCTCCCATCGCCGCCGCGCTCATGCAGATGGCCGTCTCACGGTCACGCGAGTTCGAGGCCGACCGTGGGGCCGCCGAACTGCTGGGAAGCGGGCGCTCGCTGGCCAGCGCGCTGGGCCGCATCGAGGGCCTCGCCAAGGGTCATCCCATGAAGGTGGCGCCCCAGCAGGCGTACGCCTACATCCACAATCCACTGGCCGAGGCACCCAAGCGCGGCGGCTTCAACGTCGGCAAGTTGTTCTCCACTCACCCCGACACTGCGGAGCGAGTGCGTCGCCTCATGGCGATGTGATCAGAAACCGAACGGGTCCCTGGCCGATACCGACGTCCCTGAATCCGCCGCCTCGACTGGCGTGAACGCGGCGTAGCCGTCCCTCTCCAGTACATCGGCCAGGTCCGGGCCGCCGCTGGCCACGATCCGACCTCTCACGAGGATGTGGACCTCGTCCGGCCGAAGTTCTTCGAACAACCGGCTGTAGTGCGTGATGGCCAGCACACCGAGCCCCGCATTGGATGCCGACTCGACCCGCTTGGCGCAGTCGCGCAGCGCGTCGATGTCAAGGCCGGAATCCAACTCATCCAGGATGGCGATGGACGGCATCAACACGGCGAGTTGGAGTGTTTCGTTTCGCTTCTTCTCACCGCCCGACAGGTCGACGTTGAGCGGCCGGTGCAGGAGTCGGTCGTCGAACCCGATCCGGGCCGCCTCCGCCCTCAGCAACGATTCCAAGCCGTTGGCGCTGCGGCCCCGAGCCACGAGTGCCTCGGCCATCACGTCGTCGAGCATGACCCCTGGCACTTCGGTTGGGTACTGCATGACGAGGTGGAGCCCCGCGGCAGCCCGCTTCCACGTGGGCATCGCCAGCACATCCTCGCCGTCGAGCGTGATCGAACCGGCGAGTACCTGATAGCCGGGGCGGCCCATGATGACGGCGGACAGAGTGGACTTTCCTGCCCCGTTCGGGCCCATCACGGCGTGGACCTCGCCCGACGAGACACAGAGATCGATGCCGAACAGGATTTGCTTGCCGTCGATGGCCGCCTCGAGCCCCCGGATCTCGAGTGTGTGCCGTTCATGTCCCAGGCTCATGGGATCACCACAATGACATCACCCTGATCGACTCGGGCCTCGTAGACCGGCACCGGTTGGGTAGCCGGAAGGGTTTGGGGCTCACCGGTCACAAGGCTGAACGTGCTGCCGTGCTTCCAGCATTCGATCTCCTTCTCATCGCACCACACCTCGCCCTCGCTCAGCGACACATCGGCGTGCGAGCAGCGATCACCGATGGCGTACACGACGTCGCCGATGCGGACCACCGCGACGCGATGGCCATCAACGTCGACGCGACGTGCCGCACCGGGAATGAATTCGCTCAGTGGCCCCACTCGATGCACCCCGCTCACGCGATGGCTCCGTCCAGCTTGGCCGCGACACGAGCCCGCAACTGGGCGGCGAGTGTCGGGAGCGGGAGCTGCTCCAGCACTTCGTCGAAGAAGCCCAGAACGATCAGGCGCTCCGCCACCTCAGGCGGCACACCGCGGCTCTCGAGATAGAACCGTTGCTCCGGGTCGACGGGGCCGACGGTACTGGCGTGGCTGCACCGCACATCGTTCGTGAGGATGTCCAAGTTCGGGACGCTCTCGGCCCACGCCCCTTCGGAGAGCGTCAGATTGCGGTTCGTCTGGAACGCCGTCGACCCCTTGGCGTCGTGCCCGATGCGGATGAGGCCGGTGTAGACGCTGCGGGCGGTGTCCTTCACCGCTCCCTTGAACAACAGGTTCGACTGGGACCGGGGCGCCACATGGGACTGGATGGTGCGGAAGTCGTGCATCTGAGTGCCGTCGGCGAAGTAGAGCGCCACTTGACGGGTGGACGACCCCTGACCGTTGGCGACGGCTTCCGTGCGCATGCGGGCGTAGTCGCCCCCGAGGGCCACCGTGGCCAACATCACGGTGCTGTCCCGCTCGGCCCACGCCAACTGATTCCCGATCTGCCACACCCCTGAGCCGAGTTCGTTGACGCCGACGTACCGCACTCGAGCGCTGTTCGCCGCCCGCAGTTCGAGGACCGGCGCAATGAACGCCTCCGCTCCGGACGATGTCGACCTGGCCGCGCTGCGGAACCGCTCGATGACCGTGACCTCACAGTCCGGGCCGGCGTCGATGATGAGTCTCGGAAAGGCCGCCCGTCCGTCGCCGACTTCATGGTCCACCACGATCGGCTGGCTCAGCACAGTGCCACGCGGAATACGCAGCACCACGGGCTCGCTCAGCGCGGCGTTCCACTCGGCGAACAGGTCGGGTGCCGGCGCCACCGGGTCGGCCTCCGTGAACTCCCCGAGGTACCCGTCCGCCCCCGTCACGACCGTGGTGGTCGCGCCGAACGCGAAGCGATCAAGGTCGAGTTCGTCGATTCGGCTGTATCGCCAGATCTCCTCGTTCGGGCTCGGAAGCGCCGTGCCCACGGCCCGTTCAGCCGCCGCCAACCGACGCGCCGTCAACCAGGCGGGGCCTGGCATCGCGCGCGCAAGATCAGTGGTGAGGGTCACGAATGCTTCCAGTCAGATCGGTCAGGCGGCATAAATACTACCATCGCCATAGGGGAAATTACGGGGCTCCGACCTCGTTGAGTGGTCGTCAGCCGGGCCCGCGCCGCCGGAGGAACCGACGCCAGCCCCGTGGCCCCGGCGTATCGGGAAGTTCGCCGCGCTCGGCGCGTACTTCCGCCAGAACCTGGGGCCCGATCGAGTTGATGATGTTCTCGGCCTGATCGAGCACAGCCGCTGCGGAACCGTCGTCCAGGCCCGGGGGCTCGGCTGGCTCTGGCGGGGTACCAAGACTGCCGTAGGTCCATCCACCGCCGGCCAGCCGTCGCTCGAACGCCACGCAGGGGTCAGGGCAGCGCCACGGTGCTTCGGGGGCGAGATCGAGGTTGCACTTGCGAACGGTCTCACCATTCGCATAGCTACGGCTCTCGAAGTTTCTGCACTCCTGACGCATCGGCACGCGGCCATTCTGCCGCGCCGCAGCGCCCGAGGTGCGGGTTTGGGCCGACTAGCCGACGGAACCTTCCATCTGCAGTTCGATCAACCGGCTCCACTCGACGGCGTACTCCATCGGCAAGGTACGGGTGACCGGCTCGATGAAACCGTTCACGACCATGGACATGGCCTGCTCCTGCGAGAGGCCTCGGCTCATGAGGTAGAAGAGTTGCTCGTCGGCGATCTTGGAGACCGTGGCCTCGTGGCCGATCTGGGCATCCTTCTCCCCCACTTCCATGTACGGGAACGTGCGCGACGTCGAGTCCTCATCGAGGATGAGGGCGTCGCACTGCACGTGGCTCTTGCAGCCGTACGCGCCTTCCTCCACCCGCACGAGCCCACGGTATGTGGTGATACCGCCGTCCTTGGAGATGGACTTGGACACGATCTTCGATGTGGTCTCGGGAGCGGCGTGGATCATCTTGGCACCGGCATCTTGGTGTTGGCCCGCCCCGGCGTAGGCCACCGAGAGCACCTCTCCCGTCGCCTTCGGCCCGACGAGATACACGCTCGGGTACTTCATCGTGAGCTTGCTGTTGTGCACGATGAAGCCTTCACTGACGAAGTTCGCCGTCCCCTCGACCTCGATGTCCCACGTTGGGACGGTTGCCACGTGATCCGATACGCGAACGGTGCGGATCTCGACGGTCTCGGGGAGCACGATCGATGACCGCCCGACCTGGCGGTGGTGACGCAGCGACGCCGGAGCCTGGGCACCGACGGCCACCTTCAAGCCTGGACTGACCTCGGCCACGATCCGCTCGTCAGTGGGGAACGAAAGGAGATGCGCACCGTGGGCGACCGCCTCACGGCCGACCACCACGACGGGACGGTCCTCGTCGAACTCGGTCCACAGTCGCGGCGTAATCCCGAGCGTGACCACGAGGCGCGCCACGTCGACGAGCAACTCGCGATTGACCGACTTGATTGCGAAGTCCCGCCGACCCTTGGCCGCACATCCGTCGGAGTCGAGGTACCCCGCAACGAATGCCACCCGTTGGGCCTCTGGAAGATGGCTCACCCACTCGGGAACGCGCTTCGTACGTGCGGCACCGGCGAATCCGTTGCGCTCCAGTAGCTGAGCGAGTTCGACGCTGGCCCACGCGACGGCCCGGCCCTCCGCTCGGGGCGAGCCTGCGGTCTCTGGGAGCAGCTTCGCCATCACTTCAACGAGGCGAAGCCGGGCCCGATCGTTCTCGGGGACCGAGAAGATCACGCGCTGCCCACCCTCGATGGAGCCGTCGCCGACGTACAGCCCAAAGAGCCACATCAGGTCGGGCGTCGTGACCTCATCGACCACGAGTCGTGCGGGGCGGGCCCGAACGGCATCGAAGTCCCGGCTCCACTGGTTCGACGTCACGAATCGCGAGACGTTGTCAGGCTGCTCGAGCTTGTACGGGTGGCCGTAGTCGAGTGACGACACTGGCACGATCGCCTCCGACAACTGATCGGCGCGGACGTAGGCCAAGGCATACCGCCCGAGCTTCTTCGGAGCGTCACCGTCGTACGCGTACGAAAGGAATGGATGGTTGTCGGTCACCTGGATGCGCCGCTCTCCGACTGAGACCTCCCGCACGGGCTGGCGGCCCGAGTAACGCTTCGCCGTCACCGGCCGCCAGCACAGTTCGCCGGCATCGTGGTCGTACGACAGCACCTGCTCACCGGGTGTGACAAGTTCGATGGGCTTCGGACCACTCGGACACGTGACCGTCGAGCCCTCGGCGAGGCAGCCGATATTGCCGTCGATCCATTCCATGTGGCCTTCGGCCTCGACGCGGGCACGCTTGGTCACGAGGTTGTAGACGTTCGGGGACCAGTTCTGGATCGTCGTATAGGTCACCCGCGCACTCGGGCGCACGATGATCTCGACGACGGCCGAATGCAGTGCATCCTTCGTGTAGACGGGAGCCGAGCAGCCCTCGATGTAGTGCACCTTCGAACCCTCGTCAGCGATGATGAGCGTGCGCTCGAACTGACCGGCGTTCTCGGAGTTGATGCGGAAGTAGGCCTGCAGCGGCATGTCGCATTCGACGCCCGGTGGGACGTAAATGAACGACCCTCCGCTCCACACGGACGTGTTGAGCGCGGCGAATTTGTTGTCGCCAGGCGGGATGACGCTGCCGAAGTGCTGCTTCACGATGTCCGGGTACTCTCGGAGCGCAGTGTCCATGTCACAGAACAGGATCCCCTTGGCCTCGAGGTCCTCCCGGTTCTTGTGGTAAACGACTTCCGAGTTGTGGACGATGAACCCGTCGGCGACGAAGTTGTGGTGACCGGCGACCTCGATGTCGAACGTCGGCTCGACGCCGACCGACGTGAGCGACTCGATGCGCACGAACCCCAGCATCTCGCTGGTGTGTGCCGTGAAGTCTGTGCCCTTCGCAGTGCGATTGCGGTGCGCGTACGCGCGAGCACCGAGCCGGGCGGCCTTCTTCGGTGACCTCAACGGCAGCACATCGAACCGGCCCGAGAGGTGCAGACGATGACCGACGATGGTCCGGGCTGCATCGTGAGGATGGCGACTCTCGAACGTAGTGACCCGGCTGACGCCGATTCCGCACAACTGCGCCAACTCGCGCAATTCTTCGAGGAGCGACTCACTGGTGCTCGTCAACACCGGGTTCTTGGCGGTGGCATGAGCACGGACGTTTCCGTCGGCGTCGATGAAGCCGGCAAGGAATGCCAGCCGTTGGTCGGCCGGCAGACCGAAAACCCATCCAGGCACACGCTTGGTGTGGGCCGTGCCACCCAACCCATTGCCCTCCAGAAACTCCACCAGTTCCCGCGTGCCACGGGCGCGCAACCGGACGTTGTCCGATGCCATTTCGAAGTGAAGCCCGAACTGCTGCTCCGCGACCCGACGGATCTCGGCGATGAGACCCTCGTCTCTGGCATCGACGGCGATCTCGACCGAGGTGTAACCCCCAGAGTGCTTCAAGTACCCGTCGCCGAGGTAGAGACCGAGGAACCAACACAGGTCGGCGTTCGTGAACCCGAGCCCACTGTGGACGTGTCGCTCCAGCAACGCGGCGCACCGACCGAACGTGGGAAGCGAACCGGGCACGGCGACCAGATCACCAACGCGAAGATCCTCGGCGGCCACCCAATTCGTGCGGTATCGGGCCCGCTGGCGTCCTGGCTTGCGGGCGTCGCTCAGTACGAGGAACGGGTGGTTGCCCGACGCGCCAATCCGGCGCGACCCGGCGGTGATCTCCAGGATCTCCTTGTCGCCGGCGTAGCCCATGGCGACAACGTGGCTGACGACCACCTGCTTCGCGGCCTCGTCCAGCGAGAACACCTCGTCGCCGGCCACGATCTCCTTGATCGGCTTCATTCCACGAGTAGTCCAGACCAACGTGCTGCCCCGCAGGCAGTCATACTGTGAGGTCACACCGGCGAGGTACTTGCGCTCGGCTTCAGGGATGCCGAGCTTCTCGTAGGTCTGCTTGATCTTGTCCGGGAGGTCTTCCCACTCGTCCACCACGCCACCCTCGGTGGGCTTGATGTAGTAGTAGATGTCGTCGAAGTCGATGTCCGGCATGTTGACGGCGAACCACTCCGCCATCGGCTTGCGCTCGAACAGCGTGAGGCTGCGCTGACGTATCTTGCGCATCCACTCCGGCTCACCCTTGTACGACGAGATGGCGTCGACGACGTCGGTGCTGAGGCCCTTCGCCGGGCGGAAGACGTACTCCTCGCCATCGTTCCAACCGAGCGAGTACTTGCTGAGGTCGAGATCCATCGCGGTCATCTCTCATCACCCTCCGGGGTTCGGGCCAAGCGTTACGGCCGATAATTTACACTACCGGGATAGTAACAATTCTGCCCTCGGATCACCGGGCAGCAGGCGGGATCAACCCGCGCTGAGCCGCTGAGCGGCCGCGAGCGCGTCAGCCGGTGTCAGCCCGGCCGAGGCGGCCAACCAGCACGCCACGGGGGCGGCTTGACGGTGCGACGATCGTGCCGCGTGGCCGGCGAGGGCCAGCAGCGTCTCGACATCGGCCGACGACGGGGCCGGGACACCGATCGCGTGGGCGAACTGTGCCAACCACTCGACAGCTTCAGTGCTGACATCGGACATGTGTCTGACGATACGCCGCGACCACCCGACGACACCCTGTCGCGCTGACAACCTTTTGGGTCGCCGTCTACGCTCCTCCCGATGGCGGGAACGACTGGCGGCAACCGGTGAACTGGGCGCGCCGGCTCCTCGGAGCAACCCTCGTGGCCTCGGCGTTCGTAGGAGGGGTTGGGCCAGCGGGCCGTGCCGTCGCCGTGACGGAGGGTCAGCGCCTCGAGTCGACCACGACGTATCGCGTCGACGCCGTGTCCGGTCTCGTACGGGTCGAGGCGATGTACGCCGTGACCAATACGAAGCCCAACAACAACACGAAGAACGGCTTCATCGAGTACTACTTCACCGGCCTCGGAACCCCGATCGAGACGAATGCCACCAACGTCGCGGTGACCGTCGATGACCGGGACGTCACGTTCGAGATCTCGCCGCTGCCGGAGACGCCGAACGGTCGGTTCTCTGGGATCGACATCGACTACGGACGCCGTCTGCGGTACCAGCGCACGTTCAACGTCCGGGTCACGTATGAGTTGCCGGGCGAGCCGCCTCGATCCGAGGATCCGGCGAGGGTCAACCCCGCGTACGCCGCCTTCCTCGCGTATGCGTTCGCCGATCCCGGGCTGGCGGCTATCCGCATCGAGGTTCCGACGGGTTGGACGACGGACTACGTCGGAGACGAGCTCACGGTGATGCGAGGCATCGGTGTCGACATCTACACGGCCGAGGCGATCGAGGACTCCGGGGAGTTCGCCGTCCTGTTCACGGCCCGCAACGATGCGGGGCTGGCGTCGTCGAACCTGACGACTTCCGCCGGGCACCGCTTCGAGATCAAGTCGTGGCCGGGCGATGAGGAGTGGAAGTCGTTCGTGACGTCGCGGGTGCGCAACGGGTTGCCGGCACTCGAAACCCTGATCGGCCAGAAGTGGCCCGAAACGAACACGACCGAGATCGTCGAAGCGTTCACGCCATACCTGCGCGGGTACGCCGGCTGGTATGACCCGGTCACCGACAAGATCGAGATCGGCGAGGATCTCGACGAGCAGACCGTGCTCCACGAGTTGTCGCACGCCTGGTTCAACCGGAGCAAGTTCGCCGAACGGTGGATCAACGAGGGCTTTGCCGAGGAGTACGCCTCCAAGGCCATCGAAGCACTCGGCGGTGACCCCCTCTCTCCGGAAAAGGTGGAGCCAACCGACGACGCCGCCGTGCGCCTCAATCTCTGGACGAGCCCCACCGGCGACGCCGACGAGACCGAGGACTACGGCTACCACGCCTCGTTCACCGTGGCCCGTGCGCTCACCGACGAGATCGGCATCGACAAGATGCGGATGGTCCTTGACGCCGCCGACCAAGGACTCACCGCCTATCCCGGTGATGGCGCCCCGGAAGTCGGCCCGAGGTTGGTCGACTGGAAGCGATTCATCGACCTCCTTGAGGAGTACGGCGGCTCGACCAAGATCGACGGTCTGCTACGGACCTGGGCGACCACGAGTGGTCAGAACGCAGAGTTGGACGAGCGGGCCACCGTCCGAACGGAGTATGACGCGCTGGAAGAAGCGGGCGGCGCGTGGGCGGCGCCGCTCTTCGTGCGCCGAGCCATGAACGCGTGGGAGTTCGCGAGTGCCCGCAAGGGCATCGACAAGGCCACCGCCGCACTCGCGCGACGAGCCACGCTCGTCATTCTGCTGGAGCAGGTGGGCACAACGATGCCGTCCGATCTCGAGCCGGCGTTCGAGTCCGCCACTGACGACCTCACAGACGTCGAGGCGCGGATCGCGACCGAGATCGCCAACGCTGAGGAGATACTTCGCGAACGGGCGCAGACCGGGGCGACCATTGCCGACGCTCGCGCATCGTTGGATCGTGCTGACGGATTCTTCGAGCGGCTCGGCCTCCGCGACACGGACCTCGAGCAGCAACTGGCCGACGCGGACGCGAAGCTGGCCATCGATCAGTTCGAACCGGCGACCGCGCTCGCAGCCGCGGTTGTCGATCGCGTGGATGACGCCGAGCGGATCGGCAAGGAGCGGGCGCTGAAGGTCGGAGGGGTCTCGTTCGGAGGTGTGCTCGTCCTCACGGGGCTCGGCGTGGGGCTGACGCACAACCGACGCCGACGCAAGCGCCTCCGCAAGACGCAG
>JBKJJS010000134.1:0-6204 GCA_046597895.1 Ilumatobacteraceae bacterium
CCCGAACATGTGGGGGCGGCGCGCCATCGGGCGCGTACGGATTTCACACCCTCTGGGGGCTACCCGGTTCCGGACGCCGATACCACGGATCCCGGGAACTAGATGGAGTTCCTGTTCCTCATCGTCGGGGTGATTGCCGGAGGGGGAGTGGTCTGGTTCTCTCGGTGGCGTCGCCTCGGCGGCTCGTCGCGATCGCCTGTGATCTATCAGCACTCGCACGAGGCGCCGGCGCCGGCACCTCGGCCGGAGCCAAGAGGAGAGCTCGAACGCCTTCGCGCCGCGCTCGATGCGCTGCCCGTCGGTGTCGTGTACGCCGACGCGTCCGGGAGGGTCGTCGTTCGCAATCGCATGGCCGAGCACGCTGCCGGCGCCCGTCACGGCGACATCCTGGTCGACGAGGCGGTGGAAGCCCACTTGGGAGCGGCGGGCAGGGGGGACGAGCGGCGCCAGACCCTGGAGCTGTTCGGACCACCGGCCAGGGTTCTGGCCATCCATGCTCAGCCCGTCGAAGGTGGCGGTGCCATCGCCACCATCGCCGACGTCACGGAGCGGGCCAGGCTCGATGCCATCCGGACGGACTTCGTGTCCAACATCAGCCACGAGCTGAAGACCCCGGTAGGGGCGATCTCACTCCTCGCCGAGACCCTGATGGATGCCGAGGATGCCGAGGTGGTGGCCCGTCTTTCAGGGCGGATCGTGAAGGAGTCGGACCGCCTGGCGCACACGATCGATGATCTGCTGGAGCTGTCGAGCATCGAGCTCGGGGGCGACGCCGTCAGGGAACTTGTCTCCGCTGGAGTCATCCTCGAGGAGGCGGCGGACCGTGTACGCCCCCTTGCGGAACGCCGCAAGATTCATCTCACGGTCGTCGAATCCTCCGTCCGCATCACGGCGCTCGGTGACCGCCGTCAGCTCGTGTCGGCGCTCGGCAACCTCGTCGAGAACGCCGTGAAGTATTCGGAGCCCGGCAGCGGAGTCGAGGTCAGCGCCTCGACCGATGGACTGATGGTGACGTTCCGGGTGACGGACCACGGCATCGGCATCCCGCCGCACCACCTCGACCGCATCTTCGAGCGGTTCTACCGGGTGGACCGCGCCCGGTCCCGCGACACCGGTGGGACCGGTCTCGGGCTCGCCATTGTTCGCCACGTCGCGACGAACCACGGCGGTCAGGTCTTCGTGACATCACAAGAGGGCGAGGGGTCCACCTTTGTCCTGCGCATTCCCGCCGGTCCCGGCCCCGCGCCGGTCTCGGTCCCCCAGGAGTACCCGGTCGCCGGGTGAGGAGCAGTCCATGAGCATGCAGACCGTCTTCGTCGTCGAGGACGAGGAGTCCTTCGTCGATGCGCTCACGATCGGGTTGAAGCGCGAAGGGTTCCGCGTCGAGGTGGCGCGCGACGGCGCCGAGGCGCTCGAGAGGTTCGATGCCGTCAACCCCGACATCGTGCTGCTGGACGTGATGTTGCCCAAGGTGTCGGGCATCGACGTCTGCCGGGATCTACGCAAGAAGAGCCAGGTCCCGATCATCATGGTCACGGCCAAGTCGGCCGAGATCGATACCGTGGTCGGCCTCGAAGTAGGGGCTGACGACTACATCACGAAGCCGTACCGGATGCGCGAACTCGTGGCGCGGATGAGGGCTGTGCTGCGCCGGGTGCCCACGGAACGCGGTAGCGACCTTCCCGTCGGCGGCATGTCGGTCGGGGACGTGAGCCTTGACCCTGACCAGCACATCGTGCTCGTGCGGGGGGACGTGGTCGCGCTGCCGTTGAAGGAGTTTGAGTTGCTCCACCTGCTCTTGGCGAATGCCGGTCGTGTCCTGTCGCGCGACACTCTCATCGACCGAGTATGGGGCAGCGACTACGTCGGGGATACCAAGACTCTCGACGTACACGTGAAGCGGCTCCGGGCCCGGATCGAGACCGACTCGTCGAACCCGACCCGGATCGTGACAATCCGCGGCCTCGGTTACAAGTACGACAAAGCGCGTTGATCGGTGCGCCGGATCGGCGTCGGCTGTCGGTCGTAGAGTGCGAGCCGTGGGCGAAGTTCAGCATCTGCGGGGCCGACCCGTCGCACCCCGGCCGCGCAACGCGCACACCCGATTCCAACGGTTGGCCTACACGCACGCACTGATGGTGGCTGCCGATGCAGTCATGCTCGTCGCCCTCGCCAGTACCGTCTTGAACCTGGACGCCGACGCGGCGCGGACGAAGGTGCTGCTCTACCAGGTGACGACACTCGTCCCGTTCACCGTGCTCGCCCCGCTCATCGGCCCGATGATCGATCGCATGGCCGGCGGTCGACGCCTCGTCGTGCAGATCGCTGCCGTCGGCCGGCTGGTGGTCTCCTTGCTCCTTGCGTCGACCATCGACACCTTGTTCCTGTATCCGTTGGCCCTCGGCGCCCTCATCTTGAAGCAAACGTACGGCGTGTCGAAGTCGGCGCTCGTGCCGTCCGTGGCGTCCTCGGACGCCGACCTTGTCGAGGCGAACTCCAAACTCGGTGTCATCGCTGGACTCGCCGCCGTCGTCGCCGTCGGCCCTGCGGCCATCCTGCAGAAGCAGAGCCCGAAGGCCACGTTGGTGCTCTCGGCCGCCGTCTTCGGGGTGGCGCTCTATTTCGCCACCCGGCTCCCGAGGGAAGTCGTCGCGGCACGGCGAGCCAACCGTAAGGAACAACTCGAACTCCGTAGCCCCCCCGTCGTGCTGGGTGCCAGTGCTCTGGTACTGCAACGAGCGTCCGTCGGATTTCTCCAGTTCCAACTGTTTTTCTGGTTGCGGGGCGAGAACGCCGACGCCTGGTTCGGTGCGGCGATCGGTGCCGGTGCGGTGGCCGCCATGCTGGGCAATGCCGTCGGGCCGGCTATACGCAAGGTGTTGCGCGAGGAGATCATGCTCATCTCCGGTCTCGCCTTCATCGCCACGGTAGGCATCGGCTGCGCCGTCGTCGGGGGGTTCGGTTCGGCCGTGGTACTCATGGCGGCCGTGAGCTTCGGTGCCACGATTGGCAAGTTGGCGTTCGATTCGATTCTCCAACGCGACGCCCATGCGGCCAACCAGGGGCGGGCCTTCGCCAAGTTCGAGAGCCGGTTCCAACTCGCTTGGGTGCTGGCGGCCATCCCACCGGTCATCTGGACCCCGCCGGGGCAGGTTGGTTTCGCCGTGGTCGGTGTCATCGCGGCGTTTGCCACGGTCACCTACCTGATCGGGATGCGGGCGGTCCGTCTCGGACGGCCGGTTCCCGTGACCATCTCGAAGCGAGCGGGCCGTGAGATCAAACGCCGCATCGACGAACGGCGGACTCCTTCGGCGGGATCGCCGAGGCCATCGATGGAACCGCCTCGGCCCGTCGTACCGAAGCCGAACGTACCGCCTCCGCCTCGTTGAGCTACTGGCTGAGGTCGAGGCGGGCCAACCAAAGTCCCGGCGCGTCGAGCTCGTTCGGCGTCGGCAACGCGTCGGCCGATGACAGCAACCGCGCCAGCCCGTCCTCGCCCGCCCGCTCGACGACGCCGTCGACGAAGGCGCGTCCCCGCTGCACGGCGTGGGTGGTGAGCCGCAGACCGAGCAACTGCTCGACGAAGACGTCCTGCGCTGACGCTTCGATCCTTCGCCGCCGCACCGCTTCGGCGAGACGCGAGGAGGTGGGGACGAGACGGGCGGCGGCGAGGTCGACCACGTGGTCGACGTAGCCGATCACGACCGACACGAGCGTGTCCAGGTGAGGAGCGAGCGCCGCCTGCGCCGGACTGCGCACGGCGCCGAGTAGCACCTCAGGATCGCTGAAGGCCGCTTGAAGGGCCGTCATTGGATTGCTGTCGCTGAGATCCATGTCCCCGATGCGGCCGAATACCGCGCTCGAGTCCGGCTGGAAGCCGCCAACGTGCTGGCGCACCGTGTCGGTGAGTGCGGCGCGGATATGAGGGACATTGAGCACGCAGTGGCCGGTGATCTCCTGCAGCACCACCCAGAGTCGCAGTTCGTCGACTGGCAGGCTCCAGTCGGTGGCGAAACGGTCGATGGCCGACGGCACCACGAGGATTTCGACGCCGGCCGGCCTTGGGATGGGCAGGTCGTACTGGCCGAACGCCCGCCGCGCGAGATGACCGACCATGGAGCCGACGGCCATGCCCAGCATCATCGGCTGTACCAGCCCGCTGAACTGGGCGAACATGGCCAGCGCCGGGTCAACCGAGTCGTCGTCCGTTGGCGGCGCGGCTCGCTGGCTGAGCGACGATGCCAACTCCGTGAACAGGGGCCGGTAGGCCTCCAACGTGCGATCGGCCCAAAGGCCCGGCGTGACTGGAACGATCTCGGGCGCCCGCCCGGCGACCGTGGTATCGAGGCCGGTGATCGAGGCGACGTGCATCTCGGCGAGGCGGGCGAGTTCTCCGAGGGCGAAGCGCACCGATGGGTCGACGTTCGGTTCCGCCTTGCCCTCGGTGGCAGTCATGGCGGCGAATTGTCGAGCGGCGTCCCAGCTCAGCGGCCCCTGCCCGGAGAGGGCTTTCGCGATGTCTCCGAGGAATGGGATGCCGGCGAACGGGGACCCAGCGGGATCGTCTCCTGGTTCATCCATCGACCGAGATGTTACGTCCCTACGCGTCGAGCGCGGCCTTGGCAGTTGCCAGTTCGCTCCGCAGCCCTGCCACGGCGGCCAGCAGGTCACCCGCCACGGTGATCATGCGGAAACCCTGCTCTTGTCGTTTTGCCGTGAGCGCAGCCGAGGCATGGATTCCGGGCACGATGCCATGGCGGTGGCAGGCATCGACGACGGTCTTCAATGCTTCCTGGAACCCGGCGTCGGCCTGGTCGTACGCCGGGCTCAGCCCGAGTGTGACCGAGAGGTCGGCTGGCCCGATGTAGATGGCGTCGATCCCCGGTACCGACAAGATGTCGTCGATCTGGGCGATGGCCTGGCGGGTCTCGATCATCGGGATGCAGGCGATGTGCGCATTGGCATCGGCGAAGTAGTTGGGCCCGTAGCGGACATTGGGCACCACTGGACCGAAGCTGCGCCGTCCCTGCGGCGCGTAGCGACACGACGCGACGGCGGCCTCGGCCTCGGCGCGACTGTTGACCATGGGAATGATGACTCCGAGCGCCCCGAGATCAAGTGCCCGGCCGATGATGCCCGGTTCGTTCCAGGGCACGCGGACGATCGGCGTGGCCGCTCCCCCTGCCGTGGCCTGGAGCGCAGCGGCGGCGTCGCGTAGATCCGACAATCCATGCTGCATATCCACGCAGACGTAGTCGAATCCTGCCGAAGCGGCAACCTCGGCCGTGACCGGCTCACGCATCGTGATCCACGCCCCGAGGGTGGTCGCCCCGGTCGCCCATTTGGTTTTGATCGCGTCCATCTGCACGCCGCGGACCCTAGTGTGTTCGCATGACGCGAGTCCTGCTGACGGGGGCGCGTACGGCCCTTGGACGCCGGGTCTCGGCTCGCCTGGAGAGCCGCGGTTTCGAGCCCGTCGAGCTGAACGGATCGGTGGGCGGGGCGGTCGGCGACATCGCGGTACACCTCTCCGCCGGTGACTTCGATGCCCTCGTGGCCAGGCGGGCCAGCGCTCTCGACGGTACTCCCGAGTTGTTGGCGCAACTGACCAAGGACGGCGTCGACCACCTCGTCGTGCTGTCGTCGGCCATGGTGTACGGCGCGTGGCCGAACAATCCCGTCCCGATCAGTGAGGACGCGCCGCTACGGCCCGATGCTTCGTTCGCGTTCGCGAGGCAACTCGCGCAGGTTGAGCAACTCGTCGATGACTGGCGCCGCCAGCAGCCGGGTCGCCGGGTCGCCGTGTTGCGCCCGGTGCTGTCGTTGGCAGCCGACGGCACGGCAAGCATCGTGCGCGCCCTGGCGGCCGGGATGGGTCAGCGCCTCGGTGAGGAGGATGCTCCGGCTCAGTTCCTTCACCTGGACGATCTCGTGCAGGCCGTGGAGTTGGCTGTGGAGTCACGACTCGACGGCGTGTACAACGTGGCGCCCGATGGTTGGGTGGCCGGCGACCGCGTTCGGGCGCTGGCCGGCAACGGACCGCGTCTGCGGCTCCCGCCCAAGGTCGCCGACTCGATCGGAGCATGGAGGTGGCGGTTTCAGAGGGGCCCGATCCCACCGGGGCTTCGGCCGTACACGTGGTATCCGTGGCTCGTTGCCAATGACCGGCTGAAGGAGGCCGGCTGGCGGCCGACAGTCACGAAC
>JBKJJS010000082.1:0-5814 GCA_046597895.1 Ilumatobacteraceae bacterium
CGGGTGAGGAGCTCGGCCGTGAGTTCGTCGACGTCGAGTCGCGTGAGGGCGGGATCGGTGACGACGGCGATGGCGTTCGACGTCTTCGACTGCCGCTTCCGGCTCGGACCCCCGCCGCTCTTCCATCGGCTGCGGGGTACCGGGTCGGTCATCGACGACAGGGTACGGCGCGATGTCTGCGAACGTCAGGGCGTCGTGTCGGCTACCGGATGTCGATGGCGTCGCAGCGGGAGGGCGCCATCGTCTCGACCCGCTCGACCAACTCGCCGAGGGCGAAGGGCTTGCTCAGGAACGACACCCGTTCGGGGTCGAGGGTGGCCGAGCGCTCGATGTACCCCGACATGAGCAACACGCGGAGGCGGTCGTCGCCCACCATCATCCGACGAGCCAACTCGTCGCCGTGGAGGCCTGGCATGACGACGTCGGAGACGAGGGCGTGGAATCCCTGCTCGGTCCTGGCCACCAGTTCGAGGGCTTCTTCGGCCGAGGCGGCGGTGGTCACCTCGTGGCCATTGGTCTCGAGCACGGCCCGCAGCAGTTGCAGGACCGGAGCTTCGTCGTCCACAACCAACAGCCGCAGCCGGTGACGGCGCCGTTGTGGGCCGTCGAGGGAAACGTGCTTTTCCACCACCTCGTCGGTCACCGCCGGCAGGTACACCCGGACGGTGCAGCCCCGCCCTTCCTGGCTGGTGACCCCGACGCACCCTCCGGCCTGGGTAGCCACTCCGTAGACGGCCGCCAGCCCGATGCCCGCGCCCTGCCGCCGGGACTTCGTCGTGAAGAAGGGATCGAAGCAGTGCTCGCGCACGTCGTCGCTCATCCCGACGCCGGTGTCGGCGACGGTCACCACCACGTACGACCCGGCCGCCAGTCCGATGGGCGTCGCCGCCTCGCCCATCACCAGAAGGGGACGACTGTTGATGACCAGCCTCCCGCCGTCCGGCATGGCCTCGGCCGCGTTGATGACGAGGTTGGTGACGACGAGTTCGAGTTCCTGCGGATCGAGCCGCACGCGTGTCGGGTCGTCCGAGCTCACGACGCGTAGATCGATCTGATTGCCGACGCCACCATGCAGAGCGGGTTCGAGGGCGTCGAGGCAGTCACGCACGTCGACCACGACCGGTTGCAGCACCCGCCGGCGCCCGACCGTCGACAGTTGACTCGTCAGCTCGGTCGCTCGGCGCGCCGCCTTGGCGATGGCCTCGACGGGCTCGCGCCACTCGTGGTCGTCCGGCACCTCCCGCAGCAGCAACTGGCTGTAGCCGATGACGACCGTGAGCAGGTTGTTGAAGTCATGCGCCACTCCACCCGCCAGCTTCCCCATGGCCTCGAGCCGCTCGGATTGGCGCAGGTGCTGCTCGAGCTGGCGCCGCTCGGTGACATCTTCGAGCGAGACGAGCGTGCCGGTGCGCGTGCCGGTGGCGTCGTGCACGGCTGACGTGCTGACGACCACCGTCACCGCCGGACCACCTTGGCGCTCGATGATCACATCGTCGCTCGCCGTGCCCCGCCCGTCGGCTTGGCGGATGGCGGCGTCCAACTCTTCGGACGGCGTCGGCACGAAGCTCGCCGGCGTCCACGTCGGCCACCCGAGCAGCCCCGACATCCGCACGTTCCACCATCCGAGCGCACCGTCGGCGCCGAGCTCGAGCACGGCAATCGGCAGATCCCGCAGCGCCACGTTCCGATCGACCGCCGGCGCCGATTCGTGTTCGGCCGGCGACCTGTCGGCCGGCGACCGGTCGGCCGGCGACGGGTCGGAGCCGGGCCCCGCGTTTCGGTTCCACATCTCAGCGACAATCCCCAGTGAGTTCGACGAGTTGGCGTTCTTCGTTCTTCTTGTTGCTCTGCGGCGCCCGGGCCAGGATCTTGAACACCACGACCGCCGACGCCAACGCCGCCACGTTGATGGGGGCGAGCAAGAACGAGAGCAGAGACCCCGCCTTCGGCACCAACCCCCAGCGCGCCCCAACCACGTCGGCATTCGTCGGCCGCCACGGGTCGGGCCGAGGCTTGTTGTCGCCCTGCAGCACGTACCCCTGATCACCAGATCCACCGATGATCCGGTGGATGACAATGGCGCCGGCGCCCTGCTCGCCCTTGGGCACCCGGAAGGCCACGATCTCGCCGACCTCGTAGCGGTCGTGCTGGCGCACCAGAGCCAGATCGCCGGTGTGCATCGTCGGCTGCATGCTCACGCCCGACACCATCACCACACCCGACCGTCCCCCCAACGCCGCCGGCCACACGACGGCGGCAACCCCGAGGAACAGCAGCGCCGAGACGACGACACGGAGGTTCCGCAAACCCGTAGCGCCCATCAGAAATGCCTTCGGGTGCTAGTGACCGAGCCGGCGATTGCGTTACCCGCAACGTCTTTCACGCTGCTGTTGGGCGTATAGGTGGCCGCAATGCTCGAACTGTTCTCGTCGCCCGGCGTGCCAGTGACTGCGCCAAACGTCACGAGCAACTCTGCGATTCCGGGCGTCCAAACAATGCTGGACGGATCGCTGCCACCGAATGTCACGGTTCCACTCGAGTACGTCCCAGAGGTCAGCGCGATCGTTCCGAATCGAAGATCACCGCCGCAGGCAGCCGCGGACGACGCCACCGTGACCGAGTCAGCGTTGGTACTCACGTCCTTGATCGTCGCGGTGATCACACCGGCCGCGTTGATGGTCTGCGCGGCATCGGTCAGCCACGTCGAGCAGATTGACGAAACCGATAGCTTTTCGGAGAAGCGGACTCGAACCCGATCGCCTTTGCCCGGTAATCCGCCGTTGTTGTCGCCCGGCGACGGGCCATCCTCCAGCGCCAGCGATATCGGCAATGGACTCGCCTTGTCGGCCACTGCCGCGGCAGAGAACGAACTCTGGTTGCCGGCGGCGTCGCGAATGCCGGCGGACGATGAAGCGAGGGCCACGGTGAACCCGCTGCCCGCAGTGTCCTTCGTTGTATTACCGCCGCTCAACGTCAAGGTCGCGGTCGTGCCGCCGGTGGTGACGGCCACGTTCGAGATGACCCGCCCGGAGGGGCTCGAGCCCGGCGTCCAGATCGAGGTCGGGGCGGTGTAGGCGGCGAGGGTCTCGTCGAACGTGGCGACGACAGTGTCGATGAACCCGTCGGGTGTTCCCGTGTCGAACATTTGCAACGTGACGAGCTGGGGGGCACGGGTGTCTGTTGCCGCCGGTGGCCCCGGCGCGGTGAAGAGGGTGATCTTCTGGCTCGTGAGACCGATCGAGGCGGCCAGTGCCGCTCCGCCACCGAGCACGACAACAGCTGCGACGAGACCGAGGAGCCGGCCCAGTCGGACGGATGAAGGGCGGCGCGTCATCGCTGCACCTCGCAGCCGACGAACGTGTCGGTTCCGCCACCACTGATGCACTCGTCCGTTCCGGTGCCCCCGTTGAGGACGTCGTTGCCAGAACCGCCGTGGAGCTTGTCGCGTCCGTTGCCGCCGGACAGTTTGTCGTTGCCGTCGCCGCCGATCACCACATCGTCGCCGGACTCGCCGTCGAGCGTGTCGTGGCCGGCGCCGCCGTCGACACAATCGCCGTTCGGTCCGCTGCGCACGTTGTCGTTACCGCCGAGGCCGTACATCAGGTCAGAGAGCGAGGTGCCGACCAGCGCGTCATTGCCGACGGTGCCGTAGGCCCGTCGGTCCGCTCGGAATCCGGCGCACTCCGCCGGCAGGGGAACAGTGCCGCCGCGAAGAGCGACATGCACGGCCACGACGGCCTCCGCCGGCGCGGGCGGGGTCATGGCTACTTGCATCGTCGAGCTGGCGCCGACGGTCCCCGATCCAGACCCGACGACGGCCGACCCGTCTCGAAGCTGCACACCCAACGTGGCGCCGTCGCACGCCGAGTCGAGATCGGAGACGGTGACCTGCTGAATCAGATACCTGCCAGAGGTCTGGTCGTACGTCGAGTTGTACGACGTCCGCACCCCGGTCACTTCGCACAGCACCGGGTCGGGGCCGCTCGGCGGGCCCTGGCCGTTCGTCGACGACGTCGAGGCCGCCGGCGTGGCGCCGAACGTGGTGAAGGGCTCGACGTCAGCAACGGATACGACGCCGAGAGCCGCTGCCGCCAAGCCGACGAAGAGCACAGGTCGGCGCATCACGGGCCGACCATCACGACACGCACGTCAGCGACGGCGGCTGTTGCTGGCGTGGGAGATGAAACGGTGACGGTGGCCGACCCGCCGGCCACCGTCACCGGTCCGCCGCTTCCGACCACGCTGGTGCCGTTGGTCAGCGTTGCGGTGAGACTGCTCCCGTTGCAGGTCGACGGGATGTTGGTGAATCGGACGTCGGTCACTTTGCCGCTGACCACCGTGTAGGTCGTGGTGATGCCGGTGGTTGCGCCGCACGTCTCGACCGCGGCTCCGCCCGCTCCCATGCTCGACGATGTCGTCGCCAAGGAGGCGGCGGCGGCCACAGAGGCCGAGCCGAGCACCAGGGCGCTGACAACGATGAGGAGGAAACGGGCGGAGCGCATGGTCGGGAACTTTCTCAACTCAGCTCGAGGGCAGCAGGTGCCGCCGAGCGAAGGTCGAGGAGGACCTATTCGGCCGAGGTCGAGTTGCCGTCGTAGATGACGACGTGGACATCGTCGACCTCCTCGGCGGCGGGCGACTCGCCAATTGCGACGCTCACCGTGACGTTGTCGACTGTGGTGTTGGCATCGGCGGCGGGAACCGCTGAGGCGCCATCACCCACGAGTGTGACGACGTTCGGAGTGCCGGAGTCGCCGGAGAGCGTCACTCCGACCTTGTGACCAGCACAAGCCTCGTCGTCGATGCCCTCGATCTTGACGGCAGTGACCTCGTAGCGGTTGTCCGTCGCATCCCACGAGGTCGTGTAGGACGCATTGACTGCGCTGTCGCAACTGAGGACTACTTCGTCGCCGGACCCGAAGTCGTCGGAGGTGACGTCGATGGCGGCGGCGAAGCCGTAGGCCGCACCGAAAACGGAAACGCCGGCGAGGCCAGCGATGAGGAAACGCTTCATTGTCGAGCTCCTTGTGAGCGAGAGAGATGCCAATTGGATTGACGTCGGTTTCGCCACTCGCTCCCCGCCGGCCAAGGCGACCAATTGCAGCCGGACGGATCAATGCATCGCCGCCGAGTCGCATCTGCGCCCCGACGAAGATCACTTTGCGCCCCCAGAATCAACGCTCTCCCGACGCTTTCCCAACGATTACCCAACTCCCGGGCGCTACCCCCCGAGCACGTCGGCGACGGCCTCGTCGAACCGGGCGAGTCGAGGATCGCCGGCACCGACGACCCGCTCGATCCACCTGCGAGCGGCGCTGACATCGAGCCCGACGGCGCCGAGCAACATCTGTTCGATGTCGAGCCAGTCCTTGCCGCGGTTGAAGATCGCCTTGCACGCCAGCAGATGCTCCGGCGCCAGGATCGGGATCGTCGCCGACCCGAAGGGCACGACCCGCGCCCGCGCCGCCATGTCTTCGTGGATGGCGTCGAAGGCGAAGAACAGGTCCACCGGGTTCGGTCCCCACGCCGCCCGCACCTGCCCCGATTTCGCCAGCAACCGGTCCCTCGTCCACGAGTCTTCGATCCCGAGCGGATGCAGCGCCTGGGCCACGTCGCCCGCTCGCTCCACCCCGACGAACACGTTGACGTCGATGTCGACCGTCGCCCTCGGCTCGGCGTAATAGGCCAGCGCCAACGCCCCGCCGAACGCATGGGCCACCCCCGCAGCCGTCAGCGCCCCGTCGATGGCGACGACCTTCTCCGGGAGTGACGGGCTCACGCCGCCGGCCGGACCCCGGGAAAGCGCAGCCCGCC
>JBKJJS010000241.1:0-3280 GCA_046597895.1 Ilumatobacteraceae bacterium
CATCAACTTCTGCGCACTCGCCATCAAGCTCCAGCTCACCACCCGACAACTGAAGTCGATGACCGCCACCTACCCGACCGTCACCTCAGACCTCGGCTCGATGCTTTGAGCACGCTGACCAACGTATGACCGCCTTCCTCCTCCGATCTCGTGGCTTTG
The DNA here is from genome assembly GCA_046597895.1 of Ilumatobacteraceae bacterium. GTDB lineage: Bacteria > Actinomycetota > Acidimicrobiia > Acidimicrobiales > Ilumatobacteraceae > WLJO01. The sequence continues at coordinate 160 of JBKJJS010000241.1, forward strand.
GCTGTCGGTGACAGCTCTGACCTCGCCGACGAAGGTCGGGTTGCACGGCGTCGTACGCTTGTGGGCATGGTGTGTTCGTGCTGCGGTGAGGATCGTGATGATTCGATGGTGACGTCGTTGCTGTGTCATGACGAGATCAAGGTCTGCCGGGTCTGTGTTGGGTGGCTGAGCTCGCGTGTGGGCTCGATCGACGTGACGCCGACCCTTCCTGTGGTCGACATGGCCAAGGCGGTGCGGTTCTGTGAGGCTGCTGGCTTGGGCGTTCAGCGATACGACGACGGGTTCGCGTTCGTGCATCTCGACGATCAAAGCGTGTTTGACCTTGACCTCATTCCAGACATGGATCCCGCGACCAACCATGCCGGTTGCTACATCATCACCGGCGACGTCGATGCCAAGCGCTCGATCTAGGCAACCGGGTCCGTGTCGGCACAGGCGTTACGGCGACCGGTCTGGTCCGAATCGGGACCGGGGAATCGGCGAGCAGATCACCTGCCGCGATCCTCGCCGAGACGATTCGTGGAATTGCGACACCGGCCACCACGGGATCCGCCTTCCGCGGGAATGCGCGTGCGAAGGCCTCGCCGGATCTGCTGCGTAGTCTGCGGCAGGGTGACCTGATCTCGATCGGCGCCGTCTCGATCGTTGGGCGAGGACCGTCAGAACTCCTTGATCAGGTCGGCGCCAGTGACGCTGGCAAGACTGAAGAACTCTGGTCGCTGAGCGCCGACATCGACCCGGTCGCCGACGGGCGTATCGTCACCAGCGTCGACAAACGGGCGCTGCTCGCCGAAACCGTTGAGACACTGCAGCCCCTGACAGCACCGCAGCGCGAACGGTTCGCCGAGTGGCTTGGCCGCCGATTCGCGAGTGCTCCGCATGACGACCTCGTCGAACAAGATGTGCTCGCCCCGGCCGCCCACCAGATCGGTGTCGCGCTCCGCAAAGCTTCCAACGACGCGGCAGCAGGGAGGAACCCGAGCGCCTCGGGACGTATCTGTCTCAACTCGTGGTCGTCACCCTGGATCTGTTGAGTGCCGGCGACTTCCGAGCCCTCGCGCCATGGACCTTCGAGAATTCGGGCGACCCCCTCGCCTGACCACGACCTGACGCGAGCGTCGGCTACTTGATGGCGGTCGGGGCCACTGCGCCGCCGAGCGAACGGGTGATTGGCAACGGGGTGGCCACGAGCAGGAAGTCGTACTGACCGTCGGCCGCGCAGTCGGCGCCGAGGTCTTCGAGCGCGAAGTTCTGACCCTGCACGAGACCCATGTCGCGTATGTGGATCATGTGCACGGGCAGCAGGACTGCTGGGTCCTCGCACGGCCACACTTCGAAGACCAGCGTGTCGGTGGCGACAGCGGCCACGTCGTGGTCGCGCACCCAGGTGATCGACTGCGTGGACATGCCAGGGCTGTCGACGGCGTAGCCCGGCTTGTCGCCTTCGAAGAACCGTTGTAGGTGGCCCGTTCGCACGCACACAATGTCACCGGGTTCGACGGTGACGCCGGCCAGGGCGGCAGCGGCATCGAGATCGGTGCCGGAGATGGGGTATCCCGGATCGAGCCGGTCAACGCCGAGCGCCCTTGCCACGTCGAGCAGGATGCCGCGGCTCACGACAGGGCCGAAGTGCTCGATGCCGAGCGCGTGGGCGCCGGAGTGATCGATGGTAGATACCGGGAACCCGTTGTAGAGCAGGCCGTCATAGGAGACATGGGCGAGGGAATCCCAATGCGTCGCCGCCTGCACGCCCATCATGACGGTGTCATCGCTCGAGCAGAAGCCCGTCCGATCGCCAGTGAGCGCGTGGTCGATGGCGATCATCGTGAGCGCGGGGTTGACCCGGCCGGGGATGTAGCCGAGCTGCGGCCCCTCCGTGTCGAACGGGATCGCGAGCGAGAACGTTCGACCGTTGCGGGCGGCGGCCAGTCCTCTTCGGCGGGCGTTGTCGTCGATGAGGTTGAGGGTGCCACGGCGATCGTCCGGACCCCAGCGACCCCAGTTCGACACTGCGGCGGCGAGTGCCTTCAGATGGTCGGGAAGAGCCATAGCGGCCGATGGTAGACGCCGAGGGCAGGCGAATCTGATGCCCCGTCATGCGCCACCCGGGGTGTGCTAGGAACGCAGCCGTGCCTGGTGCCACGACCGACTACTCGCTGACGGCCGATGGTGTTTTCACGGCTCCGCTCGTGCTGTCGTTCCCGTACAACCGCACATTCGGCCCGGTGATGGGCCGGTTCCTCACCGGGCTCAAGGCCCATCGCTTAGAGGGCACGCGTGGGTCCGATGATCGGGTCCACTGCCCGCCGATCGAGTTCGATCCAGTGGACGGGGTTGCCTGCACCGAGTGGGTGGCGATCGCTGCCGAGGGCGAGGTAGTGGCGTGGTCATGGCAGCCTGAGCCGAAGGAGGGCAACCCGCTCGACCGGGCGTTCGCCTGGGCGCTCGTGCGGCTCGACGGCGCCGACACTCCGATGCTGCACGCCGTCGATGCCGGAACACCTGACCGTATGCGTACGGGAATGCGCGTCACGGCGAGGTGGGCCGACGAGCCCGCCGGAATGATCACCGACCTCGCCTACTTCGAGGTCGCCTCTTCCGAGGTGGTGGACGAGTGAGTGACGACGTGCTCCGCACCCGGATGCCGGTCACGATCCGCTACGAGTGGTCGGCCGGGCCGGGAGCTACCGCCCACCTGAGGGGCCTCACCGAAGGGCGTTTCGTGGGGGCGAGGTGCCCGAGTTGCCACCTCGTGGTCTTCCCACCGCGCAACGGCACATGCGCCCGCTGCGGCGTCTTCCTCGCCGACCCGGTGGAGGTGGGGCCCAAGGGAACCGTCACCACGTTCTGCGTGGTGAACGTGCCGTTCCTCGGGCAGAAGATCGAAATCCCGTACGTTGCGGCGGCCATCCAACTCGATGGTGCCGATCTCTCGATGCAGCACCTACTGCAGGAGTGTGAAGCGGCCGATGTTCGCATCGGGATGCGTGTCGAGCCGGTCTGGAGGGACCGCGCCGAGTGGGGCCCGACGATGGAGAGCGTGGCCCACTTCCGCCCGACTGGGGAGCCCGACGTCGATGTCGACAACCTCGGCGGCGGCGTGTGATGGGCGGCTCAGGGC
>JBKJJS010000421.1:0-15761 GCA_046597895.1 Ilumatobacteraceae bacterium
CTCGGCGATGTCGATGAGGTAGTGCTTCAGCGCCGGAGCCACATGCACGGTCTTCACCGCCTCGATCATGGCGAGTACGTCGTCCGATGACAGGACGGGCCGGAGCCCGTGGACGACCGAGCCGCCGCCGTGCGTGTCCAGAATCGCCAGTTCGGCCTCGCGACCCGGATAGCCGAGCGACAGGCGCAGGAGGAAACGGTCGAGTTGGCTCTCCGGGAGCCGGTACGTGCCCTCCTGCTCGATCGGGTTCTGCGTGGCAATCACCATGAACGGCGGCGCAAGCGGGTACGTGCGACCGACGGCGGTGATCTGGCGCTCCTCCATGGCCTCCAGCAGTGCGGACTGCGTCTTCGGCGACGCCCGGTTGATCTCGTCGGCGAGGACGATGTTGGCGAACAGCGGGCCTTGCTGGAACTCGAACGTCTCGCGGGACTTCTGCCAGATGCTGACGCCGATGAGATCGGTCGGCAACAGGTCAGGCGTGAACTGGACACGACGCCACGAACAGTCGATGGACGTCGCCAGCGCCTTGGCCAGGCTGGTCTTGCCGACACCTGGGACGTCCTCAATGAGGAGGTGCCCTTCGGCGAGCAGGCAGATGACCGCCATGTCGATGGCTTCGCGCTTGCCCTGGATGACGCGCGCGATGTTGCCGGTGATGGCGTCGAACAGCTCAGCGAAACGTCGTGTCGAACCGGGTATGGCGACCTCTGGGGTGGTGGAGACGGCGGTCACGACGGGCGAGGCTAACTGTCCGGCGCGACTCGCGTGCCTCGGGCGACGAGCGGCGCCCGGCAAGGCGCTGCTGCTCGGTAATGTCGCGCCATGCAACCGACGTACTCCGCCGAGGCCCAGGCGTACCGCGACACGGTCAAGGCGTTTCTCGTGAGTGCACTTCCGGCGAACTGGCAGGGCGTCGGCTCGCTCGAAGGTGATGATGTCGCCACGTTCGTAGAGGAGTGGCGGGTGACCTTGTTCGAGGCGGGCTACCTGGCGCCAGGTTGGCCGAAGGAGTACGGCGGGGGAGGGCTGAGCCCACTCGAGCAGGTGATCTTGGCCGAGGAGTTCACCATCGCCGGCGTTCCTATGGGTGGGAGCAACGATGTGTTCAGCATCGGGATGCTCGGCAATACCTTGTTGATGTGGGGCAGCGAGGAACAAAAGCGCGAATACATCCCGCGGATCCTGTCGGGTGAGCACATCTGGTGTCAGGGGTACAGCGAGCCGAACGCGGGATCGGACCTCGCGAACCTCGGCACCCGTGCGGTGCTCGACGGGGACCAGTGGGTCATCAACGGCCAGAAGATCTGGACGTCGGCCGGGCACCTCGCCGACCACATCTTCGTGCTGTGCCGTACCGACCTCGACGCGCCCCGCCACAAGGGGATTTCCTTCCTGCTCGTCGACATGCGCCAGCCGGGAGTCGAGGTACGCCCGATCAGGATGATGTCCGGTGAGAGCGAGTTCAACGAGACGTTCTTCACCGACGCCGTCGCTCCAAAGGAGAATGTGGTGGGCGGCGTGAACAACGGCTGGGCCGTGGCGATGACCTTGCTCGGCTATGAACGGGGGGAGGCGGCGGCCAAGGTGCCGCTGCGGTTCAGGGCGGAGATCGACCGCCTCCTCGAACTCGCCCGCTCCCGTGGCCTCAACGATGACCCGCTCATCCGTCAGCGGCTGGCCTGGTGCTACTCCAAGGTTCGCATCATGCAATGGCTCGGTTGGCGGCAGTTGACACAGTTCCTGAACGGTCACCACCCCGGACCAGACGGCTCGATCTTCAAGCTCTACTGGAGCGAGTACCACAGGGTGGTCACCGAACTCGCCGTGGACATCCTCGGTGCTGATGCGCTCGTCCCGGAGGGACGGAGGCCGACGACTGCGTTCCAGACCGACGACGTCGGGGCGCCGAACTCGACGGGTTCGTGGACGACGGTGTTCCTCAACGCCCGCGCCGGGACGATCTACGCCGGAACATCACAGGTGCAGCGCAACATCTTGGGGGAGATGGTGCTCGGCCTGGCGAAGGAGCCCCGATGAGCGGGTGGCTCGGCACAGCGGGCGCCATCGCCCGACGGCCGCAACTGTGGAGAGTGGCTCTTCGACAGGCTCGTCGGCTCGCTCGCCCTGGCTGGTGGCACCGTCCGCCCTTCCTGCCGGTGCCGGGTGGGGAGTACCTGGCGTTTCGTGCCGAGACCCAGTACGGCGATGCGGAGCACCGTCCCGTGGCCACGGATGTGGTGAACTACCTCTCGTGGTGCCAACAAATGGACCGCGTGTGATGCACCGGCCGCCGAAATCGAGAGCGCAGCGGTTCGCGCGTCGGTAAGGGTTGTCGTCCATGGGAAGCGCGCTGGTTCTGAATGCCACCTACGAGCCGCTCTCCGTCGTGCCCGCTCGACGCGCCGTCTGCCTGGTGCTCGCCCAGAAAGCCGACATCGTCCACGATGACGGTACTTGCCTGCGCTCGGCCACGATGTCGGTGGCATCGCCCACGGTCATCCGTCTGCGCTACGTCGTCAAGGTGCCGTACTTCCGGCGTACGGCGCTGTCGCGTCGGGCGGTGTTCGCCCGTGACGACCATCGCTGCCAGTACTGCGGCGCGCAAGCTGATTCCATCGACCACGTGATGCCGCGCTCTCGCGGCGGGCCCCACGTGTGGGAGAACCTGGCGGCCGCCTGCCGCCCCTGCAACCTGCGCAAACGGGACCGCACTCCGGATGAGGCCGGGATGCGGCTTGCCGCGGCGCCCCGTCCGCCGCGGGATGGTTCCTGGGTCACCGTCGCGGTCGGATGCGTGCCGGATGCGTGGATGCCCTACATCGCCAAGGCTTCCTGAGCCGGGTCGCGGTTCGCGCTCCGGATGACGTTTGCCGTCGAGGTCGTGCGCGGCACGGCCGCCGAGTTCCACGCCAGGCCGCTGCCCGTGGTCCCGACGCCGTCGCTGTGGTGGTTCGAGGTGACGGCGCCTGCGTTGGTGCTGGGAACCGCCCAATCGAGCGACGTCGCGGACTGGGATGCCTGCGACGCGGAGGGCGTCGATGTCGTGCGTCGCCACAGCGGGGGAGCGGCGGTGCTCCTCGTTCCCGACGAGGTGGCCTGGTTCGACGTGATCATTCCCCGAGGACACGCCATGTGGCGTGATGATGTGGGCCGGGCGGCATGGTGGATCGGGGAGGCGGTGGTGGCTGCGCTCGGCGTCCCGCTCGCGCTCGTGCACACCGGGCCAATGGTCCGTAGTCCGTGGTCCTCGCTCGTGTGTTTCGCCGGCATCGGGCCAGGAGAAGTCACGGTGGAGGGCCGCAAGCTACTGGGCATCAGCCAGCGCCGGACACGCGACTGGGCCCGATTCCAGTGCCTCGTCCACCGCCGCTGGGATCCCCGCTTCATGGTGTCGCTGTTGGCCCCACCGAGGCCTCCCGTCGCCGAGCTCGACGACCTCGTGGCGGTAGGCGACCTTCGCCTCGACACGCTCCTCGCAGCCCTCGGCTGACCATTCACGCCCGGTTGAGGGCGCGAAATCGAGGGCGCAGTCCATTTTCCCAGGTGAAACGTGGTGTTGGCGCGCCCAGGGTGCCCATCCATGGCAAAATCATCGAGTCAGATGGGGATGATCCTTGACAGCGGCGAGCTGAGTGGGGAATAATGGGGACTTGTGGGAGCCCGGACGAGAGGCCGGAATCCCATCTAGGTAGGAAATCCAGGCAGGGAGATCACGGGATTCACTGATGCAACGGTTCGTCGGTAGGTACGAACGCCAAGTCGACGAGAAGGGTCGGGTGGCGTTGCCCTCAACCTTCCGTTCGCGTCTCGAACCCCGATGTTGCCTCGCCTTCGGACAAGACGGATGCATCGATGTGCTGACAGAAGAGGGGTTCGAGGAGGTGGCGAACGAGATGGTCGAGAAGGTCAAGCGGGGCGAGTTGAGCAAGTCCCAGCAGCGGGCGCTCGCTGGCGCCACCCTCGAAGTGTCCCTCGACACCCAGGGTCGGGTGCTGCTCAGCCAGGAGCTGCGTGACTTCGCAGGGATTGGGTTGAAGGCTGCTGTCGTCATCGCCGGCTCCATCGATCGAGTCGAGATCTGGAACCCCGAGGCATATCGGGCCCAGACCGAACAAGGGGGCGCCCAGATCAAGGGCGCGTCGAACTAGCGAGCAGAAGGAGGAAGTGGAACGAAGAACAGACGTGGTACCCGATGACGTTCCGCTCATCGGCAGCTCCCCGGTCAGCAGGATGGACAGCCCCAACTCCGCCCGCTTCCGTCTCGCTCGTCCGGGAGAGAAATCCCGGCAGCAATTGTTGTCCGGGGGGCTGCCCATGAGCGGAGCGCCCAGGGTCCCTCGCGGTACCGATCAGGACCGAGTGAGCCGACCATGAGCGATCCCAACGAGAATCCCGGTCCACCGGGAGCACGATTCCGGCACGAGCCGGTGATGCTCGAGGAGATCGTGAACGTGTTCGCCGAGGTGCCACCAGGATGGTTGGTGGATGCCACGCTCGGCGGTGCGGGCCATGCACGGCGGCTCCTGAACGAGCGGCCGGACTGCCGGCTCCTCGGCTTGGACAGGGATCTCGAGGCGCTCGCCGCCGCCCGTTCCGTGCTTGACCCGTTCGGGGACCGGGTGGTTACTCGCCACGTCCGATTCGATCTCCTGGAAACCGTCATGGCAGCACTCGCAATCGACCACGTGTCCGGCGTCTTGTTCGACCTCGGTGTGTCTTCCCCCCAACTCGACGAGAGTGAGCGCGGCTTTTCGTACCGTCAGGACGGGCCCCTCGACATGCGCATGGACGGCACGGCCTCGTGGACCGCGTCAGACGTGGTCAACGGGTATGCCGAAGCCCATCTTGCTCGCGTGCTCGCCGAGAACGGTGACGAGCGGTTTGCCCGCCGAATTGCCGCGGCCATCGTGCTCGCCCGTCCGATCGAGACAACCGGCCAGCTGGCCGAGTTGGTTCGCTCCGCCATTCCAGCCGCCACGCGCCGCCGTGGCGGCCATCCGGCCAAGCGCACGTTTCAGGCCATTCGTATCGAGGTCAATCAGGAACTGGCCGTGCTTCCGATGGCGATCGACCAGGCGCTGGCGGCCACCACACCTGGTGGACGGGTCGCGGTGCTGTCGTATCACTCAGGTGAGGACCGGATCGTCAAGGAGCGCTTCCGCCGTGCCGTGACCGGAGGATGCGTGTGCCCGCCGGGCCTTCCCTGCGTGTGTGACGCCGTGCGCACCGTGCGAATCGTGCGGCCTGAGAAGCGCACCCCGGGGGCCGTCGAGATCGAACGCAACCGGCGGGCGGCTTCGGCAATCCTGCGCGTCGTCGAGCGGATCGAGGTCGCGTCGTGACGGCAGCGAGGGCCACCAGTGCCCGTCAAGGGCGTCGGCCCCAGATCGTCGGTGTGGAGCACCCCCCGCTGCGCGCCGTGCCGGAGCGACGGCCATTCGCCAGTGCGGCGGCCGCGGTCCTTGTCGTCGTCTTCCTGGCCATGCTCGGCTTGACCACGTTTCAGACCCGCATGGCCCAGCAGCAGGTTCGTATCGACCTGCTCGAGGAGCAGGTGGATGCCGCCAAGGCGCGTCAGGAGCTGCTGCTGCGCCGCCGGGCCGAGTTGCGCGCGCCGCAACGCCTGGCCGCCGAGAGCGATCGCCTCGGGATGGTGCAGGCCGAGGCGATCGACTTCGTCACCGTCGACCCGTTGATGTACGCCGAGGTGCTGGCGGCATCGGGGCGGCTCGCGTCCGACAGCGACTCCGAGAGCGTTGAGGATGTCGAGAGCAAGGAGGGGCGGTGAACGCCCGCGATCGGGCGGGCCGTCGAACGCCCGTCGCGCCGGGGTCACGCCCCGCAACCGCATCTCCTCGGGGCACGTCGTCGCGGCCCTCGCAGCTGCAGACCAATGGTCGCTCCCGCCATCCCAGCGCCCATCCCACCGCCGAGCCGGCGCACGCACACGCGCGCCGCGTGCCGCGGTCGCCGTCGAGTCGGCACAGCAAGCGACTGCCGGCCGGGGCCACGTTCAACGAGAGCCGGCTCGAGCGTCGTGACCAGGAGGCCAAGCGGGCCCGCCACCAGTGGCGCGTCGGCCAGACGCGTCGACGACTCATCGCGGTGTTCGTGGTGACAGCACTGTGCTTCGGTGCTGTGCTCGTGCGCGTCGGTCTCCTGCAGATCGCCGAAGCCGAGGACTACCAGGCGTATGGCGACCGTCAGCGAGTACGAAGCGAGGTCATCGTCGCGCCTCGCGGCCGGGTGCTCGACCGCGATGGCATCGATCTCGCCATGTCGGTGGCCTCGTCCACCGTGTTCGCCAATCCGAAGGCGGTCGTGAACCCAAGTTCGACCGCGCAGGCGCTGGCTGAACTGCTCGGCCTCGACGAGAAGCGTCGACGCTCCCTCGAGATGGCGTTCACGGCGCAAGCCAGTGAGTTCGTCTACGTGTCGCGTCAGGTTGAGTCGGCGTTGGCGAAGACCATTTCGGATCTCCACCTCCCCGGAGTCGGTGTGTTGGAGGAGCCCCGGCGCTATCTCCCCAACGGCGATGTTGCCCGAGGGGTCATCGGGCGCACCGATATCGACGGCGTCGGGACGGGCGGCGTCGAACTTCAGTACAACTCGGTGCTCACGGGTACGTCGGGTCAGCTTCGACGGGAGTTCGGATCCAAGGGGCGGTCGATGCCGTCGGGTGACAAAGCGTTGATCGAGGCCATTCCGGGCAACGACGTGAGGCTGACGATCGACATGACACTTCAGTACCGGGTGGAGCAGTATCTCGTTGCCGCCGTAGCCGAACTCATGGCCCGAGGTGGTTCCGCCATCGTGATGGACTCCCAGACGGGCGAAATCCTCGTCATGGCGTCCGTGCGCCGTGATCCCGAGAGCGGACTGACCGAGGTGGCGTCCGGCAACTACGCGGCCGTCGACGCCTACGAGCCGGGCTCGGTCATGAAGGTCATCACGGTCGCCGGGGCACTCGACCAGGGTGCCGTAACGCCGGAGCGGACATTCGTGGTGCCGAGCGAGAAGAAGTTCTACGACCTCGTCCTGCACGATGCCGAACCGCACCCGCCAGTTCCGTACACAGTGCACGAGATCCTCTCCAAGTCCTCGAACATCGGGACCATTTTCGTGTCCCAGACGATGGGCGTCGAGAACCAGGAGAACTACATGCGGGCCTTCGGTATCGGTGAAGCAACGGCGCTCGACTTTCCGGGCGAGAGCCGCGGGATCCTGAAGCCGCACGAGGAGTGGTACGGGACCGAGAACGTGACGATGGCGTACGGCCAGGGTGTTTCGTCCACGGCAGTGCAACTCGTCAGCGCCGTGAATGTCCTTGCCAATCACGGCGTCTACGTCGCTCCGAAGCTGGTCAAGTCCGTGATCGCCGGTGATGGGACGGAGCAGGTGACGATGCCGTCGGCCACCCGTGTGGTGGTCACGCCGGAGGTGGCGGACCAGATGAACGTCATGCTGCGCGATGTCGTCTGTACCGGTACGGCCCGGGGCCGTATCGACGTACCCGGCTACACGGTGGCCGGCAAGACCGGCACGGGCTACAAGGGCCAGGCCAATGGCACCTACTTCGACGAGGACGGCAACCGGGCGTACTACGCGTCCTTTGTGGGATTTCTGCCGGCGGAGGCCCCGCGGCTGACGATCCTCGTCTCGATCGACGAGCCCCCGCCCGGGGCTCGGCACTTCGGCAGCACGACAGCGGCGCCGGTCTTCGCCCAGATCGCCTCGGCGGCGATCGTCGAATTGGGGATCCAGCCGCCAACGGCCGACGGTGGATGCCCGGTACGGAAGCGCTCAAAGTGACCACATTCCCCGGCGTCGCCATCGGACGGCGAGAAGTGACGATCGACGCGGTGCTCGCTCGTGCCGATCTGCCGGGTGCGTGGCGCGTCGACGGCGACCCCCGCGCTGTCGTGTCGTCCATCACGAACGACTCCCGCGCCGTCGGGCCCGGGAGTATCTTCTGCTGCGTCAGGGGTCACTTGCACGATGGGCACGAGTTCGCCGGCCAGGCCGTCGCGGCAGGCGCGAGCGTCTTACTCGTCGACCATCACCTCGGACTCGAGATCACGGGACTCGAGGTGACGCAGATTGTCGTCGAGGATGTAAGGGCGGCGATGGCACCCGTGTCGGCGGCCGTCACAGGTCACCCGTCTCATCGAATGGATGTGGTGGGCGTGACGGGTACGAATGGGAAGACCACGACCGTCAGCCTTCTTGCCGACATCTTCCGATTCGTCGGCCGACCGACCGAGGTCATCGGGACGCTCACCAGCGCCCACACCACCCCAGAAGCACCGGCGCTGCAATCGACGCTCGCAGCGTTCGCTGACCGCGGCGTGACGAATGTCGCCATGGAGGTGTCGTCGCACGCACTGACACTGCATCGGGTGGACGCCGTGAGGTTCCGGGCGGTCGTGTTCACCAATCTGGGTCGCGACCACCTCGACCTTCACGGGACGATGGAGGCCTACTTCGCCGCGAAGGCCCGTCTGTTCGAAGTGGGCAGGGCGGAGGTGGCGGTGGTGAATGCCGACGACGAGTGGGGCCGTCGCCTACAGCAGCAGGCGGGCATTCCCGTCGTCACGTACTCTGCCGCCGACGTGTCGGAGGTCGAGGTCGGTGCTGACCATCACCGTTACCGGTGGAGGGGACGAGACGTTGTCGTGCCGCTCGGAGCCCGGTTCAACGTGTCCAATTCCTTGGCGGCTGCGACGACAGCGGCCACCATGGGGATCGATCTCGACGGGATCGTCGGAGCGTTGGCGTCCGCCTCACCCGTGCCTGGCCGATTCGAGTCGGTACAGGCGGGTCAGCCGTTCTTCGTGGTGGTCGACTACGCCCACACCCCCGACGGTCTAGGCGCTGTGATCGCTGCCGCTCGCGACGCCGCGTCCGGTGGAACACAACCGCGTCGGGTCATCGTCGTCTTCGGCTGCGGTGGCGAGCGCGATCGTGAGAAACGCCCGCTGATGGGTGCGGTCGTCGCAGAGCAGGCTGACCTGGCCGTGATCACGTCGGACAATCCGCGGAGTGAGGATCCCGGCCTCATCATCGAAGACATCTGCGCGGGGGTGCCCGCCGACTACGTTGGCAATACCCTCGTCGAACTCGACCGGCGCACGGCGATCGGGGTGGCGTTCCGGGTCGCCCGGGCCGGAGACGTCGTGGTCATCGCCGGAAAGGGCCACGAGACCACGCAGACGATCGGGTCGACCGCGCTACCCTTCGACGATCGAGTGGTAGCTCGCCAGGTGTTGGAGTCGCTTTCATGATCGCCATATTCATGTCAGGGGCGATCGCCCTCGCCGTGTCGCTCGTGGGAACCCGCTTTCTCATCCGCTTCTTCCGCAACCTCGGCAAGGGTCAGCCGATCCTGACCAAGGACGAGTACAACTCCGTCGTGGCCGATCATGCCCACAAGCACGGCACGCCGACCATGGGAGGTCTGGCGATCGTCCTCGCTGCAATGGTTGGCTACGGCGTCACCCACATCCGCCGTGGGGTGGTCTTCTCGGATCAAGCGGTGGTGATGTTGCTGGCGGTACTCGCCATGGCCGGGCTAGGCCTGCTCGACGACATCGCCAAAGTCCGCAAGGGACGCAACCGCGGTGTCTTTTGGAAGGTGAAGGGGTACGTCACGTTCGGGATGAGCCTCGGGCTGGCGTGGCTCCTCGCTGTCACCACCAACGTGGCGCAGACGATCTCGTTCACCCGGGCCGACTCACCCGGTTGGCAAGTGCCGTTGTGGCTCTGGGTGCTGTGGGCCGGGTTCATGATCTTCGCGACGACGAACGCCGTGAACGTCACCGACGGTCTCGATGGCCTCGCGGCGGGATCGGCAATGTTGGGCTTCTTCGCCTTCACCGTGATCGCCTACTGGGCCTTCCGCAACCCCGATATCTACGCGTACGTGCCCGGAGGCAAGGCCGGCGTCGTCAACCCGCTCGACCTTGCCGTGGTGGCGGCCGCATTCGGGGGCGCGTGCATCGGATTCCTCTGGTGGAACGCTGCCCCCGCGAAGATCATCATGGGTGATGTCGGGGCGCTCGGGATAGGGGCGGCGCTCGCCATGCTGGCGCTCACGACCGACACGCAGCTGCTGTTGATCCTGATCTGCGGGCTCAACGTGATGGAGATCGGATCGGTGGCGCTGCAGATGGGAGTCTTCAAGGCCAGCGGCCGGAAGCGTCGGCTCTTCAAGATGTCGCCCATTCACCATCACTTCGAGCTCTCCGGGTGGCCAGAGACGACGGTGGTCGTTCGCCTTTGGCTCATCTCCGGGATGTGCGTGGCGGCGGCCTTGGCCATCTTCATCAGCGATTTCGCTCGGCTCACGGACTAACTGGGATCACAGGAGCACGGGACGACCATGGGTAGCACCACTACGTACATCGGCGGTCAGAGGCAGGAGCGCCGCGCCGAACTGGCCTCACGACGACGCCACCCGTCCGGCCGGGTCGTGGTCCGCACGGGGCCCCTCCCGATGAACTACTACATGATTGCCGTCGGCATCGCGGTGCTCGTACCGCTCGGGCTCGTGATGGTGATGTCGGCGTCGTCGATCACCCAGTTCCAGGCGGGGAACTCGCCGTGGCGGTACTTCCAGCGCCAGACGATGTGGGCGTGCGCCGGCTTCATCGGGCTCTCGGTCGCGCTCCGCGTCCAACTCCGCACGGTACGCCGACTGTCGAGGTTCGCACTGGCAGCGGCACTTATCGCCATGGTCTTGCCCTTTGTCCCCGGACTCGGGGTGACCGTGAGAGGGGCCAGGGCCTGGGTGGCGCTCGGCCCCGTGGTTTTCCAGCCCTCGGAGATGCTGAAGTTGGCGGTGCTGCTCGTGTGCGCCGACTTCCTGACCCGCAGGTCAGATCGTCTCGGCGACCTCCGGGCGGCGTTCTGGCCGTGCCTGCTCCTCATCGCCATCGGATGCGGGTTGATGCTCGCACAGGGCGATCTCGGGTCGGCGATCGTCCTGGCGGCAATCGGACTAGCCGTCGTATTCCTGGCCGGGACTCCGCTCGTTCCGCTCACCGTGGTCACCGGTCTGTTCGGCGCGGGAGCGACCGGATTCGTGATGAGCACGACGTATCGGCGCGAGCGATGGACGGCCTTCCTCGACCTGGCCCGGAACCGTCAGGACGAGAGCTACCAGACCTGGCAGTCGATCCTCAGCATCGCCAACGGCGGCTTCACGGGGACGGGGGTCGGTGCCGGGAGCGGCAAGTGGGGCTACGTGCCGCTGGCCCATTCGGACTTCGTCTTCGCGGTGCTGGCGGAGGAACTCGGGTTCCTCGGCGTGTTCGCGGTACTTGGCGTGTTCGTGCTCGTCGCGTTGGCCGGCACGCAGGCCGCCCTCGCCTCACGCGACCCGTTCGGCACCTTGGTAGCGGGTGGCATCGTCGCGTGGATCGGAATTCAGACGACGATCAACATCGGTGGGGTCGTCGGGCTGCTTCCGGTCACAGGTCTCACGCTGCCATTCCTGTCGTACGGTGGGTCATCGCTGTTCGTCATGATGTCGGCCGGAGGTCTGCTCATGAATGTCGCCCGCAACCGTGCCTGACGGGTCGCTCTCCCACTCTGGTCAGCTGTTTGCCGTGGTCACGGGGGGCGGCACGGCCGGTCATGTCCTGCCAGCCCTCGCCGTCGCCGAGGCACTCGTCGACCTTGGCCATCCGATCTCCGAGATCCACTACATCGGGGCGCAGCGCGGGGTCGAGACCCAGTTGGTGCCGCCGACGGGCTTCCCCCACACGTTCTACGACGTCGTCGGTGTTCAGCGTTCGCTGAGCGGACGCAACGTCGCGTTCCTACCCAAGATGTTGCGCGCCGGGCGAGCAGCCGTGCGCCTCTTGACGCGCGAGCGCCCGAAGGTCGTCGTCACGGTCGGGGGATACGCCAGCCTCCCTGCGGTCCTCGCGGCCCGCCGTCTGAAGATTCCGGTCGTGGTCGTGAGCTACGACAAGCGTCCGGGACGGGCGAGTCGGGTGGCTGCCCGTCGGGCGGTGGCGTGCGCGGTGGCGTTCCCGTCCTCGACGCTGCCCCGTGCCGTGCTCACCGGAGCGCCGGTGCGTCGGGCGATCCTCGAAGTCGATCGGGTCGCTGGTCGATCGGCCGCCCGGGCCGTCCTCGGGATCCCTGAGGATCGGTTCCTCATCACCGTGATGGGCGGCTCGCTCGGATCCGGCGTCCTCAACAACGCGGTGGCAGGCTTCGTGGCGAGCCACTGCGACCGCCAGGATCTTGCCGTCCGTCACATCTGCGGTGAGCGGTTCCGTTCGCAGATGCCCGCCGAGCGGGGTGATTCATCCGGCATCCTGTACAGCGTGATCGGGTTCGAGCAGCACATGCCTGAGGTCTATGCGGCGACTGACGTCCTAGTCGGCCGGGGCGGGGCGAGCACCATCTCGGAGGTCGCGACGACCGGCACCCCCGCAGTGTTGGTGCCGTGGGCAGGGTCCGCCGAGGATCATCAGACAGCGAACGTGAAGTGGTTGAGCGACCGCGGCGGCGCCGTGCTCGTCAATGAGGAGGAGTTCACCGCGGCGCGATTTGCTCTCGAAGTGGACCGGCTCGTGACCGACGAGGAGGCTCGTCAAGGGTTGGGGGCAGCTGCTCGGGCGGCCGGCGAGGTGCACCGCAGCGGGTTGCTCGCCCGGCTGGTCGAGGATGTGGCGTATGGCCGGCCTCCCTATGGGCGCGGTTCGCGAGTCACGCGACCGGGACGGTCTGGCGGAGCAGCGCGTCGTGCCTGAGGAAAGGCCGACCGCACCGCTGGATTTGAGTTCGCCTGGCCGGTACCACGTCGTCGGGGTGGGGGGACCGGGCATGAGCGCCGTCGCACTCGTCCTCGTCGAAATGGGCCATGCGGTGTCCGGGAGCGATCTGCGTGAGTTACCGGTGCTGGATCGTCTGCGTTCGGCGGGGGTCGACGTGCACATTGGGCACGACCGCCGCGTCGTTGACGGTTGCGACGCGGTCACGTACTCGACGGCCATCCCGGACAGGAATATCGAACTGCAGGCGGCGCGGTCGGCCGGGATTCCCGCGCTGCACCGTTCCGGCATGCTGGCATCGATCTGTGCGTTGGCCCGCTCGGTCGGGGTGGCCGGCACGCACGGCAAGACGACGACCACGTCGATGCTGATGCTGATGCTGGCCGAGGCCGGCCGACGGCCGAGTTTCGTGATCGGAGGAGACGTCGCCGACACCGGCACAGGGGCGCAGTGGACCGGTGGAGAGTGGTTCGTCGTCGAGGCCGACGAGAGTGACCGCACGCACCTGCAGTTGCCACTCGAGGCGACGATCTTGACCAACGTCGATGTTGACCACCTCGAGAACTACGGCACGTTCGAGGCGATCGTCGAGGGCTTCGATCAATATCTCGCCCAGATCCCCGGACCGAAGGTGCTGTGCGCCGACGATCCCATCTGTCGCCGACTCGCCGAGCGTCGGGGTGCCGTCACCTACGGCACGTCGCCCGACGCCGACTACCGCATCACGGAAGCAGCGTCCGAGGCCGGCACGTGGCGCTTCGCGGTCGTGCGGCACGGCGAGCGACTCGGAGCGGTTCACCTCCCGCTTCGGGGAATGCACAATGTGCTCAACGCCACCGGGGCCATCGGGATGGCGCTCGAACTCGGGGTCCCTTTCGAGGCGGCACGCTCGACGCTCGAGCGATTTGGTGGTGTGGCCCGGCGCCTGGACTTTCGTGGCCGTCATGGCGGGGCCACGTTCGTGGACGACTACGCCCACATCCCGAACGAGATCGCCGCTGCCATCGATGCGCTGCGCTCGAGCGGTGATGGATTCTCCCGGGTCGTGGCGGTGTTCCAGCCGAACCGCTTCCGCCGCATGGCCGTGATGTCCCCCGAGTACCGGGACGCGTTCTGCGGGGCCGATGTCGCGGTCGTCACGGACATCTACCCCTCGGGCGACTCGCCGATTCCCGGTGTCACGGGCAAGCTCGTGGTGAATGCCGTGCTCGACGCTCATCCCTCCCAGCGAGTGGTGTGGCTGCCGCGCCGGCACGACCTTGTCGCCTTCCTGGCGAGGGAGGTCCGGGCGGGCGATGTGTGCGTTTCGATGGGTTGTGGTGATGTGGCCAGCCTTCCGTTCGAGGTGATCGCCCGGCGGATGGAAGACGAGCGAGCTTCCTCGTGAGTGTCAGCGGGTCGCCGGCGACGACCGTCGACGAGTCGGCTCGGCTCCTTGGTCCGTTGGCGAGGCGCGAGGTGCCGCTCGGCCCGATGACCACGTACAAGGTGGGTGGCGCGGCGCGGTTGTTCGTCCGAGTCGAGTCCATGGACGACCTCCGAGCCGTGGCGGCTGTCGTGCGTCGCACCGGGATCGCAGTGTTACTCGTCGGCCGCGGCTCGAACCTGCTGGTAGCCGATCACGGCTATGACGGGCTGGCCATCAGCTTCGGTGAGGCATTCGCCACAATGGCGCTGGAGGGGGTCGATGTCGTCGCCGGCGGTTTCACCCTTTTGCCGGTTCTCGCCCGCCGCACCGCAGCCGAGGGCTTGACCGGCCTCGAGTGGATGGTCGGTGTCCCAGGGTCGGTCGGGGGAGCAGTTCGAATGAACGCCGGTGGGCATGGCTCCGATGTCGCGGCGTCGCTCCTCGAGGTCCGTCTCTTCAACCTGAGCAGAGGCGAGGACCGACTCGTCGCGGTGGAGGGGCTCGGATTGCGCTTTCGGGGATCTGATCTCGGAGATGACGACGTCGTGCTCACCGCTCGGTTCGCGCTCGCTCGCGGCGAGCGGGCTCGATCGGAAGCCGAGATCAGCGAGATCGTCAGGTGGCGGCGCGAGCGCCAGCCGGGCGGGCAGAATGCCGGTTCCGTGTTCGTCAACCCCATCCCCGGCCAGCTCGCAGCGGCCCAACTCGTGGACGGGCTGGGCCTACGCGGCTTTCGCATCGGCTCGGCCCACGTCTCGGAGAAGCACGCCAACTTCATCCAGGCTTCCGATGGTGGAACGGCGGCCGACGTCAGGGCCGTCATCGAGGCGGTGCGGGACAGGGTGTGGCGTGAACGCGGGGTACTCCTGCGCAGTGAGATCCGCCTCGTCGGCTTCCCCGATGCACCACCCGCTCCCCACGACTGCGAGGTCGGCCCGTGAAGGGAGAGAGCGGTAGCCCGATCGATCCGTTACTCGGAGCGGCACCGCCGACCGGTGCTGGTGTGCCCGTGGAGGGCCGGGTCGAGTCGCCCGTGAGCGCTCCCGTTGCCACCCCGAGCGGCCCGCCGACGACCACCATCGTGATCGGCGGGGACGATGACCTCCCCGACGCGACCTACGCGGTGGAGCCGTCCCGGTCGATTGACGACCCGGATCCGCGACGGCCGCGTGTCGA
Organism: Ilumatobacteraceae bacterium; assembly: GCA_046597895.1. Classification (GTDB taxonomy): domain Bacteria; phylum Actinomycetota; class Acidimicrobiia; order Acidimicrobiales; family Ilumatobacteraceae; genus WLJO01. Next base: position 15,376 of record JBKJJS010000421.1, read on the forward strand.
CCCTCGGATGAAGGCCAGACGGCTCGCGGTGCGCCGAGCCGCCGGCCGCCGGCGCCTCTGGTGGGTGGTTGCGGCAGGAGTACTTGTGGTCCTCGGCCTGGCCGCCCTTGCCGTCTTTTCGTCATCGTTGTTCGACGTCGAGAACATTGAGGTGTCAGGGGCGGTCAACTCCGATCCGGAGCAGATTGCCGAAATCACCGACGACCTCCTCGGCCAGGCCATCCTCACCGCCGACCTGAACAGCATCGAGACCCGGATCGAGACGCTCCCGTGGGTCAAGTACGCCCAGGTCACGATGGACTTCCCGCACACCGTGCGCGTTCAGGTGGCCGAGCGAACGCCGGTGGCCGCCTTTCAGTCCGCTGACGACCGATGGCGGATCGTGG
>JBKJJS010000001.1:0-16917 GCA_046597895.1 Ilumatobacteraceae bacterium
ACGAACCATTCGACACCAACACCGAACCCGACACCGCCGCATCACCAACACCAGCCGCACCCAACCCCAACAACCCAGGCACCGTGACACCAACACCCGTGCCGCCGAGCAACACGAGGTAGGACACGCCATTGATTGAGACGGACGCCGATCCAGTAGCCGCACCCAACGCCGACGCCGCAAACGTGAACCCCAACGAGCAGGTCGCCCCCGGCGCCAACGTCACACCCGTACAACCATCCACGCCGAAGCCGAACCCCGACGTGACCAGACCCGGCACCACCGACAACGGCCCCAACGTCACCAACGAACCATTCGACACCAACACCGAACCCGACACCGCACCATCACCAACACCAGCCTCACCAAGGTTGATCACAACGGGCACCGTCACGCCAACACCGGTGCCGGTGAACGTGACAGTGGCAGCGATTCCGTTGATCGACACGGACGCTGAACCGACCTTCGCTCCGAGCGACGTAGGCCTGAACGTGAAGTTGAGTGCACATGTCGCTCCGGGCGCCAATGTCACCCCAGTACACCCATCCACACCGAACCCGAACCCGGCCGACACCACGCCCGGTACCAACGTCAACGGGCCAAGTGGGACCAATGAACTATTCAACACCAGGATCGTCTTCACCAAGGCCGCATCGTTGACTCCCGACAAGCCGAAGGCAATCGAACCGGGAACGGTCACCCCGAGGCCGGAGCCGTGCAGGGACACGGTCGTGGCGATGCCGTTCACGGTGACGACGACCGAGTCGCTCGCCGATCCGAGTGCCGTCGGTGCGAACTTGAAACCAAGAGAACAATTCTGGCCAGGCGCCAGCGTCGCCGCCGTGCAGCCGTTCGTGTCGAACGAGAACCGACCTGAGAGCGGGGCTACCGAGACCGTCAACGGCCCCAGGGTGCTCGGCGAACCGTTGGCGATCACGAGCGAGCCCGACTTGGGGGCATCGCCGACGCCGGAACTACCGAACTCCAACGCAGTCGGGACGGTGGCCCCAACCCCGATGCCGAGCAACGACACGGTCGATGCGATGCCGTTCACCGTGACGACGACCGAACCGCTCGCCGGCCCGAGGGTTGTAGGTGCGAACGTGAAGTGCACCGTACATGTCTGTCCCGAAGTGCGGGTGAGACCCGTGCACCCGTCAGTACCGACCACGAACGGACCGCTCGCTGTCCCTACCGACACCGTCAGCGGGCCGAGCGGTACCAGCGAGCCGTTGAGCACCAGGAGCGATCCCGCCTTCGCGGCGTCGTTCACCCCCGACGTACCAAAGTTCAGTGATGCCGGCACGGTCATCCCCACACCCGTACCGCCGAGCGAGACCGTCGACGTGATCCCGTTCACCGTGATGACGACCGCGCCGGTCGCCGAACCGAGGGCGGTCGGAGTGAACTTGAGTTGGATCGCACACGACTGACCAGGGTTGAGCATCGCGGTGACGCAGCCATTGAGGACCGAGGAGAACGGACCCGTCGGTGTTCCCACCGAGGCCGACAGTGGCCCGAGCGTGACCGACGAGTTGTTGACGAGCACGAGCGTGTTCTCGGTGCCGGCATCGCCGACGCCCGACTGACCGAAGTCGAGCGAGGCAGGCACGGTCATCCCGACGCCGAGTCCACTCAAGTTGACGGTCGACGCGCGGCCGTTGACGGTGACAACGACCGACCCGCTGAGGGCCCCGAGGGCGGTTGGCGCGAACCCGAATCCCATGGAGCATGTCGCCCCCGGCGCCAACGTCAGACCGGCGCAACCATTCGATCCCACCGTGAAGCCAGCACTCGCAGTACCCACCGAGACCGCCAAAGGGCCGAGGGTGACCGTGGTGCCATTCGCGACGAGAATGGTGCCGACCTTGGCAAGGTCGCCGACGCCGGACTGACCGAACACGAGCGACGCCGGAACGGTGGCACCCACCCCGGTGCCCCCGAGGTTGACCGCCGATGCCAGTCCGTTCACAGTGATCACTGCCGACCCCGACTGCACTCCCAGTGTGGTCGGAGCGAAACCGAGGACCATCGTGCACGTCCCGCCGGGGGCCAACGTCACGCCGGTACACCCATTCGAACCGGTCGTGAACCCGGCAGTCGGTGTTCCCACCGTGACCGTCATCGGCCCTACCGGGACAGGGAGGTTGTTCGTCACGACGAGAGTGCCGGGCTTCGCCGCATCGCCGATACCGGACTCGCCGAACTCAATCGAACCGGGAACCGTGACCGTGGCACCCGTCCCCTGGAGCGCCACCGAAGTGACGAGCCCGTCGATCGTGACGCCGACCGTTCCCGATAACGCGCCGAGCGCCGTCGGGGCGAATGCGAATTGCAGCGTGCATGTCGCGCCGGGATTCAACGTGGCGCCGTGGCAGCCGTTCGAGAACAGGGAGAACTTTGGGCTCGGCGTGCCCACCGTGGACACCAAGGGCCCGACCACGATGCCCGTCCCGTTCGTCACCAGCAAGGTCTGGAGGACCGAACCAGCGTTGACGCCAGCCTGGCCGAATTCGATCGAGGTAGGAACGCTGACGGTGACGCCGGCTCCGGCCAATCCAACCGTGAATGCCTTGCCGCTCAACGTGAACTCGCTCGAGGAACTCACAGGGCCGAGATGAGCTGCGGTACGGGGCTTGAACTGGTAGCTGACGGTGCACGTGGCCCCAGGGGCTAGGCCGGCATGGCCGGCGCAGGTGTTGGTCGAGGTGAACACCGCGTCAGCGGGCGCACCACCGGTCATCACGATCGGTCCGAACGCCGGCGTGCCCACAGGAGAGAAGTTCGTGATAGTCGCCGTCGACGTGAGCGAGTCCTTGCTCACTTCGGTCAACCCGAAGTCGAACGACGCGACGTTGATCGACAACGGAGCCACGCCCGTGCCACTGAGGGCGATCGGGAAGTTCTGACCGTTGAACTGCAGCGTCCGCGAGACGGCAACGGCACCCAGATCGCTGACCGTCTGCGGGCGGAAGAGAAACCCGACGGTGCACGTGCCACCCGCCGGGAGCAGTTTCGGCGCCAGGTTGGCTTCCAAGCAGCGGCCGGTGCCACCGAGTACGACATCCCAGGAGGCCGGCAACGCACTCGTCAAGCCGCCAGACACGGAGATGTCCGACGCCGTCGGATTGGCGATCGTGACGTTCTGGATGGCCGACGAGAAGCCGACGTTCGCGGAGCCGAGGTTCAACGCGGCGGGCGCGCCCGTCAGACTGGCCACCGCGGTACCGCTGAACGCGGTGGCCCCGAACTGCACGGTGTTCGTGACGTATGGATAGTTCTGGGAGGCAGCCCCTGCCGCGCTCGGCTGGAACCGCACGGTGTACGAACACGTCCCGCCAGCCGGCAACGTGAGGTTGGCGGCGTTACAGGTGGAGGCGGTGACGCTGAAGAATCCGGTGCTGACCGGCGGCGTGAAGCCGATGAACGAATAGGGGCTAGCCGACGTGTTCGTGATCGTGATCGTCGCAGGGGCCGACGACGACCCGACCGGCACGTTCCCGAAGGTGTGGGTGCTGCTGGAGACGGTGAGGAGTGGGGAACCCACGCCCGTGAGCGCGGTGTGACCCCACTGGTAGCCATGCGTGGAATAGAGGAAGTCGCTGTTCTGCACCCCTGCGGCCAAGGCACTGAACCGAACGGTGAACGCACAACTCGAGCCGGCCTGACCACTGGGGGCCAGCGAGAGCGAGGCGCTGGCGCACGTATTGGAGGACACGACGAACGACCCGGTCGTGGCCGGCGGCGTAAAGCTGCTCATCGTGAAGAGGCTCGTCGACGTGTTGGCGATGGTGACCGTGATCGGCGCTGACAGGTTACCGAGCTGCACCGTTCCGAAATCGTGGCTGCTCGTGGACACTGACAACGGGGGTACTCCTGTACCCGACACGCTGCGGGGGAACGAGACACCGTTGAACGTGAATGTCGCCGTGCCCGCCAAGCTCCCGAAGTGGGTCGTGAGGGAAGGTGCGAACGACACCGAGGGCTGGCATGACTGCTGTGGCTGGAGCACCGTGCCCGGGACGCACGTGCCCCGCAGCGCGCCGAAGGGGGCCGCGGCCGATGCTCCAGCGCTCGTGAGGTTGAAGATCGACCCACCGATGGACGGGGTGACATTCGTGAGGAGCAAGGTCCGTGTCGAAGAAAGTCCCAACGTGACATTGCCGAAGGAGGTCGGGCTGGTGAGCGACAACGGGATTCCGTCACCCGAGAGTGTCAGCGCGGCCGAACCGTTGGTGGACGCCACGGTGAGGGGCTCGAACACGAAACCGACGAACGTCGGGGCGTACCGGTACGTCACGTTGCAGCTCTGACCGGCGAGGAGCTGGACCCCTTGGCACCCTGCCCCGCTGACGAGCGAGAACTGAGATCCGCCAGGGGGCGACGGGACGGAGGTGACCGTCGTGGTCGTACCAAGATTGTTGGTGATGGTCACGACCTTGTCCGCCGGCGACCCGAACGCCACCGCTCCGAACGCCCCAGTGGTGGTGGTCAGTGCATCGGCGCGCGCGACGGGCAACGCCACTACCAGACCAGATGCCAGCAAGACCGCCGCCAACAGGGGTCGCCGCACCGCCGAAGCGGCACCCGATCGCTTCATCACTTCTATAACGCTACGCCGGTATCCCGATTACGTCACGTCGCGAAGATTATGATCCCGCCCCTCACGAAGGTGGAGCCTCTTGAACGCCTCGGTATCTTGGTCCCACCGTATCGGCGGTTGCCTGGCCGCAGAACGGGATGACATCGGCGTCACCGTGACGCCCGACTACCGAGGAGCACCGTGGCCAAGGATCGCGTCGAGCGCGACGAGGAAGACCTTGTCCGTCTGTACCTGACGGATATCGGTCAATACACACTCCTCACCAAGGACGACGAAGTCCGCCTGGCCAAGCTCATCGAGGGCGGCAAAGCCGCGTCCGAGAACCTCGAGAAGGCCGGCAAGGACGTCACCGCCGCCAAGAAGCGCGACTTCCGCAAGCTCATCCGGGAAGGCGAGGACGCCCAGCAGGCGTTCGTCCAATCCAACTTGCGCCTCGTGGTCTCGATCGCCAAGAAGTACCAGGCCTCCGGGCTTCCGCTGCTCGATCTCATCCAGGAGGGCAACCTGGGCCTCATGCACGCCGTCGAGAAGTTCGACTGGCGCAAGGGCTTCAAGTTCTCTACGTACGCCACGTGGTGGATCCGTCAGGCCATCACGAGAGGCATCGCCAATACCGGGCGCACCATCCGCCTCCCTGTTCACGCCGGCGACACGCTGGCTCGGCTGCAGAAGGCCCGGTCCCGCCTGGAACTGAAGCTCGGTCGTCCTGCCACGCTCGCCGAGCTCTCCAAGGAAGTGGAGATGCCGGAGGACAAGGTCACCGAGGCGCTCCGGTTCGCCGCCGAGCCGCTGTCGCTCAGCGAGCCGTTGCGCGAAGACGGCGACGCCGAACTGGGCGATGTCGTGGAGGACCGGTCGGCCGAGTCTCCCTTCGAAGTCGCCGCCACCGCGTTGCTGCCCGACGAGATCAATCGCCTCCTGGCCCCGCTCGACGATCGCGAACGGGAGATCCTGAAGCTGCGCTTCGGGCTCGACCGGGGTGAGCCGCGCACGCTCGAGGAGGTCGGCGAGCACTTCAGCCTTACCCGTGAGCGCATCCGTCAGATCGAGGCGAGGGCCATGAGTAAGCTGCGCCATCCATCGTCGGACACCGGCGCCCGCGACTTACTCGCCGTCTGAGGCCAGTTCCGCCTCGAGGGCTTCCCGTAGCCGATACTTCTGGATCTTCGTGGCCGACATCGGCCAGTCATCCACAAAGCGCACGAACCGCGGCACCTTGAAGCTGGCGATGCGACCCTGGCAGTGCTCGATGAGTTCGTCTCCCGTCGCAGTGGTCCCGGGTCGAAGTTGTATGAAGGCCGCCGGCACCTCCCCGTACTTCGCGTCGGGGGCGCTCACCACCTGAGCGATCAGGACGGAGGGATGGGTAGCGAGGAAGCTCTCGATCTCCACCGCCGCCACGTTTTCCCCACCGACTTTGAGCATGTCCTTCACCCGGCCGCGGTAGGCGACATAGCCATCAGCGTCGACGAATCCGAGGTCGCCGGTGTGAAGGAAGCCCTCAGCGTCGAACGCCTCGGCATTCTTGGCAGGATCCTTGTAGTACCCCTCGAACAGGCAGTAGCCCCTGATGCACAACTCCCCCGACTCGCCGGGGCCGAGCACAGCATTGGTCTCGAGGTCCCTCGCCACCACCTCGATGCCACGGAAGGGCCGGCCGGACGTAGTGACTCGTTGGTCGAGCGTGTCGCTGGCGCGGCCGAAGGCCACCACACCCCCGGCCTCGGTGAGGCCATACGCACTGATCTGCGTGGCAAACGGCATGGCCGACTGCATCGAGCGCAGCACGTCGGGCGGGGCCACGTTGTTCACGAGTCGGAAGCTCATGCGCGCCGCGTCGTACTCCGGATGGGTGAGAAGGGCCTGCGTGATCGTCGGGAAACTGGCGAAGTTGACCGTCGCTCGCTCAGCCTCGAGGTACTTGAGCGCCGGGCCGGGCTCGAAGTGCTCCATGGACAGCAGGGCGGCTCCTGCATCCAGGCAGGCGATGAACGGCAGCACGAAGCTCATGTGGAACATGGGCAACGGATCCCATACACGGTCGACATCGGTGAGCTCGAACCTGGTGCGGCCGGCCTCGATCGCCGTGCGCACGAGCGCTTCGTGCGAGAGCGGACAACCCTTCGGCATGGCCGTGGTGCCCGACGTGTACATCATGATCGCCACATCGCGAAGCCGTATCCGAGAGCGGGCGATCGCAATCCGGGTGGCATCGATCAGCTCTGCTCCCGCTTCGAAACGAGCCTCGTCGACCATGCCGGAGACGTGTTTCAGGCCGAGCAACACGACGCTGCGCAGGAGGGGGGCTTCGGCGAGGTCGAGCGTGAAGGGGTCAGCGGCGGTCGCGAGCCCCGGCAGCGCCTCGATGACGAGCGCGGCGAAGTCGACGACGTCGTCGATGGCGTCCGACGTCACGAGTACTTTCAGGTCAGCATCGGCGATCACGTGCGCGAGTTCGTGGGCCTTGTACCTCGAGTTGATCGGCACCACCCAGGCGCCCAGCAGCGCCGCGCCGCACAGCAACTCGACGTACCGTCGGCCGTTCGGCAGGACCAGCCCGACATGGTCGTCGCGCCCGACACCGAGGGCAGCGAGCGAACGCGCCACCGCGACGGCCGCAGTGTCGAGCTCACCGAACGTGATGCGACCGCTCGGGAGCACCAGACACTCGTGGTCCCGCCACCGCTCGGCGGCGCGCGAGAGCAGATCCGGCAACGTGAACGTGTCCACCCAGTTCGTCATGTCGCGGGAGCGTACGCCCAACCCTGGCGTCAAAGACGACCGCTGTCCGCCGTAAGATTGTCACGAAAGGTGATGATCGTGGCAACAGAAATCGACTCGACCGATCTTTCCCGCCGCAGGTTGTTGGCGGGAGGGTTCGTCATCGCAGCGAGCGGAATGGCGGCTGCCATCGCGCTTGACCCTGACGAGGCCTCGGCGGCCTCCATCTCGGACAGCACGCAGCGATCGAACGGGACGACGCCTGTATGGCGGCCGCCAGCGCCCACACCAACGTGTTCGTGTCGGACTGGGCGTCGAAGGTCAAGGCCAACCCGCAGTGGTTCGGGAGCGATGGCGCCCACTACAAGTCGTCGGGCATCAAAGCCCGCAACACATTCCTCGCCGAGATGGCCCTGAACGCCGCACGTCGCGTCTGACAGCCGACCTACGCCACGGCGATCCGGCGGGCAATGATCACGTCGGCTGCGTTGAGTGCGTCGCCGTTCGACGTGACGGCGGGAATGAAGACGTCGCGATCGAGCCCGAGGAGCACGACGTGACCGATTGCCGTGATCGTGGCATTGCGAGGCGCGTCGCGGAGGAGGGCAATCTCCCCGAAGTGCCCGCCGCGGCCGATTTCCACCGTGACCGCGTCGGATCGCGACACCTCTACCGTTCCTTGGTCGATGACGTAGAAGCGGTCTCCGACATCGCCCTCGCGAAACAGGACCTCTCCCGGCCCGAGTTCGACCCGGACGAGATGCCGGGCCAATTGCTCCTGGATGCGGCGGGGAAGTGGGGCCAGCAGGGGAACGGCGCTGAGAATGTCGAGGCCCCGAGGAGCCATCGTCGTGCGATCGATCCGTTGCAATCCGCCGAAGGCGACGGCGGCAACTGCCGTGACCGCGCCGCCGAGCACGACGAGGCCCGGCCGCAGCCCGATCGAAGAGATGAGCAGCGGCATCGCCAACGAGCCGATGGCCATGCCGGCGATGAGAGCCGTTTCCATCGCTCCGAACACTCGACCCATCACGTCAGGGGGGATGACTCGTTGCAGCATCGTGCTGACGTTGACGTCGACGACCGAGTTCCCGACGCCGATCAGGATCATGGCGGCGACCGCAGCCACCACGGTGGGGCTGAACGCCACGAGCAGCAGTGGGGCTGACCACAGCATCACGCCGAGTCCGAAGTGGCGGGCCAGCGCGTTGTGCCGAGCCAAGATGAGGGCGAGGAATCCACCGATCAACCCGCCGATGCCGAGTGTGGCACTGAGGAAGCCGAGCCCGGACTCTCCGAGGTCGAGCAAGTCAATGGCGATGGCGACCTCATACACAAGCGATGCCCCGGCGATGATCGTCTGGGCAACGTAGAGCCCCATGACCAATCGAAGATCGCGACTACGCACGATGGTCGAGAACCCGGCTCCCATGCCGTCCAGGAGCCGCGGTCGTGCCTCCTGGACGGGCTTCGCCGCGCTGGTCTCCACGTGCCGGATGCTGAGGACGAGAACGGCGGACCAGACGAATGTCGCAGCGTTGAACGCATAGACCGTCGGTACGTTGGTGACGCCGAGCAGGATGCCGGCCAACGCCGGCCCAACGAAGAACCCGACGCTATCGATGGTGCTCGACACGACATTGGCCGCCGTCAAGTCGTTCGGATCCTGCACCAGCGACGGGAGCAGTGCCGACTGCGCGGGACGGAAGGCTGTGCCACAGGCCGATGTCAGCACCGCCAGCAGGAACACGAGCCCGGCGGGCCCGTCGACCTCGATCACGATGGCCGCGACGATCACCAGCGCAGCCCGCAGGAGGTCCGAGGTGATCATGATGGTGCGCCGGGGGAATCGGTCAGCGAGCGTGGCAGCGAACGGTGTCACGACGGCCATCGTGACGTAGCGGGCCACTCCGAGCGCCCCCACTGCGCCCGGTCCGGCCTCGCTGTAGACGTACACCGACACGGCGATGGCGTATGCCCAGTCGCCGATCACCGACCCGGCAAGGGCCAACTGAAGCCTGCGCAGCGATGGGTTACGAAAGACGGACCCCATCGCGCCACGGGCCTCGTGTAGCTGCTCGTTGAACGCGCCCATCATCTCCCAGCTTCGACGGTGAAAACGCGGAGAGTAGCCGCTCCGTGCCGAACGCGACCCGCTGTGACAGGGTTATCGCCGATGCAGTGGCGCGTACTTACCGCGACGTTGTTTTTCTTGGCCTGCTCGACCGGCGACCACGGGCGGGTGGTGCAGCGGCCGCGCCGTCACCCACGATCCAGAAGAATCGGCGCGAGCAATTCGGCGACACGTTGGCTCACGGGCCAGGGGCCTCGGCTCTTGTTGGACAGGACGGTGGAGGTGAATCGTCCGCCGGGATCGCAGACCGAGACGAACCCGACGCCCGCATCAAAACCGTGGATCGATACGGCATCGGTCGTTTCGTGGAGCCAGAACCCGAGTCCGTATCGCATCGACTCCGACGTCACGTCGCTGTGCGGCCGCACCATTTCCGCAACGGTGTCGAACGAGACGATTCGCCCGCCCAGAAACGCATCCCACAGCGCATGAATGTCGGCGGCCGTCGTGAAGATCCCACCGTCCCCGTTACCCCGCACAGGTAGGTGGAACACGTTCGTACGCAACCCCTCGTCCTCGAGGTACCCGAGCGCGGCTCGACCCGGCAGTTCGTCGGACCGTAGAAAGGCCGTATCGACCATGCCGGCTGGCCCGCACACCCGCTGCTCGACGAGATCGTGAAAGAGTTCACCTGACGCACGCTCGGCGATCAACGCCAGCACGATGTAGCCGCCGTTGTTGTAGACGAACCGCTCGCCCGGCTCGTACTTCGTCGGGTAGCCGTCCAGGGCATGCAGGAACTGCTCGGTGGTCGCCAACTCGTGCACGGGCACCGTGAGGACGTAGTCGTTCATGTCGTCCACTTCGTCCTCATCGAGATAGTCACCGATTCCTGATCGGTGGGCGAGGAGGTGTTCGACGGTCACGCGGTCATCGATCAAAGGAAGGTCGACGCCGAGCAACGAGCGGGCGGTGGTGTCGAGACCAAGCTCGCCACCTTCGATCAGGCTCATGACCGTCAACGCGGTGAGAGCCTTCGTGCCGCTAGCGATGCCGAACTGTGTGCCGATCGTGTTGGCGACGTCGAGGCCGCGATGGGCCTGGCCGTACGCCGCCTGGAATGCGACGCGGCCGCCGAGATCAATCCTCACCACTCCCGAGAGGCGCTCTTCGCCGGCGATTCGGTTCACCTGGACCCCAAGGTCGGCTACGGCATCAGTCAGCGATGGCATGGCGCCTACGTTCGCACAACCGATAGTCCAGTACACCCCTATTTCATACTGTGTTGGCCATGAAAGAAATCCGCCACAACACGCACCTCACGACCCACCAACAGCATCGGGCCGTCGGCGCGCTCGTGGGTGCGGCCTGTGCCGATGCCCTCGGCGCCCCATACGAGTTTGGCTCCGCGGGCGCGTATCGGCGCGACTTCCCGGTGCCCGTGGTGGGTGGGATCGGCGAGATGCGCGGCGGCGGGGGTTTCCGGTGGGAGCCGGGTGAGTTCACTGACGACACCCAGATGGCGGTGGCCCTGGCGGAATCGTTGGTCGCTCGTGGCGGCTTCGACCCCGACGACGTGTGGGCGCGCTGGCAGGTGTGGCAGCGTTCGGCCGCCGACGTCGGCAACATCACCCGAGGCTCGCTGTCGCACGAGCGGTGGCCCGGAGCGGCCGAAGCGGCCCACCGCTCGCAGGGACGCAGCGCCGGTAACGGTGCGCTGATGCGGGTCATTCCCGTGGCGGTCGCCCATGCCCGAACCGATGCCACCGTCGCCACCGCGGCCACCATTCAGCTGGCCCTCGAACAGGCCGCGCTCACCCACTTCGACCCGGCTGCGGGGTGGGGCGCCGCGCTGTTCGCCGAGCTCGTGCGTCGCACCATTCGCGGCGCCGACCCGTTCGCCGAGCTCGACGATGCGCTTGCGCTGGTCCCGGCCGATGTTCGCGCCCGCTTCGTTCCGCTCCTCGCGGCGAGCTGGGAGCCCGGCGGGCGCCACGACGACCCTGGCAATGGCACCGTATGGGGCTGCTTGGCCCAGGCGCTCTGGGCCGTGCGTCACCACGCCACGTTTCATGATTCCGTGGTCGCCGCCATCGATCTCGGGGGCGACACCGACACCGTGGCGTGTGTGGCCGGTGCCCTCGCCGGCGCCCGGGCCGGAATCCAGGCCATTCCGATCCGCTGGACCACGTACGTGCACGGCCGGCTCGGCACGCCCGATGGCGTACGCCGCTACGACAACGCTGGCCTGCAGGACCTGGCGCTCCGCCTCCTCGGCGCTGACCCACCAGCGCCAGCGCCCGGTGAGCGGGCAGTCGGTCCGCAAGAGGTCGCCCAGCGACTCCACGCCGCTGACCTGTCGGGAGCGGCTTGCGCTATGAGCGACCCCGGTGATCACGACTGGGCCGTGCTGTCGCTGTGCCGGACGGGCGGCGCGTTCACCGACGTGCCGGTGCGACGCGAGGTGCACCTCGTCGACCAGACGGACGACGCCAACTCCGACCTTGCGTCGGCGCTACGCGAGAGCGTCGGCACCGTCGACGCCTGGCTCGCCGAGGGTCGGCACGTGATCCTCCACTGCCACGGCGGTCGAAGTCGGACAGCGTTCGTGCTCAAGGCCTGGGCCATGCGGCAATACGGCTGGACCGAACCCGAGGCGCACGAGTGGCTCGCCGAGCGCTGGGATCGGTACGACCCGTGGAACGACACGTTCACCCAGTTCCTCCGTACCCAGTGGCCGTCTGTCACGCCGTGAGGAGCGGCATCACCCGGGTCGCCACGTCGCGGAGTACCGATTCCTTCACCGCCAGCGGCGGAAGCACCATTACCTGGGTGAGCCCCGCCGCCTCGAGGGAACGCAATCGATCGGCCAGATCCGCCGCTTCGCCGACCATGCACGATGCCTCGATCAGTTCCTTCGTGACGAACTGCTCCTCCTCGGGAACCACCCAGCAGTTGTGACCCTGGTGGATCCGCTGATGAAGGCGGTCGGGATCGCGGCGCTCGACGGAATCGAGCATCGCCACGTAGTCATCCCAGAACGAATAGCGCCCGGCCACAGCGGGCCGGCCGGCCTCACGCCACTGCTCGTAGGCGTAGTGCAACCCGGCGACGGCGAACGCTCCGACCCCTTCGCGTACGCGGGCACTGTCGACTGCCTCCCCCGGTTCGAGCACAAACATCGTCGTGAGTGTTGCCGTCAGAAACTGGTCGCGATCGACCACTCGACCCACGGCGGACGCCGCGGCATCGAGCCTGCCCCAGACCCGTTCGATCGCTTCCGGCCGAGGCGGCACTGCCATCACGAGTCCGTCGCCGTGACGAGCGGCGAGCGCCATCGCGCGAGGCCCGAATCCTGAGATGTACAACGGGATCCTCGGCTCGAAGCCGACGAAGCCGTCTCCCGGCATGAGATGGCGGACAGGAGTCGCTCGCTTCCGCCACTCGATGTCCGCCTCACCTCCATCCATCAGCGTTCGCAACTCGGCGATGTAACGCTCGAACTCGGCGACCGGCATTGGGCGATGGCCCATCACCCGCATCGCCGTGTTCCCAGTGCCGATCCCGCAGAACACCCGGCCGGGCGCCATCTGATTGATCGTGGCGTGCGCCGCCGCGGTCACGGCTGCGTGGCGGGTGCCGGCGACCGCGACCCCAGTACCGATCTTGATCCGGGTCGTACTCGCCGCCACGAGCGCGAGGACGGCATAGCAGTCCGACCAGAGCATCTGGCTGTCGGCCACCCACAGGTGACTGAACCCGAGCGTCTCGGCGAGCACGGCATAGTCGATGTCGTCGATCTTCGACGCCATGCACACCCCGACATCCATGCGCTGGGATCGTACCGAGAAGCCCGTTCCCGTTCGACGTTGATGGCACCGGATGTCAGGTGCTTCGAGACAGCGGGCCGGGTCGCCCTGTTGAGGTCTCCCGGGACGCTGTCTCAACGGTACGGGTCAGTTCCCGAGGAGCGCCTGCATCTCGGTGATCTCACCTTGTTGCGCGGTGATGATGGCGTCGGCGAGTACACGTACATCCGGGTTCGATCCGCTCGTCTTCACGGTGTTCGACTGGGTGATCGCGCCCTCGTGATGTTGGATCATCATCTGGAGCCACATCGTGTCGAACGCCGCACCCGACATCATCGCCAAGGCGTCCATGTCCTCAGCCGACATCATCCCGTCCATGGACGCCATGTCGTGGCCACCGCTGGTGTCCATCTGTACGGGTTTGCCCCACGCGGTGAGCCAACCAGTCATGAGAGCGATCTCCGGGTCCTGCGCGGCCTTGATGCGCGTGGCCAGGTCCTTGACCGCGTCACCGGCTCCCACGGGCGGATCGAGTGCCACCTCGGCCATCTCGACCGCCTGTTCGTGGTGTCCGATCATCCCCTGAGCGAACTCGACGTCGGCGTCGTTGAATGCCGCGCTCGCTGGGCTCGTCGTCGCAGCGGCGACGGTGGTCGCGGGGGCCGTCGTCGTGCTTGAGCCATCGTCGCCGCCGCAGGCGGCAAGAAGGGCCGCCGCGGCGAACGCGGCAACGGGAACGATTCGGTTCTTCAAAGGGGGGTTCCTTTCCTCGGGGGGACGGGCCGCAGGGCCCCATCACTTCTACACATTGCAGTAGTCAGCGGAGCGGAGAACACCGTCAGGCGAATGGATTCCGACCGGCGCCCCACCCTCATCCGCGGTAGCAGGCGGGGAAACCACCATCGCACCGTCCGACGGCTCACTCGTCCCAAGAGAGTTGCGCAGGTGCGCCGATGCGTTCGATCGCCTCACGGATGGCATCGAGTTGGACGCAGACGACTCGAAACGAGTTCGTTGCCGTCGCCGCCTCACCTCGACAAGCTACGACATGGTGTAGCACCCTTGCGTGCGGGCCGGGTCTACGGTCGCCAATGGGGACGTCAGCCTGTCGTGTCGGGCTCTCCCGCCGGCTCGGTGGCATGCGGAACTTCCGTGGTGGTCGTCGTCTTCTTTTTGGTCGTCGTCGAGGAAGGGGTTGTGGTCGAGGTTGTCGGCGTGATGTCGGTGACGGAGTCGAACGGTGGGTGTTGGGCGCCGTAGTACTCGGGCGACTTCTTGCCGTCGAAGACGAACACCCGATCCCCGTTCTTCACGAGGTCCGGAAAGTATTCGGCGATGTGCATCGGGATGCGGACACAGCCGTGGGACGCAGGAAACTTGGGCACGTTTCGCGAGCCGTGGATGGCGATGCCGTAGTTGAAGTACACCGGCTTGTACATCCGTCCGAGGCGACTCTCCCGCCAGCCACCCGTGGCCTCATCGACATACCGTCGATAGAACTTGTAGACGCCTCCCGGCGTCAAGGACGTGCCCTTCACCAGTTGCTGGATCGCCTCGGTGCCCTGCTCGTTGCCTTCTTCACCGGCATCGATGGTCACCTCCGCCTCCCACTCCTCGCCACTGCCCGACGAGATGTGGGTGATGAGGCGAGCCTCGGTGCCCACGAACAGGATCGCCACCTGACTCGGCAGGTAGATCTCGAGGTGGGTCTTGGTGGTCCTCGTCCGTTTGGGCGTGACGACGACCTGGCCTTGCATCCCGAGCCAGATGTCGGGCGTGACCTTGCCTTTGACCGCTTCGGGCTCTGTGCCCAGGATCAGCTTCTCGTAGGCCCACACCGCCGCGCGGGTCTTCTCCCCGAAAATCCCATCGGGCTCGCCCGGGTCGAAGTGCAGTTCGATGAGGCGCTTCTGGACCCGCGTGACGTCGCTTCCGGCGAGGCCCTTCAGAAGCGTCCGGCTGATGCGATCCTTCGGCACGTCGGTCGTGTCGGGCTTGATCGACACGTCGGGCAGGGAGACGACGGACTCGGTAGAGAGTGGGTCGAGCGACGTAGTCGTGTCGTCCTCGAGCGAGATGTCGACGAGTGGCACCGATGGCTCGGGGCCGGCCGACGAGCCACCATTACCACCGAACGCAGCGGCGATGCCGACGACACCCAGTATCGCGGAGGCGACGATCGCCGGCGCATATCGTCCCGTCGCTCGCAGTTCCCGGACCGGTCGGCCCCTCGAGTTCACACCGCTCACAATAGCTACGACACTACGTCGTAGGGGGTCGGGGGAAGCACGAAGTTGGCTTCTCGGCCCTCATGACCGCTGTTCGCGGTAGCGAACGGTCCAAGATGCTCCACCATCGGCGGACTCGACCAGGGAAGTGGCCCCGGACGCTTCGGTGACGGCGGCGTAGAGGCTCTGTGGGGTGGCGAGCAGCACCTGAGGCTGACCCGGAAGGCCGCCGGCCTCTCTCCACACTGCGCCGGTCCGGCGCCAGAGGGCTCCCCCGCCGTCGGCGCCCCACAGCCCGGACGTCGCCTCCCATGTCAGCGCGACCACCGATGGACCGTTCGTCTGGCTCCAGGCGCGACCACCATCGGTCGACTCACGCACACCACCCAGCACCGCGGCTACCAGATGGTCGTCGTCCATCGGGTCCACGGCGAAACCGAGCATGTCGAGGCGTGAGCGCACGTTCCAGTTCAACCGGTCCACCGACGCGAGCAGCCGGCCCGTCTCAGCGTCCCAACCGTACACCTGGTCGGAGCCGACGGCGAGAGCGTGGAAGTCGACCTCCCCTCCAAGCGACAGTGGACTCCATGAGACGCCGGCATCGACGGATTCCACGAGTCCGAGTCGGCTCGGCTGGCCACTCCTCAACCCTTCGAGGTCGGGATGTCCCGACCCCAGGAATCGGTCGGGTCCTGCGACGGTGAAGCCCATCGTGTCTTGGAAGCTCCCGCCGAGGCGCTCCCCCGCGTTCGATCCGACCGCGAAGCGAAAGGACCCGTAGTGCGTCGCCACGATGAGCGCCCCGTCAGCCGGGTTCACGCCGAGGCCGTGGACGTGGGCGATTCCGAGGTCGCCCTCGGCTGCCGTTGGTCCACCGTCGTCGTGGCGGGTGATGACCCAGGCGCCGACCGCCACCGCGACCACGATGACCGCGACGCCCGCGAAGAGGACGAGATCGCTCGTGCGGCGGTGCTGTCGGCGAGTGGGCCGTCTCAATCGCGAATCGCGGTTCACATCACACTCCTCACAAGTTGCGCCACGAGCCTTGTCGCCTCGCCCCATCGAGGGCGCCGATCATGCGCGAGAGTACTGCGACACGGTGTAGTTCGGACATCGCCGCATCACTCGACGGCACACAGCACTCCGGAGCGGCGTGAACTCCTCGCCGTATGGTGGAGGGGTGCGCGCCGCCCGCCACCCCTTGGTGTTGGCCGTCTCGTCCGGGGCCGCGTTCACGGTCGTGACCCGCTGGTGCTTCGCCGTGGGCCGATGCCGCCAGCTCGATTGGCGTCGGCCCGTGGCACAGACCGTGTGCCATCCGCTTGCTGCTCGGACCGTCGGGAGCGGACCGCCGATCGTGCTCCTCCACGGCCTGGGCGCATCCGGTCGCTACTGGGGGGCGGCGTACGATCGCCTTGGCCTGGACCGCCGACTCGTCGTTCCCGACCTGCTCGGGTTCGGCGCCTCACCCCGACCGGAGGT
>JBKJJS010000217.1:0-5987 GCA_046597895.1 Ilumatobacteraceae bacterium
CCCGCTGTGCGAGAGCGGCCGACCGCTGCCGGACAAGGAGGTACGGGTCCTTGATGATGACGGTGTCGAGGTGCCGGTCGGGGAGTTGGGCCTGCGCGGCGGCTTCATGACGGGCTACTGGAATCGTCCCGAACAGACGAGAGAGATACTCCGGGGCGGATGGCCGCATACGGGAGACGTCGGATTCATCGACGGCGAGGGGTTCGTGTTCATGCGGGGCCGACTCAGCGAGCGGCTCACCGTCGATGGCGCCCACTGGAATCCGCGAGACGTCGAGGAGGCGCTGATCCGCCACCCGAGCGTGCGGGAGGCGGCACTGGTCGGGCTGCCCGACCCGGCCCTCGCGCAACGGCCGGTGGCCTACGTCACCGCGCGGGATGGTTACGTGCCCGACACACACGATCTCGTAGAGTTCGTCACGCACGGACTGGGCCGACCGGTCCCGTCCATGACCGTGGAAGTGCTCGACTCGGTGCCCATGACCCCCACTGGCAAGATCAGCAAGGCGCAGTTGTTGGCCAAGGCCGCGTCGTGACGACGGCCCGATCATCACGGGCGACCACGCTCGCCGTCATCGTCGTGCCACCGATCCTGGCCGCCGGCTGCTTCATCGGGCTCTGGTACCTCTCGAGTGCGCTGCAGTTCTCCGACGCCCGCAGCCGCAACGGCGTTCAGCCCTACTTCCACGACGTGGTGCAGCGTGGTTTCCTGACATCTCGGAACCTGACCGAGATGCTCCACGCGCTGTGGCGCACCACCCAGATCGCGGTGGTCGGGCTGGTGATCGCCAGCGTCCTCGGTGTGCTGTTGGCCATCGTGATGAGCACGGCGAGGTCGGTCGAGCGGACGTTGTTCCCGTACGCCATCGTCCTGCAGACCTTGCCCATCGTGGCGATCACGCCGCTGATGATCATCTGGTTCGGCACCGGCAAGATGCCACGTGTCATCGTGTGCGTCTTGATCGCCGTGTTCCCCATCATCACGAACACGTTGTTCGGTCTGAAGTCGAACGAGCGAGCCCAACGAGATCTCTTCGCCCTTCACCACGCCAGGCGGCTGACCCGCCTCTGGAAGCTCGATCTGCCATCGGCACTGCCCGCCATGTTCACCGGTCTCCGGATCGCCGCCGGGTTGTCGGTCATCGGGGCGATCGTCGGTGAGTTCTTCTTCAAGGCGGGACCGGAGGGCATCGGACGCCGGATCTCCCAGTACACACAGCGGAGCGAGACCGCGAAGCTGATAGCCGCCATCTCCCTCACGGCGGCCCTCGGCATCACACTCTTCCTGCTCTTTGGCTGGATCGCCAACCGCACGACCAGGACGTGGCGGCCCGAAGCGCGTCCCTCGCGATGAACCAGTCGCCACGGCGATCTCGCTACCATGAAGCGTCCGGTACCACCGGCCTAATGCCCAGAGATGGGGGAGGAGACACAAACAAGATGAGAACGCGTGCAATGAAACTGGGAGTGCCGCTGGCGGCCCTCGCACTGCTGGCCGTGGCCTGCGGGGACGACGGCGGTAGCGCTCCGGCCACGACCGCCGCTCCGGCCACGACCGGCGCTCCGGCGACGGCCGCCGCTCCGGCCACGACCGGCGCTCCGGCCACGACCGGCGCTCCGCTGTCGCTCAAGGCGGCGGGCTGTCCGGATCCGTTGGTGATCCAGACCGACTGGTTCCCGGAAGCCGATCATGGCTGGAGCTACGAGCTCATCGGTCCCAACGGCACCACGGATGCCAAAGCCGGCAAGTACTCGGGCAAAGTCGACGACATCACCGTCGAAGTCCGGGCAGGCGGTCCATTCGTGAGCTTCGCCTCCCCGGCCAAGCAGATGTACCAGGATCCTTCGGTGTTCATGGCCTATGTCGATACCGGCGACGCCATCCGTAACGCCGGCACGCAGCCGGTCGTGGCGGTGTTCGCGTCGTACGACAAGGGCCCCCAGATCATCCAATGGGATCCGGCGAAGTTCCCGACCGTCAAGACCATTCAGGATGTCGGCACGACCGCCGGAGACGGCAACATCTTGTACTTCGACGGCGCCGCCTACATGGACTACCTACTCGGCAAGGGGATCCTCAAGAAGAGCCAGATCGATGCCTCCTACGACGGGTCTCCCGGCCGCTTCATCGCTGAGGGAGACCTGTTCCAACAGGGCTTCGCCACGAACGAGCCCTACAGCTACGAGAACCTCATCGAGGGGTGGAAGAAGCCAGTGGCTTTCGCTCTCGTCCACGACACGGGCTTCGCCATCTATCAGTCGGCGTTGTCGGTCCGTCCGGCCGCCATCACCGAGAAGGCCGACTGCCTGAAGGCGCTCGTGCCCATGGTGCAGAAGTCCCTCGTGAGCTACATGACGAACCCGGGACCGACGAACTCCAAGCTGACCCAGATCGTGACCGAGATGGCCCAGTTCTGGCAGTTGAGCGATCCGCTGAACAACGACGCGACGAAGAGGATGAAGGACCTCGGACTCGTGAGCGATGCTGGCAACGGCTATGTGGGTGACATGGATTGTGACCGCGTCCAAGCACTGATCGATGAGTTCAACCCCATCGAGAAGGCCAACAACGTCGAAGGGGTCAAGGACGGATTGACGTGCGAGGAGATCGTGAACAACTCCTTCCTCGACACATCGATCAGCCTGGGCTTCTGATCTGAGGAGTTGGGTCGGGGCTCCGGCCCCGACCCAACCCTTGTCTCGCCATGGACGTGAACACCACCACCCAAGCACCAAACCGAGCAGGAGGACGGCATCGCTCCGGGCGCCTACGCCCTGTCGGCGTCCTCGGGCCAGTGCTGGTGTTTGTGCTCTTCCTGCTGGTCTGGCAGGCGATTTCGGCAAGCCTGCCCGAGGCCCGCAAGTTCCTCGTCCCGTCGCCGTGGTCGGTCTGGCGCGACGGTTTTGCCAATTCCATCGTCCGTGACGACATCCTGGATGCCACGTGGCAGACCGCCAGAGTGGCGGCCACCGGCCTGGTCATCGCAGTCATTGTTGGCGTCGGTCTTTCCATCGCCATGAGCCAGGCGAAGTGGATCGAGCGATCGGTGTTCCCCTGGGCCGTCGCTCTCCAGACCATCCCCATCCTGGCACTCGTGCCCTTCATCCAGATTCGGTACGGGTTCGAGTTCAAGTCGCGTGTCATCGTGTGCGTCCTGATTGCCGTCTTCCCTATCGTCACCAACACTCTCTTCGGCTTGCAGTCCGCCGACGAAGGTCACCACGACCTCTTCACGTTGCATCGATCAGGGCGCGGTCGGCGACTCCGCAAGCTCCAACTGCCCGGCGCCCTTCCGGCCATGTTCACCGGCGTCCGGATCTCTGCCGGCCTAGCGGTGGTGGGCGCCATCGTGGGCGAGTTCTTCTTCCGGCGCGGCGAATCCGGGCTCGGGCACCTCATCGAGAAGTTCCGCGCTCTGCGCTCACCCACCGATCCACAGGCCCTGTTCGCCACGATCATCGTCACGTGCCTCCTCGGGATCTTCGTCTTTCTCGTGTTCTCGATGCTCGAGCGACAGACGACGAAGTCGTGGTACGAGCCAGCATCGACGTCGCCCGATTGAGTCGACGACCGTGATGTTCCCCTGGGGGGTCTGGTTCGAGCCGACCCAGCCCGTGAACCGCCTGGTGTCCTTGGCCAGTCGGGCCGAGCGACTCGGCGCGTCCGTGTGCTTCGTCGCCGACGAAGGCACCGAACGCGACGTGTACGTGGCGATGACCGCCATCCTCCTCGGCACCGAGTCGATGACGGTGGCGCCGGCCATCACCAACCCGTTCTCGCGCCACCCCGTCACGACCGCAGCCGCGATCGCCACTCTCGCAGAGATGGCCCCGGGCCGCGTGTGGCACGGCCTCGGCGTCGGCGGCTCGCGTGTCCTGCAGCCGCTCGGCCTGGCGCCTGAGCGGCCCTTCTCCGCGCTGGCTGACGCCGTGGAGCTCAATCAACGGTTACTGGCGGGCGAATCCGTCGGCGGGGCGTCGATTCCGTGGGCGCCCGGCCACGTCCCGCTGGCCATCGCCGGCCGCGGCCCGCGTGTGCAGCAGTTGGCCGCCGAGCGGGCGGATTGGGTGATCTTCTCCGCCAAGCCGATCACTCATCTCGCGGCCGAGGCGGCCCGGGTTCGTGCCGTCGGCTCGGCCCGCATTGTCTGGTCCGCCTACATCGCCTGGTCCTCGAGCGAGCGATCCCGCGTGCTACGGCACTTCTCCTACATGGCGGTCGACGCTCCCGCCGACATCCGCCTTGCCGCCGGACTCGACGACGAACGGGTCGCTCTCGTCCGCGCCGCCATGCTGGCCGGGCGCATGGACGAGGCGGCTCGCCACCTCCCATCCGCCCTCGTCGACCAGTACGCCGTCGCCGGTTCACCCGCCGAGTGTGCGGCCGCCATTGCCGCCCAACGAGGAAACTTCGACCTGTTTATGCTCCCGATGAACGATGAGCCCACCTGCGAGTCCCACATCGACGCAGGCGCCGCCATCGTCGCCGACGCCCGCGAACGGTGCCTCCGCTCGGCCTGAGCGCCGGACCCCGCCCGACCCCATAATCCGGCAACAGGGGCGTGTTGGGGGGCGATTGACGTTAGGAGGGGATCGCCAGGTAGGCGGGGAAGTCGGGGTCGACGACGGTGTGGATGCCGAGGCCGTTGGCGACCCGGTTCACGTAGTTGAGATGGGCACACTGGGCGTTGGCGTCCACGATGTCCAGATCGTCGAATCCCACCGAGCGCAGGGCCTCGACGTCGGCCTGTGTGACCCCGCCAGGGTCCTTGGTGAGCTTGACCGTGTAGCGCACGAGCTCAGCGTCGGCCGGCGGGAGGCCCTCGGCGACGGCCAGCGGATCCGTGCCGAGGGCCACGATGCCGGCGTCATCGAAGCCGGTCTGGCGCAGCTTGATGGTGACCTGACTCATGCAATAGGGCGTTCGGTTCAGTGCGGACGTGACATACGAGATCAGATTGCGCTGGTGCGGGGTGAGCTTCGAAGGGCACTTCTCGGTCGCGGCGTAGATGTCGAGCCGGGCCACCACGAGCGGTGGGTGGAGCGAGCCGGCCAACGTCATCTCGGTTGGCTCGCCGAGCGCTCGAGCCTGACGGTCGTACGCAACGCGCAAATCTCCCTCCGCGTCTTGATATGACACCGTTTCGATCCACATCGCAGTCTCCTTCGTGGCAGATTGGGCCCATGCCGTTCTCGGGTCTTGGGCTCTCCCTTTCTAACGAAGATCATCTCTCATCAACGATCGCGCTCGCACAACGGGCCGACTCGCTCGGGTTCGACGAGGTGTCGATACCGGAGAGCCGTCAACACCGCGCCGTCTTCAGCGCCGCCGCCGCCACGTTGGCCCGCACGAAGACGATCCGCGTGCGGATCGGCATCGCTAACCCCGTGACCCGGCATCCGTCCGTGCTGGCCATGGAAGCGGCGACTCTCGCTGAGATCGGGGGACCCGAGCGGGTGCGACTCGGCATCGGCGCCGCCGAGTGGACGGTGAAGGCGCTCGGCTATGCCCCGGATGGTTGGCGGCCCTACACCCACACCGTCGAGTCGATACGGGCCATTCGCCGTTGGCTCGCCGGACAGGACCTGGGATTCACGCCCACGACGTTCCAGGCACCGTCTACGAGCCGGCTGGACTTTGTTCCCGACAGCCCGATCGCGATCGACGTGGGAGCCGTCAACGCCAAGATGTTGCAGGCGGCAGGCGAGTACGGCGACGGAGTGCAGCTTGGCGCCATCACGAGTCCGGCGTACACCGCGTGGGCCTGTGGCCACCTCGCGATCGGTGCGGACCGCGCGGGACGACCGATCTCGGAACTCCTGGTGTCGGCGAACGTCCTCACGTCGGTGGGTCGAAACCGGGCCGAGGCCCGCGAGGCCGTACGGCGGGTGCTGGCGTACTACCTGTGGCGGGTGGAGGGCGTGGTCGTGAGTGAGTCGGGAGCCGACCCCGAGGCAGTGGCGGCCGTACGCACCGCCATGACGACC
>JBKJJS010000315.1:0-7021 GCA_046597895.1 Ilumatobacteraceae bacterium
CACCGTCGACTTCCGCAACACCGTGCTCATCATGACCTCCAACCTCGGCACGGTGTTGCGGAAGTCGACGGTACGACCCTGAGCGTCCGTGAGGCGGCCCTCCTCCAGGATCTGGAGAAGGGTGTTGAACACGTCCGGGTGGGCCTTTTCGATCTCGTCGAACAGCACGACGCTGAACGGCTTGCGCCGTACCGCTTCGGTGAGTTGGCCGCCCTCTTCGTACCCGACGTAGCCGGGGGGCGAGCCGACGAGGCGGCTGACCGTGTGCTTCTCCATGTACTCGGACATGTCAAGCACGATCATGGCGTCGTCGTCACCGAAGAGGAAGGCGGCGAGCGTCTTGGCCAGTTCTGTCTTTCCGACACCGGTCGGGCCGAGGAAGATGAACGAACCGCTCGGACGACGCGGGTCCTTCAACCCGGCGCGAGTGCGGCGAATGCTCTGAGACACCGCCTTGATGGCCATCTCCTGGCCGATGACCCGCTTATGCAGTTCACCTTCCATGTTGATGAGTTTCTGCGTCTCTTCCTCGGTGAGCTTGTACACCGGGATGCCAGTCCAAATGGACAGCACTTCGGCAATGGCTTCCTCATCGACTTCGTCGAAGAGGTCGACACCGGACGCTTTGACTTCGATTTCCTTCTGGGCCTTCTCCTCGAGCAGGTTCTTTTCCTGGTCGCGCAGCCGGCCGGCATCCTCGAAGCGCTGCTCCTCGACGGCGCGCTTCTTGGCCTCCTGCACCTCGATGAGCTTCTGCTCGACCTCTTTGAGATCGGGCGGGGTCTGCATCCGCTTGATACGCAAGCGGGCGCCGGCCTCGTCGATGAGGTCGATGGCCTTGTCCGGCAGATGGCGGTCCGAGATGTAACGGTCCGCCAGGTTGGCGGCGGCGACGAGGGCCTGGTCGGTGATGGTGACCCGGTGGTGCGCCTCGTACCGATCGCGGAGACCCTTGAGGATCTCGATGGTGTGGGCGAGCGTGGGCTCGTCCACCTTGACGGGCTGGAAGCGGCGCTCGAGTGCGGCGTCCTTCTCGAGGTGCTTGCGGTACTCGTCAGTGGTGGTGGCACCGACGGTCTGCAACTCGCCGCGGGCAAGCATCGGCTTCAGGATGCTGGCGGCGTCGATGGCGCCTTCGGCGGCGCCCGCACCGACGAGGGTGTGGATCTCGTCGATGAACAGGATGATGTCGCCGCGTGTGCGAATCTCTTTGAGCACCTTCTTCAACCGCTCCTCGAAGTCGCCGCGATAGCGGGACCCGGCCACGAGGGCGCCGAGGTCGAGCGTGTAGAGCTGCTTGCCCCGCAGCGTCTCGGGAACGTCACCGGACACGATCTTCTGGGCGAGGCCTTCGACGATGGCCGTCTTGCCGACGCCGGGCTCGCCGATGAGGACGGGGTTGTTCTTGGTGCGCCGGGAGAGGACCTGCATGACGCGTTCCATCTCGCGGACACGCCCGATGACGGGATCGAGCTTCTTTTCCCTCGCCAACTGCGTGAGGTTGCGACCGAACTGGTCGAGGATCTGGCTCGAGCCCTTGTCCTCGCCGGTCGGCTGCTCCTTCGAGCTTCCGCCGCCGCTCGGACCGCTGCCCGCTGCTTGTTCCTTGCCCTGGGGGCCCTGGTAACCCGACAGCAGTTGGATGACCTGCTGGCGCACGCGGGAGAGGTCGGCGCCGAGCTTGACGAGCACCTGCGCAGCGACACCTTCACCCTCGCGGATGAGGCCGAGGAGGATGTGCTCCGTGCCGATGTAGTTGTGACCGAGTTGCAGCGCTTCGCGCAGCGACAACTCGAGCACTTTCTTGGCGCGAGGAGTGAACGGGATATGGCCGGACGGCGAGGAGCCACCCTGACCGATGATGTCTTGGACCTGGCTGCGCACGGCCTCAAGAGAGATGCCGAGTGATTCCAGTGCCTTGGCGGCGACCCCTTCGCCCTCATGGATGAGGCCGAGGAGGATGTGCTCCGTCCCGATATAGGAGTGGTTCAGCAGGCGAGCTTCCTCCTGCGCGAGCACCACGACCCTTCGGGCTCGGTCGGTGAAGCGTTCGAACACAAAGTCAAGTGTACCGGTGGGGTGTCACCTTGCTGCGGCGCGCGCCCGTGTCGAGGGGCACACGACCAGGTCATTCAGCGGCGGCTGGAGATCACTCCGGTGTCGAAGCCGGCGAGGTGCAGCCCGCCGTGGAAACGGGCGTGCTCGATCTTGAGGCACCGGTTCATGACGACGTCCAGTCCGGCGCTGTAAGCGATGTCGACGGCCTCGTCGGAGTGCAACCCGAGCTGCGCCCAGAGCACCGAGGAACCGATGGCGACGGCCGCCTCCGCGACGGCCGGCAGGTCCTGCTCCTTACGGAACGCATTGACAAGATCGGGGATGACGGGTAGGTCCGTGAGGGTCGGGTAGACGGGGTGCCCAAGGATCTCCGTCTCGATCGGGTTGACGAAGTACACGTCGTAGTCGCACGACGAACTGAGCAGGTATGTCGCCACGAAGTACGACGGCCGCGATGGTTTGCTCGATGCCCCGACGACCGCGACGGTTCGCGTGCGGCCGAGTATGGCTTTGCGTTCACGGGCCGACGGTGGTGTCCACTCGCTCACGTCAGTCGCCCCGTAGCGCCTGGTCGAGATCCCAGAGGATGTCCTCGACATCTTCCAGGCCGACGGACAACCGAATGAGATCGGGCCCTACCCCGCACGCTTCCAACTGCGAATCAGTGAGCTGCTGGTGCGTCGTCGACGCCGGGTGGATCACGAGCGTCTTGGCGTCGCCGATGTTGGCCAGGTGGCTGACCATCTCGAGGCGTTCGATGAACCGGCTGCCGGCCGCCCTGCCCCCTTTCACGCCAAACGCGAACACGGACCCTGCGCCCTTCGGCAAGTAGCGCTGAGCAAGAGCGTGGGAGGGCGACGAGGCGAGTCCGGCGTAGCGCACCCACGTCACCTGGGGGTGCGACTCCAACCAGTTCGCGACCTGGACGGCGTTGATCACATGCGCCTCCATGCGCAGCGGCAGGGTTTCCAGCCCCTGCAGGAGCAGGAACGCGTTGAACGGGCTCAAGCTGGCCCCGATGTCGCGAAGTTGCTCGACTCGCAGCTTGGTGCAGAACGCGTACTCGCCGAAGTTCTCCCAGTACCGCAGCCCGCCGTAGGACGCCACGGGCTCGGTGAAGTGGGGAAACTTGCCGCGCCCCCAATCGAACCGACCGGAGTCGACGATGACCCCGCCGATCGACGTGCCATGCCCGCCGATGAACTTCGTGGCGGAATGGACCACGATGTCGGCACCCCATTCGAAGGGATTGCAGAGAAAGGGGGTGACCGTGGTGGCGTCCACGACGAGGGGGATCTCAGCGGCGTGGGCGATGTCGGCCAGCGCGGCGACGTCGGCCACGATGCCCGATGGGTTGGCGACCACCTCCGTGAACACGAACCGGGTGCGGTCGGTGATGGCTGCGGCGAACGCGTCGGGCTGGTCGCCTGGCACGAACGTGGTGTTGATCCCGAGGCGGCGCAACGTGACGTCGAACTGGGTGATCGTGCCGCCGTAAAGGCTGGACGAGGCCACGATCTGGTCGCCGGCGTCGCACAGGCAGGCCGCCGTGAGGAACTCGGCCGCCTGGCCGGATGCCGTCGCCACGGCACCGATCCCACCCTCGAGCGAGGCCATCCGCTCCTCGAACGCGTTCACCGTCGGGTTCGAGATACGGCTGTAGATCGTGCCGTACTTCTGCAGTGCAAAGAGGTCGGCGGCGTCCTTGGTGTCCTCGAACACGAACGACGTGGACTGGTAGATCGGGACAGCCCGGGCCCCGGTCGTGGGGTCCGGGCGGCCACCCGCATGCAGGGCCCGGGTACGAAAGCCCCATGCCCGATCCTTCATGGGTGCCCGATCCTCCATGGGTGCCCGATCCTTCATCGGCGAGAGGCTACCGAGCGGCCTCCGCCAGAGAGATGACGCGTGTCATCGGCAGAGTGGCGACCAGACGCGTCATCTCCCCCGTGGCGAGGCGCAACGAGGGGTGGCGAGGCGCGGCTGGAGCGGGTCAGGCGAGCAGGGCATCGGCCGCGGCGAGTCCCGACAGTGCCGCGCCCTCCACGCGGGGTCCCGCGAAGGCATCGCCGGCCAGCACGAGGGGCGCCACCCCGGCGTCGCTCGCCCAGCACGGCTCGGGCCAGATCGTGCGTGGCGTGGCGAACCGCCATCGCTTCACGCTGTCTGCCGTGACGACGGCGTTCCCGAGCCACGGCCGGGCCGCCGCCAGCAACTCGGTGTGCACCTCCGAGCGGTCCATGTTCCAGCGCGCCTCGCTCCACTCCGGGTTGGCGTGGAATGTGATGGCCGGGTGAGTCGACACCCCCTTGACCATGTTGTCGGCGATGAAGCTGAACGTGTCGTCGGGGTTCTGCAGGCCGCCTGGCGGGGGCACGAGCCCCGGTCGGTCGAGGGCAACCATCAGCGTGATCGTGCGGTCGTACTCGGTGGTGCGCAGGGCCTCGGGCACCTCGACCCCGCTCGACACGAGCACGGCGAACGCCTGGGGGAGTGGGCACGTGACGACAAGCGCGTCGGCGGCGACTGACGTCCCGTCGTCAAGCCCCACAGCCCACTCACCGGTCCCGGGACGGACCGCGAACACCAGCGACTCACACCTGACGTCCATCCCCGTGGCCAAATGTTTGGCCAGCGCGTTCATCCCACCGTGGACGGCGTACCGCAAGAAGCCGTCACCCTCTGGGGTGAACCCCCTGCACCACTCGTGCACCAGGTCGTCGCGCTCCCATCCTGATATCAGCGAGGCGAAGCGGTCCGAACGGACCGTGAAGAACTGGGCTCCGTGATCGAACTGCGCTGCGCCGACGCGCCGTGTGGCCAGCCGCCCGCCCGGCGAGCGTCCCTTGTCGAGCAGCACGACCTCGTGCCCCCCCGCGGTCAGCGCCCGTCCCGCCACGAGCCCAGCCAGTCCGGCGCCAACGATGACGGTGTGCATGAGGTTGGTCAGCGTCCGCCGACGAGTCGGGTCGCTTGCGCCTTTGAAGTGCGGCCGATGAACTCCATCACCACCCGGTTGAACGTGGCGAAGTGCTCCACCATCAGCCCGTGCGCGGCTCCGGAGATGATGACAAGCTCGGCGCCCGGGATGAGTTCAGCCAGTTCTTCGGCGTCGCCCCGCGGTGTGAGGACGTCCTGGTTGCCGACGACGACCAGCGTTGGCACCCGCAGGTCGGCGAGCGCCGACGCGAGTGCTACGTCAGCGTCGAGAAGCGCGGCCACCTGGCCGGCGAACGCGTGCGGGGGTCGGGTGAACGCCAAGGGGCCGAGCCAGCTGAGGGCCGGCGAAAAGCGGCGGAGCGATCGCGGTCCGATGACCCACCTCATTGCCGAATCGGACATGGACTTCATCCCGTCCACGGTCGCGTTGTCTGCCCACTCCTGCAGAAGCTCGCGCCGCCACGGGTGGTGACGGCAGGCCGTGCACACGAGCGTGAGCGATCGGACCCGTTCTGGATAGCGCACCGCGAGGAATTGGCTGATCGCCCCGCCCATCGATGCGCCCATGACGTGAGCGGTGTCGATACCGGCGTGGTCGAGCACGGCGACGGCGTCGTCCGCCATCTGCTCGAGTGAGTATCCATCGAGTGGTTTGTCGCTACGCCCTGCACCCCGGTTGTCATGGGCCAGCACGCGGTAGTGGGGCGAGAATGCCAGCCGTTGAAGGGCCCAGCCGTGCTTATCGGCGCCGAGTCCCTGGATCATCAGGACGGGCGGCTCCGAGCGTCGACCGACGGCGCTGTAGTGGATCCGTACACCGTCGCTCGCGGTAGCGAACGCCATCACGCGGCCTCGTTGAAGATGTGGCGGACGACCGACGGCCAGGTGTACAGCCGATCGATGACGTCTCGGGTCGACGCGACAGGCACGATTCCCAGGAGGTCGGCGCAGGCTGACGTGTCGGCGAGGCGGCCGTGGTGGAGCAACTCGAGGACGTGCTCCGGAATCGGAGCGCCGAGCGCTCCGGTGACCATGCGGGCCAGAGACCACTGAGGCCCGACGAGCGGGAGCGGGATCCTGCGTCCGATGCGGATGGCACCGAGTGGCGTGACCGAGCCGACGGCGGCCACGTTCACGGGGCCGGGGAGGTGGCAACGCACGGCAGCGACGAGCGCCGTCGCAGCGTCGTGATCCCAGATGACCGAGAAGTCGGATCGGCTGAAGGGCGCGAAGGGCACCGCCGGGAGCCGTAGCAGGCGGCCGAGCGGGCTCGGGACGTGCGGCCCGATCACGGGAGCGAGGCGTACTGCGCCGACCGGGACTCCGGCGGCCCGACCGACATCGGCCGCCCGCGTCTCGACGGCGTCGAGCATCCGGCCGAAGCGGCTGTTCGGGTCGGTCGGGGTGGCTTCGTCCGGGGCGGCGCCACGCCGACCAGCGGCGCCGTAGATCGTGACACCCGAGCGCACCACGATGTGCTCCAGCGACGGCCCGGCGCCGGACATGACGCCGTCGAGCGTCGCCATCGTCCAGTCCTGGGCGTCGGTGTCGCCGGCGCGGGCACCGGGCTCGTACACCCCAAGATGTAGGATCACATCGGGATCGAAGTCCGCCACGATCCCTGCGATGCGCTCCGTCGCCATGGGGTCGACCCGATGGAAGGTGGCCCGCCGGAGGCGCCGCCGTGGTGGGTCGACGTCGAGGCCCTTCAATTCCCCCACCCACGCCTCGCGCTCGAGCATGGTGGCGGTGAGCGAGGCGAGTTCGCCACCCATGCCGCTCATGAAGATGCGCTGTCCCCGCACGAGCGTCGACCATACCGTGCCCGCTCGGCACACCTCGGCACCCCGCACAGGGCTCGACTCATGCTCTAGGAATCAACGCCAACCTGACGTGCACGTCGACTCCGAGTTCGACCTCACCAGGGTTCACCGGCACGTCGTCAGCCGCATCAGCCTTGGCGAACCCGCGCGCCCTCATCGCCTCGGGCCGAAGGGGTGGCCTTTGGTCAGCGCCGAAGGGC
>JBKJJS010000330.1:0-5400 GCA_046597895.1 Ilumatobacteraceae bacterium
CTCGGCGGATGGGGTGCCGCCGACTATCTGAGTCGCAAGCTGGCGTTCCTCGAGCGGCGTGCGTGCCCCCAGCCGAGGCGGCCGGACCAGAAGCGCCAGAACCCGTGTCCCGATCCAGATAACGCTCCGCCCGATGTCGACTATGCCGCGGTCTACGCGTTCAAGGCGGGGCGTCTCCTCTGCTACGACGTCGTCGACCCCAAGCACATCGAGTGCAAACCACCCAACAAGGTCGACGACGAGGACACCGCCAATGCCGTCCTCAAGACACTGACGTTCGGTACCGAGGGTCGACAGGTCACGAACCTCCAGCTCACGCTCAAGAAGGCCGGGCTCTACAAGGGTGCCACCTCTGGTGTCTACGACAAGGACACCCTGATCGCCGTCCTGCGGTACCAGATTCGCCAGAAGCTGGCCGTTACCGGCACCGCCGGGCCGCGGACCAGGGAGAAGCTCGGGTTTGGGTGCCCCGACGTCCAGCGCGACGACGCCGGGAAGTGCCCGGTCGACGACGAGGATGTGTTGTTCATCCCGAAGCTCGGCAAGGGCGACCGGGGGGCGCTCGTTTGGGTGCTTCAGCAGCGCCTTCGGGAACTCGACTATCTGTCCACCAAACCAAACAGCGTGTTCGGGACGAAGACACAGGCCGCCGTCAAGAAGTTTCAGGCGGAGCACGGGCTCGACGAGACCGGGATCGTGGACAAGAAGACCGCGCTCGAGCTCGGTTTCATCGTTCCCTCGGCTGGCTGACGCCCACCGCGGTAAACTCGCCACAGCGGGCGCGCTCACAGGAGAACCACATTGTTCAGATTTCGCAGTCCAGCTTCCGTCAAGCGGCTGGGTGCCCTCGCTGTCGTGTGTGGCCTCGTCGTCGGCCTCACACCCGCCGTAGCCGACGTGGCGCGGGCGGAGGAGCCGCCGCTCCAACGGGTGCTGGTGGTGAGCGACTCCTCGCTCGCCGCGATGCGTTGGTATGCGTCGACACAAGGCGCACTGAAGGGAGCGGATTTTACCCTCGATCTCGAGTCGTGCCGCCGACTTCAGGGCACGTCGTGCACGGGCCGCGAAGGACGCAAGCCACCCACGGTGCTCGATGTCGTCAACGCGGCGGCGCCAGGGTATGACACGCTGGTCGTCTTCGCCGGCTACAACGATGCGGCCAACTCGTTCTCCAAAGGCTTCGATCTGATCGTGCAGACGGCACGGGAGCGGGGAATCACGAGGATTCTCTGGACGACGTTACGAGTCGACGTGGACTACGTCTCGCCCGGCAACTTCTCCAGCGACGGTACGTTCAAGTCCAATAACAAGGTGCTGCGTCAGAAACTCGCCACCGGGAACTACGCCGACGTCACGGTGGCCGACTGGGACCGCTACACCGTCGCCGAGACGGCGTGGTTCGCCACCGACGGCGTCCACTTCACGGTGATCGGGGCGTGGGGTGCAGCCGACTACCTCACTCGTAAGTTGGCGTTCATGGATGGTCGTCCGTGCCCGACACCTCGCCGGTCCGGCGAGGAGGTCCAGACGCCGTGTCCTGATCCGGACCTCGGCCCGCCCGACGTCGATCTCGTGTCGTTGTACCCGATCGACCCGAACGCGTTGCATTGCTATGAGGTGGGGGAGGAACGGCGCATCGAATGCCGGCCCGACATACTCGCGCACACCATCACCGCGACCCTTCGCTATGCCATGCACGGGGGAGAGGTGAAAGCGCTCCAGAAGCGACTCATCCGCCTTGGTGACCTCGGCGGAGTGGCCGATGGCGCCTTCGGGAAGAGGACTCTGCAAGCAGTGATGAACTTTCAGAAGCGAAAGAGGTTGCCTATCACCGGCGCGGCCGGGCCGGCCACGCGGGCGGCGTTGGGCTTTGGTTGCCCGGAACTGGCACTGGCGAGCGGCATCCCGTGCCCGCCTGACGGAGAGGTTCCGTATCTCCTTCCGACGTTGCGCTACGGACACTCCGGTGCTCAAGTGACCTCCCTGCAGCGACGCCTGATCGAGCTAGGGATACTCGCCAGCACGGCCGACGGGCGGTTCCTCACCAGGACTCGTGCCGCAGTCCGCGCCTTTCAGAGGACAAATGGGCTCCGGGTCACCGGGGTCGTCGATGGCCCTACCGCAAGCACACTCGGGTTCATCGTGCCCGGCCCGTCGGCCCCGCCCTGATACGTTGGCCTGAGTTTGTGAGGCGAAGGGGAGACGAGTGACGCGGCGGTCCGGCGTTCTGCGAGGAATGGTAGCTACCGGACTCACGGTGACGTCGATCCCGATTCGCATGCAGGCCAGCGCACCGGCCCACGAGGTGACGACATAGTGCAGAGGGCGAGCCGACGAATACGCCACCCAGTTGTCACCAGCTTCGTACTTGCCGGGCTCCTTGCGCTGCCGGGATGGGTGGCCCCGACGGCGTCGGCGCAGGAAGCGGCGCCGATCGTGCCTTTCGCCTTGGTACCGCTCGCGGCGGATGCCGGCTACTTCTTGGCGCAGGGGTCCTGTCCCGCTCGCACGTCACGGATTCGCTACGAGTGGTCGGGAGCATCGAATGGCAACGGTTTGGGTCAGACGAGAGCGAAGTCCGGCCCCTTCTCAATCGCGCTGAGGATGGTGGCGGCCAGCCCCGGCGGAGCCATTTCGGTGAGGGTGACCTGCATCGAACCGAATGGGAAGCGCACACTTGAGTTCGGTCCGGTCGATGTGGCGAGCGGGGCCGACCTTTTGGCGCTGCCGGCGAACTCCGGGACCGGCCGGCGGATCGTGTACTCGCTCTCCGCCCAGCAATTGTGGGCTGTCGAGTCCGACGGGATCGCGGCCCGGACCCACCTCGTCTCAGGGCGTCGCCTACCGCTGGAAAGTGGGCGCCGACAGACCGGGGTGTTCATGGTGGATGAGAAGCGGCCGTTCGGTTGTCGCCGAGGTTGCCCCAAGTTCCTCGCATTTCGCTACACGTCGGGTGGAGTTATCGGCTTCCACGAGATCCCTTTCAATCGGAACGGCCCGCTACAGATCGACGCTGAGCTTGGCCAGCCGCGGTCCCACGGCTGCATCCGACAGAGCGCCGCTGATGCGGACTGGCTCTATAACTGGGCAGTGCGGGGAGACCCTGTGATCGTCATCGACTGACGCCGATAGCCGCGAGCAGGGGAGCGACATCAAAGCTTTCGAACGCAGGGAGGTAACGGGTCGCGGCGTCTCGGCGGAACTGTTCGCACAAGTCCCTCCTGAAGAAGCGGGCACCCTCGCGGACCACATAGTTGAGAATGAAGAAGCGGTATGTCTCGGGGACGAAGCCGATGTCGGCTTCCGTCAGCGGGTACACCTCGTGATAGGCGGCGGTGAAGCGCAGGAACAGCGGCTCACTGAGGGTGTGGGGGCCGTAGCTCCAGTGGGTGCGATCGCCGGTGCGGCTCGATGCTCGCGACAAGAAGTAGAAGTCCATCACGCGCGGCTCGATACGGAACCAGTCGTAGTCCCAGCGGCTGAACAAGCGGAACGAGCCGTCCGGCTGGTAGTCGACCGAGAAGTTGCCCAGGTTCCAGTCGATGAGCACGGGGATGCGCTCCCAATAGTCGTAGCGGATGCGCTCGAGTTCCATGAGGAACTCGTGGGTGTGCCGGTGAAGGGTGCCGATGCGCTCTGGTGCCAACTCGAAGTTCCGTGAGGCGAAGGGGCTTTCGAGCAGCTCGAGGAGATGGATGGCATCGGACTTGATCGACTTCGACGAGGGCGGCAGTGCACCCGCGATGTCGGAGCACGCCTGGTGGAACAACGCCATCTCCCGACCGAGATTTTCGACCTGGGCCGGTGTGAGGATGCGGGGGAGCGCGTCGCGCCGCTCGACCTCGCGGTAGAACGCCACCCAGAGCCGGCCGTCGTACCACGTGTAGGCCCGCCCATCTCGGGCCAGCACGTCGGCGAGCATGCCCTCGAACCGGGTTCCCTGCAGCGCGTCAGCGCAGGCGTGGAGACGGTCGTGATCCTCGGCGAACAGGAAGTACGACCCATAGTTGGAGACCTTGCCGATGATTCCGGACCCGTCCTCCAAGCGAAGCCGAAACACGCGATTCGTGGAAACGAACGCCGAGACCTCATCGACCTCGCTGATACGTCGAGGATCACCGTAGTCGTCCCAGGCCGCTCCGAGAGCGTCCCGGTGCGGAGTCGCTGGATCGAGTTCCAACTGTCCGGCTCCCCACTCAGGCCGGCGTTGCGGCCAGCACGGCTCGGACGCCGGCCGCAAAACGGTCGACATCGACGGGCGTCGTATCCCATGCGGTCATCCAGCGCACCTGTTCGCGACTCGGGTCCCAGTCGTAGAACGGGCACCATTCCCTCAGTTTGGTGGCGGTGGCATCCGGGAGATGGGGAAACAAGCTGTTCACCTCGGGCGCACCGAGCGCAAGGACCTCCAGATCAGCGACGGCGATGTGGAGGCGTTGAGCCATGGCATTGGCGTGGGTCGCATTGGTGAGCCACAGGCCATTGGTGAGGAGGGCGCTGAACTGGGCGGCCACGTAGCGCATCTTCGAGGGGAGTTGGCCGACCTGCTTACGCACGAACGGTGCGCTCCGCGCCAGGGAGTGGTCGAGGTACACGACGGCTTCGCCATACATCATGCCGTTCTTAGTTCCTCCGAACGAGATCACGTCCACGCCGGCGTCGACCGTGACGGCACGAAGAGCTTCAACGGTCCCGCCGAGGGCCGCTGCGGCATTGGCGATGCGTGCCCCATCCATGTGCACCCACATCGAATGGCGGTGAGCGGCATCGGCGAGAGCGGCCACTTCGTCGGCTGTGTAGAGCGTTCCGCATTCGGTCGATTGCGTGATCGAGATGGCGCACGGCTGGGCATGGTGTTCGATACCCAGCGCATGCATCTGTGACTCGATGTGTTCGGGAAGGAGTTTGCCGCCCGCGTGGGGTAGGTCGATCAACTTCATGCCGACGATCCGTTCAGGAGAGGCCGTCTCGTCGACGTTGATGTGGGCGATGTCCGTGCAGATGACCGCCCCCGCCGGCCGCCAGACGCTGGCGAGTGCCATCACATTGGCTCCGCTGCCACCCCATACGAAGTAGACATCGACGGGACGGCCGAACAACTCGTTGAACTGGGCGGTCGCGCTCCGGGTATAGGGGTCGTCGCCATATGCCAGCACGTGGCCATGATTCGCGGCAGCGATGGCGTCGAGGACCGCAGGATGCACCGACGCCGAGTTATCCGAAGCAAAGCTGCACGAGGGAACGGGAAGGTCAAGGGCCACCTCACCAGTCTGGCGCGCCCCGGGCGACTTGGCGCGCCTACGCCGTGGCTAAGGGAGGAACTCCGTGGTGATGACCCGGCCCTGTCGTTCGCCGGCACTAGCCGCCAGATCGGCGACGACAAAGGTCCGCTGCAGCCAT
>JBKJJS010000341.1:0-15401 GCA_046597895.1 Ilumatobacteraceae bacterium
ATGTTGGAGGGCGGCGACAGCTTCGCCACGTTCGTCCGCCGCTACCGGTTGGAGCGCAGCGAAGGCCTGGTGTTGCGCTACCTCACCGACGCGTGGCGCACGCTCGATCGTTCACTCCCCGACGACGCGTACACACCGATGCTCGAAGACGTGATCGAGTGGCTCGGCGATCTCATCCGGGCCACCGACGCCACATTGCTCGACGAGTGGACCCTTCTGGTGGGTGGCCCTTTGCACGAGCACCATGCCCCGGTCGCGCCGGTGGTCGGTCCTGTTGGTCCGCCGGCGGCATGGCGCACCATCGTGCGCACGGCCGCGTTCGGATGGGTGGAGTTGTTGGCCGCCCGCTCGTACCCGGCGCTGGCGTCGCGCTGCGGCTGGGATTCGCCGCGACTCGCCGCGGCGATGGCCCCCTACTGGGCCGAGTACGACGGGATCGGCATCGACGGCTCGGCCCGCGCGGCGGAGAACTTCTCGCTGGCGGAGGAACCTGGGCGATGGGTCGTGACACAAACCCTGGCTGACCCGGCGGGCGACGGAGAATGGCGCCTCGTTGCCGTCATCGACTTGGAGCTCGCGCTTGCTGAGGGCGCCCCAACGCTCACCCTCGAACAACTCGGCCCAACCTGATTCAGCGCGGTCCGTTCGCTCGGGGTGCGGCGGGCGGGCTACACCATGCTGCATGACCGCTGCCGATCCTGCCGACGAACTGTTCCACCCGGTTGGAGACCACGCCGCCTGGAGCGAGAGCTACTACTTCAACTTCTACGACCCCGAGGCCGGAGTTGGCGCGTTCACTCGAATGGGATTCCGTCCGAACGACGGTTGGGCCGATGCGCTCCACGCCGTCTACCTGCCCGGCGGACGCGTGGCGTTCACGTACGGCCGCCGCACCGACCTGAGCCCTGAGGTGGTCAGCGCGCTCGGTCCCGCCGATCCCACGGTGGGGAATCTCACACTGCGTCGGGGCCATGCGTTTCGCCGTTGGGACATCGTCTACTCCGGCGATGCCCAGGACATGGACGATCCGACCGTGATGCTGGCCGCCACTCGCGACAGGCCGGAGGGATGGAGCCGTCCGGCCCTTCTCGACATGGAGGTGGCGTTCGAGGCGATCAGCGGCCCGCACTACGCCGTCGGTGGCGCCCAGGGACACTTCGAGCAGACCGGTCGGGTCAGCGGCACCGTCCGCCTTGGCGACGAGGTGTGGGCGGTGAACGGCTTCGGGGTGCGTGACAAGTCATGGGGGCCGCGCACATGGCAAGGCCCGAGTGGTTCGGCCGCCAAATCCGCCGGCCCCGCCGCGGTGGAACAGGGCTGCTTTCTGAACTGGTTCTCGATGAACTTCGGGGCCGACCTGGCGCTGGGCGGGGCGTGCGGCCGAACCACCGACGGCATGTTCCGGGGTAAGGGCTGGATCCAGCGTGACGGTGAGACGCTCGAACTCACAGACGTGACGATGACGACCGAATTCGACCCCGGGAATCCGCTGCTGCACCGGACCGTGCAGTTACGGGCAACGGACAGTCAGGGAGCGGACATCGTGGTCGACGGCACCGTGCTCACGATCTGCCCGACCAAGATCCCGCGGCGCGACGGTGTGACGTTCGTGAATGAGGGCCTCACCCGCTTCCAGACGGACGGCCGCGTGGGCTTCGGGATCGCCGAGCACTGGCACGCCGTTCCCCGCTGAATCGTCGATCGGACCGACGGGCCGAAGACCGAGCAATGCACTATTGGTATGCTGGTCTGCATGGCAGGAACCCAGCTCGCAATTCGGTTCACGCAACGCCAGATCGAAACGCTCGACGCGCTGGCGGTGGCCGCACATTCGAGCCGTAGCGCCATCGTCAAGCTGCTGGTGGACGAGGCGGAACGAGCACGCGTCGATGCCCTGTACGCGGCGGCCTACCCGAAGGAGCGGGGCGACATCGATGGGTTCGGCGACCTGGCGGCATTCCATGATGCGGCCGAGCAGGAACGCGTCGACAGCCGAGACGCCGCTACGTCAAGGTGAGCGCGACGCCGGGTTGGGCGGAGCTGTGGATCGTCGAGGCCGGTGGTTCGCGTCGACCCGCGCTCGTGCTGACCCGCCCTGAGGCGGTCGATCGCCTCGATCGGATTCTTGTCGCACTTGCCACCACTACCGTTCGAAAGTTGCCGTCCGAGGTGCGGCTCGGGCCTGACGAGGGGGTTCAGGTGGAGTGCGTCCTCAACTTTGACACGCCGGAACTCCTCGGTCGCGCTCGCTTTGTCAGCTTCGTGAGCCGGTTCCCGCCCGAACGCTGGAGTGAGGTGTGCTCAGCGATGTCGGCGGCCATCAACTGCTGAGCGTGCCGAGTCCATGGACCCGAACACGGGTCAGTTCTGCTAGGCCTAATCCCAACTGGAATCCGTTCGATAGGGAAGGCACGCGTATGGCGTCGTATCCGAAGCACATCAATCACGAACTCGGCCCGATGGCGTGTCCCGTTGGTCTCGACAGCGTCGACCTGTTCGGCGATGGCGCGCAGGAGCACTGGTACGAGGCGTACGAGATCCTGCATGAGGAGGCCCCGGTGCTGCGCATCGAGGGTGGTGGCCTGACGCCCGGGACCGATGCGTTCGTGCTCACCAAGCACGCCGATGTAGCCATGGTGGTGAAGGACCCCGAGCGGTTCCCGCCGCTGACGCAAGTGCGAATCGCCGACCAGGCCGGTTCCGGCATGACGGCGGAGGAGAACTACGCCACCTCTCGCAACTTGATGGTGGCGTCGATGGTGTCGCTGCGCCCAACTCAGGAGCTGTACATCCGCCACCGCAAGGAGCTCACCGACCCGTGGGTCGGGCCAGGGGCGTTGCGTCACCGGGGCATGATCACCAAGCACGCCAACGATCTGCTCGATGAATGGATCGGCAACGGTGAGGTCGAGTTCGTCAGCCGCTTCGCGCGGCCCCTGCCCCAGCGTGTGATGGCCAGCCTGCTCGGGTTCCCCCAGGAGGACATCCCGCTCCTGGCCGAGTGGGGCGATGCCGTGGTCACGCCGTTCGTGCACGGGACCGGGCTCAAGCACGAGCTCACCCCGGAGCAGTTCGCAGAAATGGTTGCTCGCCTCGACGGCTTCCAGGACTACATCTACGAGCACGTAAGGGCGAAGCGCCTGGACCTCAAGGACGACATGGTCAGCTTCCTGTGCACCGTGCACTACGAGGCGCTCGATCGCAAGCTGACCGACCTCGAGATCGCCGGAATCGTGCATGCGATGATCCTCGGCGGTCTCGAGACCACGCAGTACGCGCTGGAAGAGCAGGCCCAGCTTCTGTGTGAGCACCCCGGCATGTTCGAACAACTGCGCCACGATCGGGCGAAGGTGCGTGCCTTCACCGAAGAGGGGATGCGGTTGCGTTCGCCAACCCACGGGCTCTCGACCCGCGCCACGTCCCGGGACGAAGTCTTCCAGGGCGTGGAGGTGCCGAAGGGCTCCCTGCTCCACCTGCGCTGGGCGGCGGCCAATGTCGACGAGGAGGAGTTCGCCTGCCCCTTCGACCTCGACCTCGACCGGGAGGGGGTCACCCGCCATGTGGCGTTCTCCACGGGTCCACGAGTCTGCCCGGGGGCCAACCTGTCACGTGTGGAGCAGCAGATCGCGTGGGGTGTGCTGCTGGACCGGCTCGAGTCGATCGAGTACGGCGACGGCAACGACTGGCTGCACCAGCCCGGGATCATGCTCGGCACGCTGAAACTGAACCTCCGGTTCACTAAGGCCGAGACGCCGCTGTCATTCGGCACAGGTCGAGCCATCAGCACGGCCTGAGATTGCGGGCCTGGGCCTGACGCAGGAAATCTGAGGGCGGCAGATCGGCATTTCTGGATGGTGGGCGGCACCTACTACCCAAGTAGTAAGTCAGGTAGCATCACAGTGTGAAGGTCAGCGTGAGTCTTCCCGATGACGATGTCGAGTTCCTCGACAACTACGCAGAGCGTGAGGGCTTCGCGTCCAGGTCGGCGGTCCTTCACAAGGCCGTCCGACTGTTGCGGGCATCGGAACTGGGCATGGCGTACGAGGACGCGTGGGCGGAGTGGAAAGCGAGC
Source organism: Ilumatobacteraceae bacterium (assembly GCA_046597895.1). Lineage (GTDB taxonomy): Bacteria > Actinomycetota > Acidimicrobiia > Acidimicrobiales > Ilumatobacteraceae > WLJO01. The sequence goes on from JBKJJS010000341.1 coordinate 4,073, forward strand.
GACGACGGCGCGCTCTGGGAGGCCACTACTGCTGACGGGCAGAGCTGATGCGACGAGGTGAGATCCGCCTGGTCGACCTCGAACCCGTCCGAGGTACCGAGGTCGACAAGCAACGTCCGGCCGTCATCGTGAGCAATGACGGCGCCAACAGCACTGCCCAGCGGCTCGGCCGTGGCGTCGTCACGGTTGTACCGGTGACGTCGAACACCGACCGCGTCTATCCGTTCCAGGTGCTGCTCCCAGCCGCGGCCACGGGACTTGCCGCCGATTCCAAGGCGCAGGCGGAACAAGTCCGCTCGGTCGCTGTCGAACGCATCGGTCGACGGGTCGGCATCATGCCCAACGAGCTCCAAGCAGATCTCGACGAGGCACTCCGGCTCCATCTCGCGCTCTGACCCGACAAGGCCCCGACCCGAGCCGATCGGCAGTTTTGGCGTGGCGCGGCCCCGCGCGTCAGGGCTCATGTCTGCTCGATTCGGATCCAGTGGAGCGGACGGCGAGTTGCTCAAGCGCCTTCTACCTGAAGGGCGCGACGGCGAGTAGTGGGTGCCGCCTCATGTCCGGGTGGTTCGATGAGTGGGCCACGCGTACTCGCCATCCCGATCTGTGCGCTCTGGGGCGAACCCGCCTGACCGCAACCCGCGCGACCATCGAGCGAGTCGTCAAGCCCAACGCCCGATCGCTTCCACCAGGCGGTCGAGTTCGTCGGCGGTGTTGTAGTAGTGCGGCGAGGCTCGTACGACTGCGGTGAAGCCCTTGGCGTCCATGTCGAGGCGGGCCCACGGGGCGTCGGACGCGCTGACCACGATGCATTGCTCGCTCAGCGCAGCGGCGACCTGACTCGGTTCGTGCCCCTCGATCGTGAACGTCACGATGCCACTGCGTTCACCCTCGCCGTCGAGCATGCTCACGCCCGGCACCGACTTGAGCGCGGCTCGGAGCCCATCGGCCAGACTCGTGATCCGGTGGTGAATAGCGGCAATTCCGAGTTCGTTCACCTGGTCCAGCGCGGCGGCCAGGCCGACCTGGGCGGCGACTGACGTCTCGAACTCCTCGAAGCGTTTCGCCCCGCGCGCAAGTTCGTAGCGGTCCTCGTCGAGCCAACTCGCCGAACCGCCGTCGATCCCTATTGGCACGCACACAGGGATGACATCGCGGTGCACCCAGAGCAGACCGGTCCCGCGCGGCGCCCGCAACCACTTGCGACCGGTGGTGGTGAGCGCATCGCAGCCGATGGCCTGGACATCCACGGGCATCTGGCCGACGGCCTGGCAGGCGTCGACGATGTAGAGGATCCCCCGATCTCGGCACCGCGCACCCACCGCGGCGACAGGATTGACGAGCCCGCAGTGGGTGCCGATCATTGTGGTGCTGACGAGCGCGACGTCCTGATCCAGGTCGTCGCCGAGCATGCGGTCAAGGCCGTCGAGATCGATCGACCCATCGACCAGGCTCGGTATCACGTCGATGCGGAGGTCGAACTGGTCACGGGCCTGGAGCAGCGCGAGGTAGTGCGAGCTGTAGTTGATGCGATCGACGAGCACCCGGTCGCCCTGCACGATCTGATTGCCGAGCAGGAGGCCCCAGAACACCTTGGTGAAGCCGGCGCCGTCGCTCGGCACGAAGGCGATCTCGTCGGGTCCGTTGGCGTTCAGCAACGTCGCCGCCTGCGTTCGCCCCGCTTGGAGAACCTCGGCGACGTCGGCCCCCGCCCGGTAGCCCCCGACCCGGGCCTCGTGGAGCAGGTGGCCGATGGTCGCATCCAAGGTGTGCTGCGTTGCTAGCGCCGCCCCGGCGTTGTCCAGGAACGTGAACTCATGACAGCCCGGCGTGGCCGCTCGTACGGCATCGATGTCGATTTTGTGGGCGACCCGCATCGCGTCGGTGCTCGGCATGGCCCCGTTGTAGCCGCTACAACGGGGTGATGCGCCGTCCTTTCGTGATCGACACCGACACCGCCTCCGACGATGCCGTGGCGCTGCTGATGGCCTTGCGGCACCCCGGTGTCGATGTGCGGGCTCTCACGGTGGTGGCCGGGAACGTGCCGTTGGCCCTGGGGGTGCAGAACGCGCTCTACACGCGCGACCTCTGCGACCGTGGCGATGTTCCGGTGTACGCCGGGGCGGATGCGCCGCTGCGACGGCCGCTCGAGACAGCGCAGTTCGTCCACGGCGTGGACGGCATGGGCGACATCGGGCTCCCGCTGTCGGGCCGTCGGCCGAGCACCGGGCACGCGGTCGACGTGCTGCTGGCCCTGGCCGAGGCCCACACCGGCGAACTCACGCTCGTCACGCTCGGTCCGCTCACGAACATCGCGCTGGCGGTGCAGCGAGACCCCGCCTTCGCCTCGCGGATTGCCCGGTGCGTGGTGATGGGCGCCGTGGCCGACCACATCGGCAACGTGACGCCAGCCGCCGAATTCAACATGTGGGCTGACCCGGACGCCGTCGCCGTCGTCCTCGCCGCCGGCTTGCCGCTGGAGTTCGTCGGGTGGGACATCTCCCGCCATTACGCCGTGATCAGCGACGCCGAGGCGGTTGACCTTCGAGCCATCGGCACCCCGTTGGCCAAGTTCGCCGTGGACATCCAGGGCGTCGTCCGAGCGTTCTGCGCCACGGAGACCAAGCTGGCCGGATTCGATCTGCCGGACCCCATCGCGATGGCGGTCGCCCTCGACCCCTGTGTCGCCATCGAGACCCGACGTCTGCACCTCGCGGTCGAGACGCAGAGCGAACTGACACGAGGCATGGTGGTAATGGACCTGTTGGGGCTCACCAACGACGCGCCGAACGCGTCGGTGGTCACGGTCGCCGACAGGGAACTCTTCATGCAGATGTTGCGTGCGGCGGTCGCCTGAGCGTCAGTAGTACGGCCGGTCCCGGCGGGCCGCCACCGGCCGCGCCCACCACCGCCCGCTGAACCGCCACGCCGCGGCGCGGCGCATCTGCTCCGGGGTGACCATGAGCACGGGCTTGGGCCAGAGCGCCTCGACCGCCGCCACGACCGCGGCGGCCTCCTCGTCCGTCGGCGATGGCGTGATGGAGTAGGTCATAGCGGCATGTTGCCGTGCTTGCGCTTCGGCAACTCCTCGCGCTTGGTGGCCAGGAGGGCGAGGCCCGCCACGATCTTCTGCCGGGTCTCGGCGGGGTCGATGACATCGTCCACGTAGCCGCGCTCGGCGGCGGCGTACGGGTTGGCGTACTTCTCGGTGTACTCGGCGACGAGTTCGGCGCGCCGGGTCACAGGGTCCGCCGCCTGCTGGAGTTCGCGCCGGTACACGATCTCGACGGCGCCCTGCGGACCCATCACGGCCAGTTCGGCGGTGGGCCACGCATACGACAAGTCCGAGCCGATGGACTTGGAATCCATGACGACGTAGGCCCCGCCGTAGGCCTTACGAGTGATGATCTGGATGCGCGGAACTGTCGCCTCGCAGTAGGCGTAGAGCAGCTTGGCGCCATGGCGGATGATGCCGCCGTACTCCTGATCCACACCCGGCAGGAAGCCCGGCACATCCACGAACGTGATGAGCGGGATGTTGAAGGCATCGCACGTGCGCACGAACCGGGCGGCCTTCTCGGCGCTCTCGATGTCCAGTACGCCGGCGAGGAACATCGGCTGGTTGCCGACCACGCCGACCGGTCGGCCGTTGACGCGGGAGAATCCACACACGATGTTCTTGGCGAAGTGCGGAAAGTACTCGAAGAACTCGCCATCGTCGACGACCTCGCGAATGACCTTCTTCATGTCGTACGGCTGGTTCGCCGATGGCGGAAGGATGTCTCGCAGCATCTCGCACAGGCGCTCGGGATCATCCGTGCTGTCGACGCCCGGCGGCTCCTCGAGGTTGTTCGAAGGAAGGAAACCGAGGAGGTAACGGACGTCCTCGAGGCACGACTTCTCGTCGGATGAGACGAACGTGGCGACGCCTGATTTCGAGGCGTGGCTCATGGCGCCGCCCAACTCCTCGAGCGTCACCTCCTCGCCCGTCACCGTCTTCACGACGTCCGGTCCGGTGATGAACATGTGCGAGCTCTCACGCACCATGAAGATGAAGTCGGTCATGGCCGGCGAGTACACGGCGCCGCCGGCGCATGGCCCGAGAATCACGGAGATCTGCGGGATGACGCCGCTGGACAGGACGTTGCGGTAGAAGATGCCGCCGTAGCTCGCGAGAGAGACCACGCCTTCCTGGATACGGGCGCCGGCGCCGTCGTTCAGGCCGACGACAGGGGCGCCCACCTTGAGCGCCAGGTCCATGAGCTTGTGGATCTTCTCGGCGAAGACCTCGCCGAGGGCGCCACCGAACACCGTGAAGTCCTGCGAGAAGACGAAGATCTTGCGGCCCTCTACGGTGCCCCAGCCGGTGATGACGCCGTCCGTGTAGGGCCGCTCGTCGAGGCCGGCGCCATGGGCACGGTGGCGGGCCAGCAGGTCCAGTTCCTGGAACGAGCCGGGGTCGAGGAGACAGTCGATGCGCTCCCTCGCGAGCAGCTTGCCCTTCTCGTGCTGGCGTTCCACGGACCGGGGCGACCCGGCGTGGAACGCCTGATCGCGTCGCTGGCGAAGGTCTTCCAGCTTGTCGTGCATCGGATTCGAACTCGTCACGGCCCCGACCCTAGTCGTGCGGGCACAATGGTCCCGTGGCCCTCCCCCTCACACCCCCGATCGCTCCCATGCTGGCCAAGGCCGCCGCCGAGGTACCGGTTGGCGAAGGGTGGCGGTACGAGCCGAAGTGGGACGGGTTCCGGTGCATCGTCTTTCGCGATGGCGACCGCATCGAGCTGGCATCCCGCAACGAGCGACCGTTCACGCGCTACTTCCCTGAGCTGCTGGCTCCGCTGCTGGCCGCCCTTCCCGACCGGTGCGTGGTGGACGGCGAGATCGTGATCCGGGCGGCGGATGACCACGGCCTCGACTTCGACGCGCTGCTCCAGCGCATCCACCCTGCCGAGTCACGGGTGCGCCGCCTGTCCACCGAGACGCCGGCGGCGTTCGTGGCCTTTGATCTCCTCGCGCTGGGCGACCGGTCGCTCCTGAAAGCGCCGATGGCCGAGCGGGCTGCCCTCCTGGAGCAGGAGTTCCGGGTCTCCCCACCGACCGTCTACCTGACGCCATCCACCACGGACGCCGCCACCGCGCAGGAGTGGTTCGTGCGCTTCGAGGGAGGTGGTCTCGACGGCGTCGTCGCCAAGCGGCTCGACGGGCCGTACACGCCGGGCAAGCGCACGATGGTGAAGGTGAAGCACCAGCGCACCACGGAGTGCGTCGTCGCGGGGTACCGCATCCACAAGGATGGGCAAGGCGTCGGATCGCTCCTGCTTGGGTTGTACGACGACGAGGGCCGCCTGAATCACGTGGGAGTGGCCGCGTCGTTCACGGCGAAGTTCCGCACGGCGCTGCTCGCCGAACTCGCCCCGCTGCTTGACGGCGCGCTGGAGGACCACCCATGGCGCGACTGGGCGGAAGCGATGCAAGAGCAGGCCGCGCAGAACAGTCAGCGGCTACCGGGCGGGGGCTCGCGGTGGAACGCCGGTAAGGACCTGTCGTGGGTGCCGATCCGGGTGGAGCGCGTCGCCGAGGTCACCTTCGGCCAACTGCAATCCGGACGCTTCCGTCACGGCGTGTCGTTCCTGCACTGGCGCCCGGATCGGCGGCCCGAGAGCTGCACCTACGACCAACTCGACGTGGCGTCACCCGTACCCTTCGACACACTGTTCGGGGGTTAGCCGCCCGTCGTCTCGGGTGGCAAGGTCGCGCGCGTGGTCGAAGGCGAGGTGGTCGACGTCGATGTCCCCGGGGCTGACCCGTCTTGGTTGTTCACCGTGAACTCCCGGGTGATCGTCGGCAGTGGCCCGTTGGGGCCGTTGCCCGTAATCGTGATGATCCAGGTCCCGCTGGACTTGAACTCGAAACCCTGGTCTGTTCCGAAGCCGTAATTTGGGGTGCCGGCGATGGGGACGGCGATGCCGGTGCTCTTGCCGTCCTTGGGGCGGAACGTGATGAGACCGTCCTCGATGGATTCGGGCTCGAGCAGCTTGAAGTGCAGTTCGACCTTGGCGTTGACCATCGTCTTTCCGAACTTGACCTCGGCGCGGAACGATCCGTCGGTCGATTCGTAGATGTTCTTGCCCGTCGGTGTGGCGGCGCTGTCCGATGCCAGGCCCGGCGCCGATGTGCCAGCAAGCCATGCGGCCAGCAAGAACACGATCGTGCCGGCGTAGACCTCGGACCGTACGGATCGACGCAGGCGAGCCGCGGGGCGAGCGTCGAGGGTTCGGGCCTTGGCGAGTCGGTGGCGGGCGTATTGCCGGTTGGCCGTGGCGATGAACGCCATCGCCGCAACGACGACGATCTTGAGTAGGAAGATGCGGCCGAACGTCGTCGATGTCAGCTTGCCGGCGCCGCCGAGCACGATGCTCGTTTGTACTGCGCCCGAGAGCAGCACGACGAGTACCGCGGGGAGGTAGATACGACGGAACCCGCGGATGGCGAGGACGAGGTCCCGGTCGCCTGGGCCGGCGAGCACGACGCGAGTGAGGAGTGCTGCGCCGCCGAACCACGCCGCGCCCGCCGCGACGTGGGCCATGCCAGCCGGGATCGCCAGCGCGCTCACCCCGGCGGACTGACGGCTCCAGCCATACGTCGCCAGGGCGATGGCCGGTATGCCGAGCGCCATGAGCCGGGTGCTGGGGTCGGTGACCTTCTCGGGCCGCGCCGCCACCCATGCACATCCGACGATGGCGAAAAGTCGGATCACCAAGGCCTTTCCGAACGTGGAATCCAAGAGGTCGGACCACTCGGTGGGCACGAGCCCTCGGGCGATCGAGATGCCGGACACGTCCGCGGCCGCCGTGGCCACCGTCAACAAACTGCCGACGACGCCGGCGCCCCATGCCAGCCAGAGGTGCTTGACCGTGAGGACGTACTCGACGCCATCCTTCCAAGCCAACGCGATGAGGAGCACTCCACCGAAGAGCGCGGCGAGCCCGAGGTATCCGAGCAACCGGCCGAGCGTGCCGAGCAGACCCGTGTAGTAGGAACTCTTCAGCAAGCCGAGGCCCTCGGTGTCCGCCTTCGGTGTGGCGGTCGTACCGGATCCGCTCGAATCGGTCCCGGTGGCTCCCGTGTCGTCCGTGGCGGCATCCGGTGCTCGAAGCTCGAACGTGAACTTGTCGGCCACATCCTTGCCGTTCGTGGGCCGGATCAGCCACGTAAACGTGTACTTCCCGGCGGGTAGCCCGTTGGGCTCGTTGACGATGACCCTCAGCGCCGTACGGTTTTTGATGGTGACCGCGTCGCCGATGTTGATGAGTTCGCGACTCTCGTTCTGGAGCTGCACACTGGGTGGTTCGATGGCCGGGAGGCGCTCGGCGAACGTGAGCACGATCTCGCTGGGGGCCGCAGTGAGCACGGCCCCGTCCACTGGCTTCGTGCTGACAAGGGTGATCAGTTCGGCGTCGGTGCCCGCCCTGGCGGCCGATCCGACTGCGAGCGCGCCAAGGACTGCGGTGAAGAGGGCAGCCAGGAGGAGCTTGATCGCTCGGCGACGGTCCATGGGATGGCATCAACGCTAATGCCTCCACCAGCGTGAACGGGGCCAGGGTGCTGGTCCGGGCCCGGGTACCCGGCGCGGCGGCTCACCGGCGCCACACCCCCTCAGTAGGCTCGGCCCATGGCTCAGCAGTCCCTCTACCGTCGGTACCGGCCGCGCCGCTTCAGCGAACTGAAGGGGCAGGACCACGTGGTGCGGGCGCTGCGCAACGCCGTCGCCGGAAACCGAGAGGGTCAGGCCTACCTCTTCTCAGGGCCACGCGGCACCGGCAAGACCACGTCGGCGCGCATTCTGGCCAAGGTGCTCAACTGCGAGCGCCCGGTCGAGGGCGAGCCATGTTGTGAGTGCCCGTCCTGTCTGGCGGTGGAGGCGGGCACGAGCTTCGACGTGATCGAGCTCGATGCCGCCAGCAACAACAAGGTCGACGACATCCGCGAGCTCATCGAGCGGGTCAACCTCGGCACGCCGGGCCGGCACAAGGTGTACATCCTGGATGAGGTCCACATGCTCACGCCGGGGGCCGAGGCGGCGCTGCTGAAGACCCTGGAGGAGCCGCCACCCCACGTCGTGTTCGTGTTGGCCACGACGGATCCGCAGAAGGTACGCGACACCATCCGCAGCCGTACTCAGCATCTCGTGTTCCACCTTCTCGGAGCCGAGGAGTTGGAGACACACGTGCGCTGGGTGGCGGCCGATGCGGGCATTGAACTCACGGACGACATCGTGGAGGCGGTGGTGGGCCAGGCCGCCGGCTCCGCTCGGGACGCGCTGTCGGCGCTCGAAGTGGCGGCGGCCGGTGGCAGCGTCGCGGTGGAAGCCGCTCCCCTCGACGAGTTCATCGAGGCGCTCATCGAATCCGATCCCGGTCGGGCACTCGCGGCGGTAGCCGCCTCCATCAGGCAAGGGCGTGACGCACGCGGAATCTCCGAGAGTGTGCTCGGGCAGTTGCGGGAGTGCTTCTTGTCGCTCATGGCGCCCGAACTCGTGCAACTGCCGGATGCCAGGGCCACGGTGGTCGCCGAGCAGGCGCAGCGCCTCGGGTCGGCCGCCGCCGTGCGGGCTATGGAAGGCATCGGCGACGCGTTGGTGGAGATGCGCCACGCTCCGGATCCTCGGGTACTCCTTGAAGTGGCGTTGGTGAAGATCACGAGCCCGCCCCTCGGCGGCGACATCGGTGCCATCATGGCTCGGCTCGAACGACTCGAGCACGCGTTGGCGAAAGGTGCCACCGGTTCGGCGACCGGCCCGATCCCGCGGCCCCCGGTCGTCGACCCGTCAACGGGTCGGGCGGTGCTCGGTGCCCGCGCCCGGCAGGGCGCGGCAGAGACAGGCGCGGTCGAGGTAGTCGCGGTCGAGGTAATCGCCGCACCCGTCGCGCCGTCTGTTGCCGCCGCGGCCCCGACGCCGGACACTGACCTCGCCACGGTCTTCGAGCAGGGTGTGAAACCGAAGCTGCGGGCGCTCAACAAAGCGGTGTACATGGTGGCGCAGCCGAGCGGTCTGCGCGACGGGGCGTTGGTGCTCACGTTCCCCAATGACGGCCACGCCAAGCGAGCGGGTGAGTTGCGCCCGGAGATCGAGAAACTGCTCTCCACTGCGGCCGGCCGACCCGCCCGAATCATTGTGCAAGCGGATCCTGCGACCTCGGCGCCCGGCTCGTCGCAGGAAGCGCCGGCGCCGCCGTTGGATGAGGACATCGACCTCGCCGACCTTGTCGACGCCCCGCCGGAGGCGCACGTCTCTGGGATCAGTCGTATTGCCGCCGCCTTCCCCGGCTCCGAACTGATCGACGAGCAGCACTGAGGTGGCCGCCACCTATGCCGCTCCCGTCCAGACGCTCATCGATGAGTTGGGTCGGCTCCCCGGGATCGGTCCGAAATCGGCCCAGCGCATCGCCTTCCACCTCCTGAAGCTCCCCACGGAGGATGCGGGGCGCCTGGCCGAGGCCATTCAGGAGGCCAAGCGCAGGGTGCAGTTCTGCGAGCGCTGTTTCAATGTGTCAGAGGGAACGCTCTGCGGTATCTGTGCCGACGAGCGTCGCGAGGTCGGCGTGCTCTGCGTGGTGGAGGAGGCCAGGGACATCATGGCCCTCGAGAAGACCGGCGAGTTCCGGGGCCGGTACCACGTGCTGCTCGGGGCCATCTCGCCGATCGAGGGAATTGGGCCGGAACAACTGAAAGTGCGGGAACTCCTGATGCGGCTCGAGGCCGAGCAGATCCGTGAGATCATCATCTGTACGAACCCGAACATCGAGGGGGAGGCAACGGCGATGTATCTGGCGAGGTTGCTGAAGCCCATCGGCATCGAAGTGACCCGCCTAGCCAGCGGCCTCCCGGTGGGCGGCGATCTCGAGTACGCCGATGAACTCACGCTCGGCCGGGCGCTCGAAGGCCGCCGCAGCATGGAGTGAACTCCCGCGAGGCCCGAGCTCACGGGAAAAATGTCTCTGGGGTACCACTCTTCGAGCTGCTAGCGGGCGGGCAGGCCAACTCGACGGGCGGTACCCCAGAGGGGGGGCTTCGGGTGGTCCGGGGAGGGGTCCGAGGCGTACCTGTTGTGTCAGTTACGTTACAACAGATGGGTCAGTCTGTCAAGAGGTTGCAATGTTGCCGACCCGTCGACCGAGCGTCACAAGAAGATGTCGCGGCGGATCGCCGCGTGGCAGCCGAGTGTCCCGTCGACGACCTGGGTGACGCCGAAGTCCACTGCGACTGATGCCAGCGAATAGGCGTCGTCATTGCTCAACCCGAGGTGGGTGCACATCAGCCACAGCATCTCGTCGGCCGCCATCGCCATCGCCTCGTCGAGGTCGGCTCCAAAGCCGTGGGTGACCCATTGCTGATCGGTCTCGATGAGCGGTGAGCGAACGCCGATGCCCCGGTGCAGGCCGACCTGGATGGTGGCGTCGAGCGAGGCCTCGATGGCCGTGCCGCAGATTTCCCCGTCGCCCTGGGCGAAGTGGGGGTCGCCGACGTACAGGTTCGCCCCCGGCATGAACACGGGGTAGCAGACCGTGGCGCCAGGACCGATCCGCCAGTTGTCGACGTTGCCGCCGAAGACGCCGGGCGGGATCGACGACAACCGTTCACTGGTCGCGGGCGCGACACCCATCACGCCAAAGTGAGGACGGACCGGGACGGCCACCGCCCGGCTGAACGGTTGGCGGGCGGCGAGGTCCACCGGGCTGATCACGCCGGGAATGTCGTACTTCGCACGGGCCGTGAAATCGAACCCGAACGCCGGTCGGGCGAGAGCCGGGAACCCGCCGTCGCCGTCCTGATCCAAGCCGTAGATGGTGATGCGCTCCTTGCCGAACCGCTTGTACAACAACCCCCAGTTTGCGGCGCAGTTAGAGCCGTGAGGTAGGCGGGGCCGCATATCCAGGATGCGCACGACGAGCGTGTCCCCCGGCTCGGCGCCTCGGACGTGGATGGGCCCGGTGAGGATGTGCACTCCGGGGCCGCGGTCGGCTTCCGGAATGGCGTTCCAGACCGCTCGAACGCCGTCGTCCATGAGCAGATCCGGGGCATCGCCGGCATGATGCGTGAGGGCCTCGACGTGGACGACGTCACCAGGGTCGACCGTGAGCGCCGGTGGCTGCGCCTGATCGATGTACCCCCAGTAGCAGTTCGCCGGTGTCGCCGGGAGGTGGTAACGGACGCGGCAGGGACCGAGCGTGCCGGTGAGGTCGAACGGCATCGGAGGACGGTACCGGAAGGTGGATTGCCGGGGTGTTTCCGCCGTATGGCGTATGTGGGCGTGGCTGGTGGAAAC
>JBKJJS010000378.1:0-16813 GCA_046597895.1 Ilumatobacteraceae bacterium
GCCGGGCAGGACACGCGAGGCCTGAGCAGTGCTCACCCCGGCGAGACGGGCGACGGTGCGAAGGCTCAGCTCCGCGGTCGCGCGAGCAAGGACACCGAGCACTCGGCCCTGCGCCCCTGGAATGATCGCCTCGACCGGGTGAACGAAGTCCACTCGCACACTCTATATGGCATGAATGAGACAATCGTTACGTTTTTGAAGTGAAGGCTCCAACGGTTCTGTCCCAGGGCGGTCGGTTCAACGGCGACCGAGACCCGGTGGGATGAGGGCGGGATGAGGGCGGGGCGTTTGGTGTTCTGTTCTTGGCAAACCCCGAACACACCCACACTTTGCTCCACGCGGACCGACGCGAGAACCCTTCACGGCGACGACCCGGGTTGCCCGTCGCGAGGACGGCGCCCATTGCGGAGCCAGGCCGATCTTCGGGAACTAGTCCAATGCTTCAAGCGAACCGGTGCAGATGTGAGGTCGAGCAAGCTCTTCCAATATGACTCACCGTTTCCACAACCGGGCGCGAGCGGCGTTCGATCCGCCGCAGTCGGCGGTGATCATGAGACGGGTGGCGTGCGCGAACCGTGAGCTGCCCATTGTCGTCCACCATGTGCGGATGGCGTTGATCGCGAACTCGCCGGTATCGGCCACATCGCCGACTGAGACCCAGCCCTCGTTGTTCGTCACGTCGTAGATCCCGTACGGGATCGCCTTGCCATGGGCCGGGTCAGGGAAGTCGTGACCGTTGACGATCTCGGGTTCACCGACCGGTTGCCACTCCCGACCCCCGTTCGCGTACTCCCCGAAGGCTGAGGCCCGGTGCCTCGACACCCTCGAGAAGGTCACCCGAATAGGTGAAGGTCACCTCTCGCGGCTCTCCACCGTCGTCGGCGCGAACCTGAGTCACCAACCCGCCAACGACGCTCAACTCGACGCTCACACCCTGCGACGATCGGATGCTGACACTCCCAGACCCGTCGCGAGAGATGTCCACCTTCTGGCCGTACGGCGAAGTCAAGTTGCGAAGCGCCCCGTCGGCGCCAAACGACCAGACCTCACCCGACGGCCACATGAACTCGCCCCCACCACTCGCAAGAGACTCCACTTGGGGTGACCCGGTAATGCGCCACAGGCTGGGTGCCTCCGGTGACCACAGGGGCGTCAGCCCTGCAGACGCATCCAGTACCCAGCCTCCAGTGTCCTTCACCAGCGTCGTCTCGAAAATGGTCGACCAACCACGGCCGAACCAGCCCGTCTCCAGGCGATCCGAGCGGTAGTGCCGGATCAACTCGACGCCGAAGAGGCCCGGCGGAAAACGCAGATCCTCGACCTGGGCGGTGAAGGCACCGCTACTCGTATCGATCCCTTCACCGACGCAGCCAACGAGGTCGCACGACGCCGGCGCGATGACAGTCAGAGCCGAGGCTTCGGACAGACCGGTCGACGACGGCGGCGGAACCAACGATCCGAGCCCTCCGGACGGACCCGACGACGTGCACGAACTCACGAACCCGACAGCCACCACCAACGCCGCCACGCGGTGACGACTCGTCAGTTGCACGAAGATCTCCCGAACGTCACGCAAACGAGTATCGCGCTCGGCGCTGCCACCACCGGTCCGCCGAGCTCGATGTCAAGGAGTCTCGGCAAGTCACTCGCGGCCGGTCGCCCTCTTGGCTGAGCGAATCGGCGATGGTCGGCAGCGTCCGTCTCGATCGGGGCCAGAGCCCTCGTCCGGTAGTCGCCGACAGCTATATCGTTTGAGTTATATTAGGTCGATGAACACGTCGGAGGTCGTCAAGGAGTTCAGAGGTCGTCACGGCCTTTCTCAGACGACCCTCAGCGAGCTGACGGGCATTCCGCAGCCGGTGCTGTCGATGTACGAACGCGGCCGCCGCCGCCCAAGCATCGAGACACTGGAACGCATCCTGTCGGTCGGATCCGAGACAGTGGAAGTGGTACCCAAGCGTTCCCGGCAGGATGACCGCTCGGTGTCCAAGACTCTCGAACTCCACCGGATCGTGCTGGACAAGTTCCTCGACGACCCTGACCGTGTGTTGGACTTCGGACGCCGCCGGCTGCGCGTGCTCGAAGAGTCGCTGAGCAAGCGAAGCTCGCCGTACATCGAGACCTGGCGGCGCCTGCTCGACGGGCCGCGATCCGACATCGTGCGGCTGTTGTTGTCGACCGACGAGGACGACGTCGAGGTGCTCAAGATGTCGCCGTTCACCACGCTGTTGAACGACAACGAACGCCACGAAGTGACCCGTCGTTCGAAGTCGCGGCGAGCCGGACCTCGATGAACAGGGAGGGTCTGCACCGGATCATCCGCGCTGCGGCCGCGATGCTCGGCGAGGACACCGTGGTGATCATCGGTAGCCAGTCGATCCTCGCCTCGTTCAGCGAGTTCATGCTTCCACAGGACGCAACGATGTCAGCCGAAGCAGACATCCTTCCGTTCGACGACGACGACGAGATGAAGGCCGACCAGGTCGACGCCCTACTCGGCGAAGCCAGTCACTTCTCCGACAAGTACGGGATCTACGCAGACGGGGTGTCGCCCTGGACGGCCAGCCTTCCAAGGGGCTGGGACGAACGCCTCGTTCGGACCCTGACCCCGAGCGGCGAGGTGGGTCTGTGCCTGCACCCTGAGGATCTGTGCGTCACCAAGGTGCTCGCGGGCCGCACCAAGGACATCCGGTTTCTCACCGCGGTGTTCCAGGCCGGACTCGTCGACCCCGATGCCGTTGCGCGCAAGCTCTCCACGGTTGCACTTCGGCCGAGCGATGAGGCGGGCTCGCGACGTGCCCGCGGGTTCCTCGACGGTGTTCCTCGCCTGGCCAGCTACGCCAAGGGTCCGCCAGCGGCAGAAGCGGATATCGCACGCCTGAGCGAGAAGCTCGACCGGATGCGGGAATCCTCACTGCTGTGTGGCAGGACGAACCGGGACGGCACGATCTGTACGAACGACCGGCGCACGTGCGCAGATCACCCGTGACCCTCGAGGAGCGAAAGGGTTCCTGCTCCACCGAAAATCGGGCCTCCACGACATGCTGCGCCCGCTATTGGATGGCACTCAACGCACGAGATCGACGATTGACAGGCTCACCTCGGCACCGAGGGCGCTCCGCGACCTTGTCCAACGGGGGCAAGCTCGGCGAATTGTTCCCGGCGCGCCGGGCCGTCAGCTCGCTCAGCCATGAGCTTTCCCAACTCGGGGGCTTCGTCACCGCTCCTCATCGTTGATGTGCTTCTCGTCGATACAGCGCTGCATGGCCCGCCGCGCCCGCTCGACCTCAGCGCGCTCCCGGGGCCGGGTCTTGGCGAACACCGTCAACAGGACGATTCGCCGTCCCGTCGCGACGTCGTAGGTGATCCTGGACTGGATCCGTCCTCCGGGCGGGCGCCACGACGGTAATCTTCCTCCATGACTTCGAAGCTCACCGATCGGCCCGCCGACCTGGCCGCAGCGGTGCGCCGAGTTCGCGCGGAGATGGAACCCCAGGGACCCGTCAGTCCGGTACGGCTGGTGATTGACGATGTGGAACTGTCGGCGTGGGCACGAGAGTTCTCCCGATCCGGTGAACTTGCGGCGGCGATCCAAGACGTTGCCGATCGGGATCCGGATCTCGCAGGCTGAGCTGTGCTCGTCATCGACGACCACCTCCTCTTCGACACCCCCGTAGGCGCAGGCACCGACGAGTTCGAGAGGGTCCGCGATGGACATCAACTCGCCACGACGGTGTCGTGGTACTTCCGTCTCGGTCGCGCGGTGGTGTCGGGACGCACAGACGGTTCCCTCTCGAGGAGATTCGCAACGTCCAGCGAGGGTCGGCGCCGTTTGTTGCAGGCGTCGCTCGCCGATCTTCCGGCAGAGATCCGCCTCGCAGAATCGCGACTTCTCGTCCCAGCGCCCCGCGGAGCCGCTGCTTCGGGATCCTCGCGAACGCCTTGACGTCCTCGCCAGGCGAGACTCGCCGCATCGGGCGCGCTCGCCGAGACCGTCTTCTCCCACGAATCAGAGCTGCAGCTCATGCGAGACGCCGCTGATCGCGGATACCTCGTGATGCTTCACGTCGTACTGATCCCGGAAAGCCTCGCCGTCGCTCGTGTCCGCAGCCGGGTCGAAGTCAGCGGCCACACACCTGGCCGGACTGGGTGCCGGCCGAACTCCTCGAGCATCCACCATCCGACTGACCACGTCCCTCAGGTATGAGTCCGCTGGGTGGTGAGTGTGACCCATCTCGCTCCCTCAGGGCAGCTGAAGGCGAATGCCGGCCTGCTCGGCCTCGTAGGGGTCGCGAAGAGCGTGAGAGCGTTGCAGGTCTGCTTCGGCCGTCGCCCGGGACGTGAAGTCGATTCTGGCGGTGTACCGCTGGGTGAAGTCGAGTACTGCGACGAGTGGAGCGAACGCGTTGCTGTGCGTTCCCGCCTTGAGCGCCGAGACGTAGTTCAGGCGGAACACCGTCGGAATGATGATACGTACCTGCGCACTGCCGACGAGTTCGGCGTTCATACAGATCCGCGCCACCCGACCGTTGCCGTCCATGAACGGGTGCACCTCGGCAACGACGAACATCACGTACACCGAGCGCTGGAATGGATCGAGCAGAGGAGCGGCCACGTCGTACGCTGCGAGCAGTGAGCCCTCGACCATCTCGGGGGGAACGAACTCCGTGTTTCCCGCACGGTTGGCGACCAGCTTGAATTCGCCCGGTCGCACGCGGGAACGCCCGGCCATCACCTGGGCGTGGCGACGTCGCACTACGTCCACGAACGCGGATCCCGAATCGGGGATCTCGCGCATCAGGATGGGGTCGGCGACGACGGCGTAGGTGCCCAGGACGTCGTGCGCATCCTCCGGGCGAGCGGCGGGCATCTCGCCGTCGAACACGATGCGAGCCGCTTCGTCGAGGGTGAACTCCGTGCCTTCGATGTAGTTGGAGAAGTAGGCCTCGTAGAACGGCAGCACAGCCCGCCGGGCAGCATCCACGGGCAGGTCGAGGACGCCACCCGGTCCGATCGACAACAGATACTCCGTCAAGGCCCGGAACCGTTCCAGCCGAACGTGGTCGTAGGGGCGACGAACGGCCCGCGCCGCCAGGCGACGCGACGTGACGTCGCGCGCATCTCCGGTGCTCAGTGCGGCGGCGGCGAGCCGCTGAAGGACTGCGAAGGCCGTAAGGGCGCGCAGGTCCGGCGCGATGCGACGGGCCAGATCCCGCAACGCGTTGACACGTTCCTCGCCACCGTGGGCGCTCAGGTCGTCGATCCAGGCTTCGACCTCGTGGCGGCCCAACCGACGTCCACCTGGTCGGGCGAGGCTCTCGAGCATCGTCCGCGCCTCCGACGCCAGAGAGATGCCGCCGGGCAGTGACATGTCCTGCTCGAGCGGGCCGGGCCCTGGTCGGGGCACGATGGTCAGCCCCGGCAGTTCGAGCGGGTGCCGACGAGAGTGGGCGACGAGCAATTCACCGCCGACGGGTTGCCCGCCCGCTCGGGCAGACCGATCGACGATGACCGCACCAGGAAGTTCGTGGGCGAGGATCGGCCAGAGGTTCCGGCTGACGACCTCGGCAGGGCCATCGTCGACGGCGCCGGTGTACAGCCCGGTGCCGAGGCGCAGCAGCGTGCCGCGCTGTGCGGCGCGGCTGAGCACCGCCGTGTCGTGATCGGCGGCCCACACCAGCTCACCCCAATGTGAATGTCTCATCACCACCGTCCCTGCCGGTCAGCGATCTGCACGAGCGCCCAAGTCGTTGATCAGCTTTAGTGCGTAACTCTTAGCATTGATCAGTTTTGTTGCGAGACTAGATCGTTCACCCGGGCGGAGATCAGCTTTCGTGGTTGAACATGATCTTGGTCAGTGTTGTGGCGTTGCGAGCCGCGTACCGCTGACGAGCGGACCATCGAGTGCCTTCTCGAGCATCGTGACGAAGAGTCGTGCGTCGGAGATGCTGAGCGCCAGCACTTCCTCGGTCTTGAGAGGACCCTCCTCCGCGCCGAAGAGGGCGAAGACCACTGAACGTCCTGCCTCCACCGTGGCCCGTACCGCCCCTCTCGGGATGACCTGTCGAGCGAGGAGGCGCACCTGTCCGTCGCCGACCAGTCGGACCGGTTGACGCTGCGCCTCGCGCTCTGCTTCGGCGGCGATCGATGAGATCAGGTGTTCGCGACGGGTGACCAGTGAACGGCGGGTACTCGAGTGGAGCAACGCGGCATCGGGCAACCAGGTGTCGTCGCCGGGTCCGACTGACGACCCGTACCAGTCCGGGGTCACCGCGGGGACACCAGTGGCCCGACGCAGCGCCCGACCCCGCTCGGCACAATCGGTCACCTCGAATCCCCACCAGATGTAGTCGGCCTTGAACGAACGGCCTCGTCCGAGCTTGCCGTTGCCGTGCAGCGCCAGCCACACGAACGCCGCCGCCAAGCGCGCTGGGGGCGATCGATGGAGGATCGGCGCGTCGTGACGGGCTACGAGAGCGATCAGACGTCGCACGACAGTGCGGAACTCGAGATCGACGATCCACAGCGGCATCCCTCCACGCGACAACAGCGACGCGACGTCCCGATCAGGCACGGGAAGCGCCGGATCGGTGACGGCACGTTCCGCCGCTTCGAGCACCGCACGAACCACCCCCCGGTCCACTTCGGCGACGGCCGTCCAGTCGAACGCCTCGTCTGGCAGCGGTGTTGGGTCAAGGCACTCGAGCACATCGACTCCACCGACGAGGTCGGCAAGGTCTCGGACCCCGCCAGCAAGGTAACTCTCCGATGCCAGACACTCGGCCAGCGGAGACGGTGGGGACTCGGCGGGCAGGGCCGGAACCCCCACGAGAGACGGGCGCGGAGCCTGCGACTGGCGTTCGAAGCGATGGCGTGACATGAACCGATCATGAACCAGGGGTGCGGCAGAGTTCTCAGCTCCGCCGCTACCGTCACTTGACTATCGAATATCGATATATCATACTCTGAGTATGTCCTCGTCACCGAAACCGCTTCCGGCCGCGTCGCTCCACATCGTGCTGGCCTTGCTCGAGGGTGAACTCCATGGCTATGCGGTCATGCGGCGGGTCGCTGAACTCAGCGACGGCGCCGTCAAGATGGGTGCAGGCACGATCTACGGCACGTTGAACCGGTTGGTCGATGGCGGCCTCGTTGTCGAGACCACCGACCGCGGCACCCGCACCGAAAGCGAGCGGCGCCGCTACTACGAACTGACCGCGTCCGGCAGGACGGTGGCACTCGATGAACTCTCTCGGCTGCAGACGCTGGTCCACCGCGTCACCGGCCACCTACCCGGCGGCGCGCCAGCATGAGTAGCGAACGGTTCGCCGTACGGGTGTACCGCACGCTGATGGGCATGTACCCCCGTCGCTTCCGCGACGACTACGCGTCCGACATGGTGCAACTCATGCGCGAGCAGTTCGGCGACGAGCCAGCCTGGCGCGTCTGCGGTCGAGCCGCCGTCGACTTGGCAATCACGATCCCCACCCAACAACTGGAGGCCCACATGAGCCGAACCCCGAATCGCGTCGTGCCGCTGCTGTATACCGCGATCGCCGCAGGCGGGTTACTCCTCGCCATCGTCGGCGGCACCAACGCCGCCGCGCTGGCGATCGGCCTTGGTGTCGCCCTGGTATCTGGATTCGCCGCGGTGGTTGCGTGGCGACGCACCGGACCAATCGACGCGGCGATCTCGACGAACAGTTGGTGGAAATTCGTGCTCGCCGGTCCGTGCATCATCGCCGCCGTCATCGGCGCCGCCGGTATCGGCATCGAGGCGTGGTACCTCGGCATGCTGGCCGTGTTCGTGGCGTTCGTGCTGACCGGCACCGGACTCGTACTCGGTCTGGCGCATCTCTTCAACCGTCGCTCACGATCCCTCCCGGCGTAAGCAGACGGCCAGCGGTGGAGGGCCTTTAGGGGTTCTTTAGCGGGGCCTGAGCGCTCGGGTCGACGATGGGTTCACACCGAGCAGGACACACCCGCTCACCACCCCAAGGAGCCCGCCATGAAGACCACGAAGACCCTCATCAAGTCCCTCACCGTCGCCACCGCTGTCACCATCGCCGGATTCGCCGCCGCCAGTCACGCCAACGCCGCCCCCTCCACCTACTGGAAGGCGGAGTACAAGTCGAACAACGCCCTCGCCGAGATCTCTGCCGGCGTCGCCACGATCTCCAACAACAACCACACCCTGCAACTCTCGAACTACCTGCGCGACAAGCCCGACGGCAAGTACGCCACGATGCAGTTCCGCTCCCTGATCCAGTACGACAGCACCGGGAACCGGGCCTGGACCCAGCCCAAGAAGCACATCACCACCGGCAACGAGACCGCCCCCGGCACCTACGCCATCAAGGCCTACTCGGCCGCCGCCGGCACCCAGTACATCGACGTCGAGATCCGGGTTTGCCAGACGACCCAAACGGGCACCCTCGCCGGACGCTGCACCCCATGGGTGGCCGTTGACGACTGGGCGCAACTCACCGCCGCCTGAGCGCAGGCCGACACCCAAGCCGGGCCCCTGGCCGACCACCCGGTCGCCAGGGGCTCTGGCGCGCCACCGGGCGACGACGCCGATCGGTCGCAGTGCTACTGTCCTGCATTCGGCAGGCCACCTCATGCTCGGGGCACCTGATGGCGCGCCGGTCATGACCGAGGAGACCCGATGACCATCAGCGCCGTGTCGAAGGTTGACGACATCGAGCGGCGCTCCGAGGCTGAGGATCGCTTCGTGAGTCTTCGCCTCGAGGAGGCGGCGCTCGGGGTGGGGACGGTCGACCACTTCCTCGTACACCTGGGTGATCTCATCGGAGACCTGGTGAGTGGCGGAACGGATCAGCCACTCGCCGATCGACTCTGGCCGACACCGGCTGCCGATGGCCGTTTGGCATTACTCGCCGATTCATTGCAGTTCGACGAGATCGACATTGCCCTGTTCGTCTGTGCGGTCGCCCCTGCGCTCGATGCACGCTTTGGCGCGCTCTACTCGACGCTCGACACGCGATATCACCGCGGCCTCGTGTCGATCGACCTGGCGTTGCGTCTTGCTGGCGGGTCACTGCTGTCGATGCGCGATCGCGAACGCTTCGGCCCAGGGGGTTCCTTGGTTCGAGCCGGCTTCCTCGAGGTGCTCGAGTCGGCGATGCCGTTGCCCGATCGGACGCTCTCAGTCCCGGAGCGGGTGGTGACGGTCGTGTTCTCCGCGCCAGGCGAGAGGCCAGTGTGGTCGCTCGATCCGAACCTTGAGGCGTTGCTGATCGCAACCGCGGATATCGAGTGTGACGAGACGCGGCAAGTGATGCGGTCGTTGACGGCTGGGCTGCCGAGAGTCTGGGTCCGCGATCGAACCGGCGGCGGCGCGAGCATCTCGGCGAGCGCCCTCGCTCGGCTGGGTGTGATGTCACTGGTACTCGATCTCGATCGCCTCCCGAGCGGCCATGGCCTTGCGGAAGTCGCCGAGTCGGCCGCACGCGAGGCGTGCCTGTGGAACGGATCGCTCGTCCTGACCGGTGTCGACCTGAAGCGTGACCACGCGGCGCTCCGGTCGTTGACACGATGTCCGCGACCGATCGTCTTCGTCTCACGCGGTGCGTGGGATCCAGCCGTGTCGTCCATGGCACCGGTATTGGTCGAGGCTCCACGCCTCGTGTCCGCCGATCGGATCGCGATCTGGCGGGAGTCGCTGGAGGGGATCGACCTCGGGGCGGATGAGCTGAATCTCGCGGAGTCGATCGAGGAACTTGCGGAGCTGCGACTCAGCCCTGAACAGATCGTGAACCTGGCAGATCACGCCGTGTCGATGGCCATTGCCGGCGATCAGCAGGTGACGGTGGCGATGTTGCGGTCGGCCGCCTTCACCCGGAGCACCGCAAAACTCGACAGCCTGACCCTTCGTGTCTCACCGATCGCCACGTTCGCCGACATCGTGTTGCCCGACGACGTGCTCGCCGATCTACTGCAGTTGCCCGATCGCTATCGCTGTCGCGATCTCGTACGAGATGCCTGGGGAATGGACCGCACCGGTGGCAGGGGTCGAGGCATCACGTGTTTGTTCGCCGGCCCTTCCGGCACCGGAAAGACGCTGGCGGCCGAAGTGGTGGCCAACAGCCTCGGCGTCGAACTCTTCATCATCAACCTGTCGCAGGTGGTCGACAAGTACGTGGGCGAGACCGAAAAGACGCTGGAGCGGATCTTCTCCGAGGCGGAGAATCTCAACGCCGTTCTGCTGTTCGACGAAGCAGACGCACTGTTCGGCAAACGATCCGAGGTGAAGGGTGCCCATGATCGATACGCCAATGTCGAAGTGGCGTACTTGCTCCAACGTCTGGAGCGTTTCGAGGGGGTCGCGGTGTTGACCACCAACCTCAAAGGAAATATCGATGAGGCATTCATGCGACGCCTGGACCTCGTCTGCGCATTTCCCGAACCATCACCGCCCGAACGACTGCAGATCTGGAACCGGCAGCTTCCCAAGACCGTGCCGAGGGAGCCCGACGTCGATCTCGACATCCTCGCCTCGTCGCTCCCGATCGCCGGCGGAACGATTCGCAACATCGCGCTGAGCGCGGCGTATGCCGCGGCGATCGGCGGCGGAAAGGTGTCCATGGCCCATCTGGTCTCAGCCGCGGAACGTGAATACCGCAAGTTGGGTCGCCTGTTCAACGTCGCCGAACTCAAGCAGTGGATGACGTCGACATAGCCATGGCCGACGCGATTCGAATTCTGCAGCCTGGCGCACCTGCCCCGGAGCGAGTGGCGCCCGACCACGGCGCGCGCTTCGAGAACGACCAGCGCTCGGTGCTGGCCATCTCGCAGGCCAAGCTCAAAGTCGGAGCGGTCTGCGACCCCATGGAACAACAGGCAGACCAGGTGGCGGATCGGGTCATGGCCATCCTGCAGCGAACGCGCCGCGACGATCAGCCCGAAGCCGAAGCTCAACCCGAGCACGAGCACGAGCACGAGGACGAGCACGAACGACCCGCCGGTGACCGAGCAGCGGAGCTCATCGCAAGTCTCCGGCGCTCGCCGACCCGTTCGCGACATCAGTGCGGACCGGGATGTGTGCAGCGTCACGCCGGCCATGACCATTCGGAGATCGGCGCCGATGGCGGCGAGCTCAGTGACGACCTCACCTCGATGTTGCAACGCTCGTCCCGTGGCGGCGCCCCGATTGCCGAGGAGGTTCGTGAGCCGATGGAGCAGGCTTTCGGCTCGAACTTCGCCGATGTTCGGGTGCACACCGAGAGCGAAGTCGCCCCTCGTATCGGGGCCAGCGCGTTCACGATTGGCCGCGACATCCACTTCGCCCCCGGCCAGTATCGCCCTGGGGACACTTCGGGCAAGTGGCTCCTCAGCCACGAGCTGACCCACGTGATCCAGCAGGGTTCAGCCGCTCCTGCTGGCGACGGGGGCGTCAGCCGCAGCGCCGGCGGGTGTATTCGTCGTCACGCGTCGAAAGAGCACTACATGCTCGGGACCATGACGCCGGCCCAGATCAAGTCGATTGCCGATGCGAAGAAGAACGTCGAGGACACTGGAAAGCCGGAGAGCTTCCTGGCGCGGTTCAAGGCGACGAAGCGGCCCCCGGCGGCAGAGCTACAGGAGGCGGTGGATGCCGTCGCCGAACAACTGGTCGGGTTGGCGAACTGGCAAAAATTGGGAGCGGTCGACTTCCCGGATCCCGTGACGATCGACAAGGGTTCCACCGCGTTCTCGCACACATGGGGAGGCCAACTCGTCACGGTGCCGTGCCGGGACGGCGAACTCGTCTGCACCGTCGGCGAGCTCAACGCCCTGCCCGACTTCTTCGGTTCGTACGACGACCTCGGCAAGGTCGATCGATCGATCGCCTTCAAGACGTTCCAGGTCATTCGCCGCGAGTCGTACATCTATCTCCGGCAACTCGAGGCACAGCTGACCGGAGTGAAGTACTCCTACGACAAGAAGAATGAGGCGTTCACGGGGATCGAGGACAACACGATCAGCGTCTCCATGGGGGTCAAACTCGTCGACGACGTGTCCGACTTGATGGACACGACGGACATGCTCAGCGGCAAGACCGGGACTGGCCCGATGAAGAAGGCGACGGGCGAGGTCGGCCTCGACGAATCGATCACGGCCGATGCCACGCTCGGCCGGAATGCCTGCCACTTTCCACCCGAGTCATGGCTTCGGTGGCGCGAGCACCACGAAGGCGCCCGGACCCTCATCGCCAGCGTCACGACGCTCGACGAACTGGGAGCGAGGGCGAACGAGGCGATCGGCCGCAATGCGTTCGGAGAGCACTACCTGCAGGATTCGTTCGCCGGAGGCCACCTGATCAACAAGGGCTTCGTGATGGCCGTCGCCATGGAACACGCCACCTTGGCGACCAAGAAGTGGCGGGGAATGGACAAAGCGTTCATCGACGAGATGCAGACGGCCACCGCTCACCGCGACGCCTACCAGTTGCCGCAAGCTGCCCAGGATCGCATCGACGCCTCGGCGCAAGGCCTGCCTGCCGTCGCCGATGTCCTCAGTGATCCCACCATGAAGGCCCGCGACCCGCAATCGGCCCTGGAGAAGGCCCGGAGTAGCCCCGGCAGCGCGACCACCAAGAAAGAGGTCGAAATGGACGCGTCCGGAATCAGGCCTGGCTCGATGACGTTCGAACAGTATCGAAAGTTCCTGAACGACTTCTGGTTCCAGAAGATCACGAACACGCTGCACGACAAGTACTGCGTGCAAGGTCTCATGGTTGCCTCGCCGCAGAACCCCAACATGTTCAGGATCTATGGCGACGGCCACATGATGGAGTCGAGCAACGGAGCCGAGTACGCCGCGGAAACGTCGCGCATGTCGAGGACTGCCATCAACCGGCTGGTCCAGAACAAGCGAAGTCTCCTGACACCCGTGGTCCCGGGAGACGCGCCTGCTCTGCCCCCGAGGCCGGTCGACTCCGTCGAATCGATCATCGCCCGGTTCCCGAACAAGGTGACTGATGACGACGGGACCGTCATGATGCTGGTCGACTGGGCAACCGGAGCGTCGATGCGCAAGAAGATCGCCAGCATCGTGGCGGTCCTCTCGATGGAGTTCAATCCTGTCACCCGACTCGTGAAATGGGCCTCGATCGCCAAAGAGGTGTCCCCCGGCCTCAGCGCCGAGCACGGCCCGTTCTGAGGCCAGGCACCACGGAACAATCGAGAATCAGAAGTTCCTACTTATCCCGCGCCCACGATCACGTAGTCGAACTCGTCCAACGTAGGTCCCTCCCATTCATGTCAGGGCTTTGGCCAGGCGCAGAGTGTCGAGTGTGTCCGGTGCCGCCAACGCGGCCATCGCAACGTCGTAGTCGGGCAGTTCGTACACCTCACCCGCATCGGTGATCATGATGAACCGGTCGAAACGGGCGAGAAATGCCCGGTCGTGGCTGACGGCCACCACCGTTCCCTCGAAGGCATCGAGCGCCTGTTCGAGTGCCTCGGACGACTCGATGTCCAAGTTGTCGGTGGGCTCGTCGAGCAGCAGCACGTTGTGGCCTTCGAGCTCGAGACACAGGATCTCGAGGCGGGCCTTCTGACCACCCGACAGCGTCTGGAACTTCTGGCGGGCATTGCCCCGCAGGCCATAGCGGGCCAGCGACTTCATCGACTTCTCGTCGTCGAACACACGCTCCCGGACGATGTCCATGCACTCCCGACCCAGAAAGTCCGCCCGATCGTTGATCTGCGTGAACGTGCCGACCGACGTTCGCGGTCCGAACGTGATGGTGCCGTGATCCGGCGCCGTCGCCCCGGCCAAGGCGGCAAGGAGGTGACTCTTGCCCGTCCCGTTCGGCCCGATCAGCCCGAGCCGCTCGCCGTGGTGCACCTCGTCGGAGAACGGGAGGAAGAGATCGCCAATTGCGACGCCTTCGAGCTTGGCCACCCGCCGGGCGGCGTCAGCCCCCCGCAACCGCACCAGGATCTGCTGGTCCGCCACCGGAGGAGGCGGCGGCCCTGCAGCCACGAACTTCTCCCAACGCGTCTCGGCACCGTTGGCCTTGGTGGCATTCTTGAAGTTCTGCGCCGCCCGCTGCTTCATGATCTTCATGTGCTGGAAGAGGCGTCGTTCCTCGTCGTTCCATCGCTTCAGATCGTCGCCCAACAGCTCTTGGCGTTTCGCCCGGGCCTCAGGGAACGTCGTATACGAACTGCCGTGCACCCAACATCCGGACCCTTCGATCACCACGATCTTCGTGGCCACCCGTTCGAGCAAGGTCCGGTCGTGGCTCACCATGAGGATGGTGGACCGGCAGGCGGCGATCTGCTCCTCCAACCACCCCCTCGTCGGGATGTCGAGGTAGTTGTCCGGCTCGTCGAGCAACAACACGTCGGCCCCGGAAGTGAGCAGCAGGTCGAGGACGAGCCGCTTGCGTTCCCCTCCGGACAACTCGGACACCAGCCGGGTCGACATGTCGTCCACCGGCGTCTTGACACTGCGATGGGCCGCCGCTTGCCAACGCGTCTCCAACTCGTACCCACCGAGATCGCCCCAATCAGCCAACGCCTCGGCGTACCCCATGCCGTCATCCGTGCCATCGGCGAGCGCCCGTTCGGCGGTCACGAGCGACCGCCCAGCAGTCCGCAGCAATGGGGGCGCCACCTCGATCAGCATCTCGCGCAGCGTGTCGGTGGGACGGGACATGCCAACGTCCTGGGTCATGCCGAGCATTGCTCCGCCGACGGTGAACTCACCACCATCGGCCTCGAGATCACCGGAGAGAATGCGCAGGATCGTGCTCTTACCCACCCCGTTCGCACCCACCAGCGCGGCGTGCTCACCGGGCGCCACGCCGAAGCTGACATCGAAGAACAACTGATCGGCGCCCGGGGGTGCGTACTCCAATTCGGACACCACGATGCTGCTCACGGCCGATGAGTATCGCCAGTCGACGGTGGTTCGCGCACCCACGTCCAATCCTCGCCGGGAAAGCAGGGGTTCTCCCGGACACCGGGGTCGTCGAGCGCCGCCGACTCCAGCCCGATGTGCTGCACGAAGTTGGGAACGCTCGCCAGGAAGTAGCCGTCCGGGCCGAAGTGCTTGTTCATCACGATGTCCGGGAAGCCGACGTACTGGTGAGACTCGATCACGTCAGCTAACTCAAGGGCGGTGGCCGGCCGCAACGCGAAGCACAGGGTGCCCCAGAAGTGGTCCGCTGGGTAACGCCACCAACCGACTTGACCCTGCGTAGCCACCCAGATGCGTAGCACCGCGTCGTGCGCCGCGAAGAACGTGGCAACGGGGTAGTCGGTGGCGGCAAAGAAGCGCTCGATCCAGTCATCGATGCACCCCAACCAGTCGTGTACGACGACGATGTCGTCCTCCAGCATCAGCACGTACTCGCTCCCGCTGCGGGCGGCTTCGCGCAGCACGCGCGCCGTGTGTTCGATGAGGTGGGTCGGTTCCGGGGAACGGTCCACCACGATGCGGCCGCGGTCGGTC
Organism: Ilumatobacteraceae bacterium; assembly: GCA_046597895.1. GTDB lineage: Bacteria > Actinomycetota > Acidimicrobiia > Acidimicrobiales > Ilumatobacteraceae > WLJO01. Next base: position 15,469 of record JBKJJS010000378.1, read on the forward strand.
GGCGGCACTGCGGAGAGCGCCTCCTCGAGGTACTGGCCCTGAGCCGGCGCGCCCTCCCACAACGTGAGGAGGAAGTCGTGGCGCTCGAACAACCCGGATGCGACCAGGGAACGCATCGTCGTCGGGAGGTAGTTCGCCCGTCCCCGCCGGGACCGGTCGATCGTGAGGATGTTGATGCTGTACTTCGGCGCGGTCACGTCACCCTACGCTACGTCGCGGCATCAACGGGCAAGGTCAGCGACGAGCGTGTCGATCAGGAGTTCCTCGTAGATGGCCCGCCCATCGTCGGCGACGGCGATCGCCAACTCCGGGTCCCATGGTGTGGAGGGGACCTGGCCCTTGGACATCGGCAGGTTCATCGTCGCTCCGAAACGGCTGAGGGCGTCCCGATACGACGGGGCGTCGAAACGCCACGGCCGGGCACCGAGTTGAGCGATGACGGCGCCGGCGATCGTGCATCCTGCGGCATCGAAGTCGGCATGGACCCGAAGTTCCGTCGCCTTGTCCAGCGCAGCAGCGAGTGCCCAGAACGCATCAGAGGGAACCCCGTCCGTGCACAGCAACGGACCGCTCGCCGGCCCGAGGCGGCCCGCCACATCCATGACCACGGCCGGATTCTCGCAGACCCACACCACCGGTGCGTCGACGCGACGCGACGCCGACTCGAGTTGTCGGAGCGTGACGCGAAACGGCTCGCCGACTTCAGCGGCTGACCGAAGCCAGCGGTCGACATGCCCATCACCACGAGGCTGGAGGTTGAGTACGAGCACATCGCTCGACACGTCGTCGATGATCACGCCGAATCGCCTCCACAACAGGCGACGCGCTCGGGAGTCGTGGGGGCGCTCGACGTCGGCCACCAATGCCAGCGCTCGCTCGACCATGGTGCGAACCGTGGTGCTGGTCAGTCGCTTCGTGTCGCCGGTTACCGACGCGGCGACTGCGGCGAGCGGTACGCGGTCGAGTTCGCCCCACAGGACCACGCTCAGAAGTTGGAGCGCATCCACCAGGGGCTCATGTGTGCCCTGTCGCGCCACTTTGGCGAACGTCCCATCGGTTCGTAGACCAGCCAGCCATGGCTCGAACCACGGTTCGCCGGCCAAGGGATGGTCGAGGGCGGTCGCTTCGGTCGCGGCGCGGCTGACGGCTCGGGACGCTCGCTCGCTGGGTCGGTCACGCAGGGGACCACCGACCACTTCGAGCCACTCGTCCAAGCCGCACCCGGCACCTGCCCTCAGTGCGGCGTCGAGGTCCTCGAGGGAGACGCGAGTTGAGGGACGGCCGAGCAGGGCGTGGAGCGCTCGCCGTTCGTCCGGTGAGGCGGCGGCCAACGTGACGGTTCCCG
>JBKJJS010000403.1:0-16020 GCA_046597895.1 Ilumatobacteraceae bacterium
GATCGACCGCCGTGCGGCCACCGACCTCGCGCTGCCCGGCGAGCAATGCACCGAGTGACACCGTGGGATTCTCGACGCCGCGCTCTGACAGGGTCAGCGGCCGCATCCGGATCGAGAACCCCACGGTGTCACTCGGTGCATTACTCGCCGGGCAGCGCGAGGTCGGTGGCCGCACGGCGGTCGATCTCACCAGCTACACCACGGAGATGCTCAGTGGGGGTTTCCCCGGCATGAGGCACCTGATCGGTCGAGCTCGCGGTGTCGCGCTCGACAGCTACATCCAACGGATCGCCGACCATGACCTGCCCGAGGCCGGCCTTGCGGTGCGACACCCGACCACCGTGCTCGCATGGCTACGCGCCTACGCCGCCGCCGTCGGCACCGCCGCGTCATGGGAGAAGATCCGCAGGGCGGCAGTGACCGCCACCGACGCCCGCCCCGCCAAGACGACCACGCTCCCCTACATCGAGTTGCTCACCGGTCTCCGGATCCTCGACCCGGTGCCGGCGTGGGCCCCGACCTTCACTCATCTCCGGGACCTCACCGAGTCCCCGAAGCATTACCTCGCCGACCCCGCACTTGTGGCACGGCTCGTCAAGAGGAGCGCCACGCAGCTGCTCGCCGGCGACATGCCGGACACCGTCGTGCCGCGCGACGGCGGGTTCCTGGGCGCCCTGTTCGAGTCCCTGGCCGCACTGAGCGTGCGCGTCTTCGCCCAACGCTCCGACGCCGACGTGTACCACCTGCGCACCGAGAGCGGTCGACGGGAAGTCGACTTCATCGTCGAGGGGGAAGCCGGGGTGGTGGGCATCGAGGTGAAGCTCAACGGGGCCATCGGAGATGCCGATGTCAGGCACCTGCGATGGCTCCAGGAGAACCTCGGCGACCGGTGCGTCGACACCGTCGTCCTGCACACCGGCCCGGAGGCGTACCGGCGCCCCGACGGGGTGGCCGTCGTCCCCCTGGCGTTGCTCGGGCCCTGAGTGCAGCAGCACCCCCGCGTCTGCTGGGTCTTCGGCTGATACACAGGTTCCCGGGTGGGGTCGGGCGTCAGCGTCATGCCATCAACCCCGCCACGATCAGATCACCTCGAACCTTGGGGATCCTCGTGCGCTGCCAACTCCAGTTACCGGTGTTTCGGTGGATCTGGCCGATGATGACGCTCGGGTGGACGCCATACCGCGCCGCGCCGCGAGCGACGGCAGCGATCGACGCTGCTTCGAACTGAAAGCCCCCGGGAAATAGCCACGCCGTGGCTTGGCTGTTGGCCTCCTGCTCGATCGGTTCGGTCTGCTCCCCTGCCACGTCGATGTCGATGATCGACTGAGCGCCCGGAGTGATGTGCCCGAGGGTCAAGTGAGCGGCCTCGTGCAGCAGCGTGAACAGCACGCTGTCGAACCGGTCGCCACGTGTGGTGAGGCCGATGACGGGTGGGCCGTCCGTGAGGAAGGTGACCGCTCCGTCGAGCTTTCCGCCGGGCAGCCCCTCGGAGAAGACCACGATCACCCCGCACTCCGCGAACCACTCCGGAACGCGACGGAGTGCAGATGTGTCCAGCGACGTGCGCTTCGGTAAGTCGGCGGCGAGTCGGCCAAGCGCCGAGGGATCGAACGTGGAGGCGCCTCCCCGGGCCCAGCCAACTCGCCGCACGTGAGCGAGCCACGCCACCTGTTCCGGCGAGATGGACTCATTCGAGTTCGATCGTCGGGCCGCGAGGGCGAACGACGGCTGCTCGTCGAGGTTCGACAGCTCGAGCAGCTCGCACGCGGCCGCCTCGAGCTGATCGAGATCCTCGGTGTCCGGCAACCAGCCGCGCGCCTTGGCCTTCGAGAGCGGGACCAGACCACGGAGCCGAGCGCGGCGCGCCACTGGACTCAGGCCTCGCTCCGTCGCGCTGCGAGCCTTGTGCAGCCTGAAGTTGGTCTGCAGGTTCAGCCAGAACTCGGGGGTCGTACCCAACGCATCAGCGAAGGCGAAGGCCGACTCGGTGGTGATCTCCTTCTTCCCGTTCAGGATCTCCGATACGGCCTGGATGGGACGGCCGATGATCTCTGCGAACTCGCTGACCGTCCAGCGGCGCTCCTCCAGTTCGTCACGGAGGTACTCGCCCGCCGGGAAGACCTCGGCGGGGGTAAAGGTCATGCTCATCGTTTTGTCCTCCTTCCTTGTGCTCAGTGGTAATCGACGACCTCAAGGACGACGACTCGTCCGTCTTCATCGGTCTCCAGCCGAATGACCAGTCTCCATCGGTCATTGAGTCGTATCGAATGCTGTCCTGCTCGGTCGCCGACGAGCTTCTCGAAGTGCAATGACTTCATGCTCCGCAGGTCTTGTTCGGTCGTCGTGGCGACGATAAGGCCGACCTTCTTTCGAATCGCCTTGACGAGGTCGGTTCCATAGCGGGGCGCGTGGAAGTCCGGCTCCTCGTAGAGCCTCCTCAGCTCATCATCCTCGAAGTTGATTCGCATTCTTCATGCTTTCACCCTACGGGTGAAAATTACTATTTCACTGGTTTGGGATTCCAGCAAGCCCCCGTCGTGTGCGAGGCGGGCCCGCACAGCCCTCGTCGATCCGCGCGTAGGGGTGCGCCTACAGTCGGTGCAGCAATCGGGGACGGAGATCGAGCGGCGTGATCACAGGTGAACTGAAGTCGAGGATCGACGCTGTTTGGAACGACTTCTGGTCCGGTGGCATCTCCAACCCGCTCGAGGTGATGGAGCAGCTGACAACGCACGAGCGCAAGGATCGTCGACGCGTTGTTCCCCACGGGCGAGTTCAAGCCGGATGACGCCACGGTCGGCCGCCCGTACGACGACCTGCGGTGGAACCGGTTCAAGAACTTCAGCGCGCAGGACATGTACGAGGTGGTCGACCGCTACGTGTTCCCCTTCATGCAGGCGCGCGCAGCGGACACCACGCACGCGGCGCACATGAAGGGCGCCCGGCTGACGATCCCGACGCCGGCGTTGCTGCAGAAGGCAGTCGACGGGCTCACCCGCGAACAGCCCGCTTGCAGAACCCCTCAACCCGGGCCGACCTTGACCAGGTTACCCACGGGTAGGATCGGTTGCTCATGTCCCCCACCGACGCACGGCGTTCACTGGCGCACGACGAGCCGCTGCGAATCGCGTACCTCACGTACCGGGGCAAGCCCCATGTCGGCGGCCAGGGTGTGTACACCCGCCACCTCACGAAGGCGTTGGCCGGTCTCGGTCACCACGTGGAGGTCTACAGCGGTCAGCCGTACCCGATCCTCGACGAGCAGGTCGAGTTGCACCAGCTGCGCAGCCTCGACATGTTCAACGACTTGTACCCGGGCCGCTTCCCGGCGTACTGGGAGTTCAAGTCCTGGGCCGACGTGGTCGAGGTGCTCCAGTTCTCGACGGGCACGTTCAGCGAACCGCTGGCGTTCTCGGTGCGGGCCGTGAAGGCGCTCAAGCCGCGCCTCGGCGACTTCGATCTCGTCCACGACAATCAGTGCCTCGGCTACGGCATGTTGCAGATCGAGAAGATGATGCCGCTCATCACCACGCTGCATCACCCCATCACGAAGGACCGTCAGCTCGAGATGGCCCACGCCCCCAACCGGCGCAAGCGCTGGTCCGTCGGGCGCTGGTACGGGTTCGTGAAGATGCAGGCCCGCGTCGCCCAACGGATGCCGCGCATCGTCGTCGTCAGCGAGAACTCCATCAAGGACATTCACGACGACATGGGCGTCCCCTTGGACGTGATGCGTCTCGTCCCCGTCGGAGTCGATGTCAACCTCTTCACGCCACAACCCCACATTGCCCGCAAGCCCGGTCAACTCATCACCACCGCCTCGGCGGACGTGGCGCTGAAGGGGTTGCAGTACCTGCTCGAAGCCATGGCCAAGCTGCGCACTGAACGCGACGTGCGGCTCACCATCATCGGCAAGCCACGCGCCGGCCACAGCATGGACCTCATCGACAAGCTCGGCCTGAAGAACCACATCGACTTCGTGTCCGGCGTGACCGACGAGCGGATCGTGGAGCTCTACGCCGAGGCCGAACTTGCCGTGGTGCCCAGCCTGTACGAAGGTTTCAGCCTGCCCGCTATCGAGGCCATGGCCACCGGCACCTGCCTCGTCGCCACCACGGGCGGCGCACTACCGGAAGTGACGGGGGCGGACGGTGACACCGTGCTTTCCTGCCCCACGGCCGACTCCGATGCGCTCGCTGCGCAACTGCGGCGCGGGCTCGACGATGCCGAGTTGCGGGCGAGGATCGGCGCGGCAGGCCGCCAACGCGTCGTGGAGCGCTGGAGCTGGCAGCACTGCGCACAGCTCACCGTCGACCAGTACCGCGAGGTACTGGACATGCCGGCCAACGTGGCGAAGCTGCGCCGCAACGGCCGCCTGCGCTGACCGGGCCGACGCCCCCATGCTCACCGTCCGTTACGACACCTTGGGGCTGCGTCCCGGTGACCTCGTACTCGACGCCGGCGTCGGGTTCGGTCGTCACGCGTTCGAGTCGGCCCGCCAGGGTGGCCGGGTCGTGGCGCTCGACTATGCCGCCGACGAGGTGATCGGTACCCGCAACACGTTCGCGGCGATGGCCGAGGCGGGGGAGATCCCAGCCGATCGCTACGTCGGCGTACTGCGCGGTGATGCCACCCGTCTCCCGTTCGCCGACGGCACCTTCGACCGAGTCGTGACGTCGGAAGTGCTCGAGCACATCCAGGACGATGTGGCGGCAATCGCCGAACTGACCAGGGTGTTGCGCCCGGGAGGGGTGCTGGCGGCCACGGTCCCGTCGTGGCTGCCCGAGAAGATCAACTGGATGCTGTCGGACGAGTACCACGCACCGAAGGCCAAGGGCGGGCATGTGCGGATCTACTCCGCCACGGAACTGAAGGCGAAGCTCGGGGCGGCCGGTCTCGATGTGTACGCCCAGCACCATGCCCACGCCCTGCACTCCCCGTACTGGTGGCTGAAGTGCGCAGTCGGCCTGAACAACGACGAGCACTGGGCGGTGCGCCGCTATCGCCAGTTCCTCGAGTGGGACATCGTGAGCCAGCCGGCGTCCGTCAAGCTCCTCGACCGCGCCCTGAGCCCCGTGCTCGGCAAGAGCATCGTGTTCTACGCCCGGAAGCAGGCGGTGTGAACGTCGACGGCGTCCCCCATCTCCCCGGGATCATCACGGCGGACGAGGTGCGCTCCAGCGCCCGTTCCATCGCCGCGCTGCAACTGCCCAACGGGATGATCCCCTGGTTTCCGGGCGGCCACTGCGACCCGTGGAACCACGTGGAGACGGCGATGGCCCTCGACATCGCAGGCCTTCACAAGGAAGCACGGTTGGCCTACGAGTGGTTGTTGCATACGCAACGATCGGACGGCAGCTGGCACAACTACTACATGCCGGACGCCACCCTCGAAGACACGAAGCTCGACACGAACGTGTGCGCCTACGTCGGTGCCGGGGTATGGCACCACTGGCTCTGCACGGGGGACCGGGCCTCTCTCGATCTTCTGTGGCCCACCGTGAAGCGCGCCACGTCGTGGGTGCTCTCGCTCCAGATGGCGCACGGCCCCGTGCTGTGGGCGGTCGAGGTGGATGGCGACCGGCCGTGGGACTACGCGCTGCTTACCGGCTCGTCCTCCATCTGGCACTCGGTCGAGTGCGCCATCGAAGTGGCCCGCGTAATCGGCGACCCGCAACCGCAATGGCGCAAGCCCCTCGACCATCTCGGCGACGCCATCCGCGCTGAGCCCCGCCCGCCCATGTTCGCCGACAAGTCGGAGTGGGCGATGGACTGGTACTACCCCGTCCTGTGCGGCGTGATCCGCGGGGAGGACGCCAAGATTCGCCTCGCCGAACAGTGGGACACGTTCGTCATGCCGGGCCGCGGGGTGCGCTGCGTGAGCCGCGAGCCTTGGGTTACCGCGGCGGAGACCGCCGAGTGCTCACTGGCCCACTCCGCCATCGGCGACGTCGATACCGCGATCGAACTCCTGGCCGCCACGCGCGCCCACCGCTCTGACGACGGTTCATACCTCACGGGCATCGTCTACCCGCAACGAGTGACCTTCCCGGATCAGGAGCACACGGCCTATACCGCGGCGGCCGTGATCCTGGCGGCCGATGCCATCACCGGCGCCTCCCCCGCCAGCGGCCTCTTCACGCCCTGAGGCCACCGGCACCTTCGACCGCTTCGCCCGAGGCAAGTTCTCGCCGACGGACTCACTAAGGTGCAGGTCCATGGGGACAAAACCTTTCAAATTCGGAGCTAAGGCAACATGGGCCAAGACCGGTGCCGAGTGGGCCAACCTGGCCAAGCAGGCTGAGGATCTCGGCTACTACAGCTTCCAGATCGACGACCACTTCAACAAGGCGTTCGCGCCGGTTCCGGCCATCATGGCCGCCGCCTGCGCCACGTCCACCGTGAAGGTCGGCCCTCACGTGGCCGGCGTCGACTTCCGCAATCCGGTGAACTTCGCCAAGGAGGCGGCCACCATCGACCTGTTGTCGGATGGCCGTTTCATGATGGGCATCGGCGCCGGCTGGAACATGGTCGACTACCAGAACTCCGGCATCGAGCAGATGGACGCCATGACCCGCATCGAGCGCCTCGACGAGGCCGTGCAGATCATGCGGGGCCTCTGGGGCGAGGGTAAGTTCGCGTTCGCGGGCAAGCACTTCAACGTCGCCGAGCACGATGCGCAGCCCAAGCCGATCTCCAGCATCCCGGTGCTCATCGGGGGCGGTGGGCCCAAGATCCTCACGCTCGCCGCGCAGCGGGCGGACATCGTCGGCGTGAACCCGAAGATCGTCGGTCGCTCGATCAACCCGAAGTCCATGGCCACCGCAGCCGCCGAGGTCGTCGATGAGAAGGTGGCGTGGATCCGCGAGGCCGCTGCCGCCGCCGGGCGCACCGATGACATCGAACTGCAGTTGCAGATCTTCGCCACGGTCGTCACCGACGACAAGATGGGCACCGTCGAGAAGTTCGCTCCGGCGTTCGGCCTTCCTCCGGAAGTGGTGGCGAACGCCCCGTTCTTCCAGATCGGCACGATCGACCACATCAAGGAGAACATCCAGATGATGCGCGAACGCTGGGGCATCAACTACATCGTGTGCCAGAACGACGGCACCATCCCGCTCGCTCCGATCGTCGCCGAACTCAGCGGCAAGTAATACGAGACGGCCGCCCCGGCTCGGGGCTCACCACTTCGACACGAGCCACGCCTGCAACACGAGCGCGGTCGCGGCGTGAGCGACGAGCCAACCGTTCTGTGCTCTCGCTGAGCGACGCCCGAGCACGACCGTCGCTGGTACCACCCAGGGGAAGAACAGGACCCAGATCCGCTCGACCTCGCCCTTGCTGTGCTGTGACAGGTCCGCCACGGCGATGCAGATCAACGCTGATCCCACGAGTACCCATACCCGACGATCGCGCACCCACGCCAACCCGGCGACGACGGCCGGGCCGAGGGCGATGACGGTGGCGCCGAGGTTGCCGACGAGGAAGTAGACCGCCGGGCGAAACTTGGCCGTCCCCTTCCAGTAGAGCTCCTTGGTGGCGGCCGCCCCATCCCACCACCAGAACCCGAAGATCCCGACCACCGCGACGACCGCGACCATTGCGGCGCCAGCGGTGGCCAGCACCCCGAGCCGCCGGCGCCACGACACGTTGCCGGCCAGCAGCACCACGGCGACCGGGATCAACCCGAAGATCAGCGTTCCGTACGTGAGGAACAGCGCGGCTCCGAACGCCAACCCGGCCGACGCCGCCAGCAACCGCCGCCTGGCCACCCGCCTCTCTCGCACGGCGAGCACCGCGAAGGCCACGCTCCAGGCCGCTACCGCGGCATAGAACGCATCGGCCGACGTTCCCATCCAGACGACGTAGGGCGCGAGGACGAGGAACGGGGCGACGACACGGGACGCGGCCTCGTCCGCGACGGCCCGAAGCGTCACCAAGACGGCGGCGACGACGCCGGCGGCCCCCAGGTACGAGAGCGCTCCGACGGCCCAGGGTGCCCCGAGGCCAACAGTGTCCATGGCCTTCAACAGAAGGAGGAACCCTGGCGGGTGGCCGCGGACGTGCACGCTGAAGAACGACAGGAATTCGGGATCGTGGTAGCGCTGCAACATCTCGCCGGCGGGAGGCAGGATGCGCAGGTTGTGCCAATACTCGGTGGGGTCGACAACTGGGTCGAGCACGCGGCTCCAGCCATCCGAGGCCGCCACGAGCAACGTGAACACTCCTGCGGTCACGGCCGATGTGAGCATGAACCATCCCCACGCCAACCGTCGACCCCAGCGGTGGAACGCGATCACTGTCGCCGCGGCGAGGACGACCGGCGCCACCAACCCGAGCCCGGGCCGCCAATCCCACAGGCCGACGAGCGGAGCGGCGCCGAGCTTCACCTCAGGCTTTTCACTTTGGACGTGTCGACCCCAGAGGACGCTCACGACCACAAGCGCAAGCGCGCCGACGCCGACGCCCATTGCCGCGGCGCGAGGCCCGGTCCTAGAAGTTGACGACGACTGGCTCATCCACTGCCGTGTCGGGGCTCTTCGCGGCCTGCCGGGCACAGACGAAGACTCCCACGGCGAGCATTCCCCAGAACGCGAAGTTCGGGGTTGTGCCACCGAGAATCCCGCCGGTCCGTTTGCCCCCGACGTCGCGCCACTGGGCGAGGACCTGTAGTGCCATCACGGCGAATCCGCCAGCCGCGACGTACACGGCGTAGCGGTGGATCCGCGGCCCGGCGATGACGAGAGCCCCGAACACCACCGTCAGAAAGGCGCTGAGCGGGTTGAACCACAGCAGCTTGAGTTCGCCGTCGCCCCAGCCGAGCCGGGCGCCTTGCCGCGCGGTGAGCCCGATGTCCCTGGCGGCGATGAGGCCAGCCACGCCGACGACGATCGCCACCATCCCGAGCCACCACATGAACCGCTCCAGAGCTGCGCGCCCCTTGGCGCGAGCCCCGTCGAGGCCCATGTACTGCCCGGCCGCCGTGGCGAACAGCATGAGATGAAGGGCGAACATCAGGTAATACGACCACGGCCACTCGTACGCCTTGTCGTAGTGCAGGATCGACAGGAAGATCGTGACCGAGGTCAGTGCCCCCCACAGTGCGGCGAACCGCGTGAACAGCCCCAGCAGGAGCAGCGCGGCAATCGTCGAATCGGCGAGCAGCGTGTACCAGCCGAACAGCGTGTAATGCTCCAGCACCACGTGCTCCACGATCCAGGCGAACGGGTCGAACACCGGGAGCCTCACGGCTGAATCGACGTACTTGTAGAGCCCGTTGTTGAGATCCCGACCGAAGTTCGGCGGCCGCTTCCACTCCAGGTTCGCCAGCCACAACAGACCGGCGAGGATGCGCATGACCCCGATGATCCGCCCGTCGAGAGTGACAAGGCGCGCGTCGGTAGGGGCATTTCCGTGAGGAGCCATGGCCAATCGTCAGCCCGGGCGTTCGTTCGTTACAGGGGCTCGCAGCGCGGCGGTGGCGAATTCGCGCATCCCGTCCTCGAAACCGATCTCCGAGGTGAACCCGAGGTCGGCCACCGCACGTGCAGGCGATGCGAACACGTGGCGGACATCGCCCAGCCGGTACCCCCCTGTCACCACCGGCCAGCGTTCGTCGTCGGGGTCGGCACCGAACGCCCTCGCCAACGCGAAGGCCATCTCGCCCACTGACCGGGGTGTCGACGACGCCACGTTCACCGCGAGTGGTCCGCCGTCGTGTCGGCCGAGCGCGAGGACATTGGCTCTCGCCACATCCCGCACGTGTACGAAATTCCGCATCTGATGGCCGTCCTCGGTCACTCGGGGGGCGTGGCCGGCGGCCAGTGCCGACCGGAAGATGCTGGCCACTCCGGCGTACGGCGTATCTCTCGGCATCCGTGGCCCGTAGACGTTGTGATAGCGCAACGCCGTCGCCGTGACGGCCGTTGGATGTTCACGGGCGAAACTCGAGAGTAGGTGTTCCTGGTGGACCTTCGTGGCGGGGTAGACGTTGCGGGGGTCGAGGGGCGTGTTCTCCACGACGGCGCACGGTGTGAGGGCCGCTCCGCACTCCGGGCACGGCGGCTCGAACTGGCCGGCGGCGAGTGCCACCGCGGCGCGGGGAGGAGGGCGGATGGCGCCGTGCTCGGCGCAGCGGTAGCTCCCCTCGCCGTACACCACCATGCTCGATGCGAGGACCACCGGCCCGTCGAACCGGCGATCGTGAAGGACTCGCAGGCCCGTCACGAACCCGGCGTCGTTGTGATCCACATATGCCGGCGCATCGCCGAAGTCGACCCCGAGCCCCACCTTTCCGGCCTGATGACACACCGCATCGACTCCGGCGAGGGCCTGCTCCCACGCCGCGGCGTCGCGCACATCGGCGTGTACGAACCGCGCCCTGGCATCGAGGAAGTCGGGTGGACCGCCATGGACCGCGTGGGCGGCGGGGTCGAGATTGTCCAGCACCGTCACCGTCACATCGGCCGCCAGCAGCGCATCCACGACGTGCGATCCGATGAACCCGGCCCCACCGGTGACGAGCACATGGCGGCCGGCGAGATCGAGCACGCCCCCGTCATAGCCGATCAACGAGCCCTGACCGGTCACCACGGGCCAACGGCATGTAACACTTGGGGATGTGGCGGGACTGATCGGATCGTGACTTCTGGTTTTCTTGTCGCGCCCGTGGAAGAGTCACAGGCCCCCCTGCTGGCGCGACCGTTCTACGCCGGAGGCGACCCCGGTCCGATCGCCGCCACGCTGGCTCATGTGCCGGAGTTGATGGAGGTCGCCCTGCCGTTCCTCGGTGTGGCGCTCTCCCCCTCCAGTATCGAGTGGCGCACTAAGGAGATCGTGATCGTGCGCACATCGGCCCTCTTGTCGTGCCGGTACTGCGTCGATACCCATACACCGGTGGCCCTCGACTCGGGCTTGACCCCGGGCGAGGTCCACGCCCTGCGGGACGAGCGGGACATCCCGTCAGCGTTCACCGACGGGCGTGACCTCGCCCTCCTTGCGTGGACTGATGAGCTGGCCGTCGGGCGAGGCTCGGTGAGCACCGCGACCACCGATGCGATGACGGCCCACTTCGCCGACCACGAGATCGTCGAGCTCACCGTGCTCGTGGGCGCCACCATGCTGCTCAACCGCTACGCCACCGCGCTGCGTCTCTCTGTCAGCCCTGAGACTCTGGTGCGACTCGCCGCTGAGGGATTCGAGCCGACACCGTGACCTCGGTCGCTGAGGCTGTTGAGACTGGAGTGCTCGGCGAGCGGGTGTGGTTCTACGCCAACTATCACTGCAACCTGGAGTGCACGTACTGCCTCACCGAATCAGGCCCGAACGTGGCCCGCCGTCTGCTCGACGCGACGTGGATGATGGAGCGGGCCGAGGAAGCCAAGGAGTTGGGGTTCCGCAGCCTCGGCGTGACGGGCGGTGAACCGTTCATGCTCGCCTCGATGCCCGGCACGGTCGCCGCGCTCTCCGACGTGCTTCCCACGGTCGTGTTGTCCAACGCCACGCTCTTCACCGGGCCCCGACTCGAGCGCCTCGTCGACACGCTGGCCGGTCGGCCGGTCCACATCCAGGTTTCGCTCGATGCTCCGGACCCCGAGGCCAACGACACGAAGCGGGGCGGCGACAACTGGCGCCTCGTAGCGGACTCCGTGCCCAGGCTCGTCGAGCGGGGTCTGAAGATCCGCATCGCCACCACGACGCTCGACCTCACACCCGAGGGCATGGCGCAGCTGTGCGAACTCCACCGCTCGTGGGGCATTCCCGACGAGGATCACGTCGTCCGCCCGATCGTGGCTCGGGGACGCGGGGCCCTCGAGAGCGAGGCCGTACAGGCTGGGATCGGCGACCTGTCGCCCGAGTTGTGCATCACGGCCGACGGCGCGTTCTGGAGCGCATTCGGGCCAACGGTGCGCAATGGTCGGGTGGATACGGATCTGCTCGTCACCCGCACCACGGCCCCGCTGCGGGTACCGGCGGCGGCCATGCTGAGGATCGCCACGGGACGGCCGGCGGGCACCGATGCCTCGCTCGGAATACGTTGAGCATGACGTGCCGCGGCCCGGTCGGGCCGATCCGACTTTTCGGGGGAGCGACGTGCCTGACGTCATCCTGCCTGCGCTGAACGAGGCGGCGGCTTTGCCGCTCGTACTCGCCAACCTGCCCGCCGGCTACCGGGCCATCGTCGTGGACAACGGCTCGACCGACGGGACGGCCGAGGTCGCCGAACGACTCGGGGCCGTTGTGGTCCACGAACCGCGACGCGGCTTCGGGTCGGCGTGCTGGGCCGGCTTGCAGGCGTGCGATGACGACATCGTCTGCTTCATGGATGCCGACGCCAGCTTCGACGCCTCCGAACTCCCCCTTGTCGCCGACCCCATCGTCAACGGCACACACGACCTGATGCTCGGCGCCCGCCGCGCCGAACGAGGAGCCTGGCCGCTCCACGCCCGCCTCGCGAACCGCGTTCTGGCCTCCGAGATCCGCCGGCGCACCGGCGTCCGCGTCTCGGACCTCGGCCCGATGCGGGCGGCATCCCGAGAAGCCCTGCTCGCGCTCGGCATGGAGGATCGTCGCTCCGGGTGGCCGCTCGAAATGGTGCTGCGGGCCCAACACGCCTGCTGGCGGATCGCCGAGGTGCCCGTCACCTACCGCCCGAGGGTGGGCCGCTCCAAGGTCACCGGCACGGTCCGCGGTACCGTGCAAGCCGTGCGGGACATGTCGCGAATCCTGGCCGAGGCTTCGTGAGTACGTCGCCGATGGTGACCGTCATGGTCATCGCCAAGGTTCCAGAGCCGGGGCGCGCCAAGACCCGTCTGGAGGCCGACCTCGGGCCCGATGCAGCAACAGACGTGGCGTGGGCCTGCCTGCTCGACACGCTCGACGTGGTGTCCGAGGTGCCTGGAATTCGGCGGTTGCTGGTGCTCGACGGCGCTCGCGGGCCGTGGATCCCTCGCGGCTTTCGCATCGTTGCTCAGCGGGGCGAGAGTCTCGGAGATCGTCTGGCCGCGGCCTTTGGCGAGGCAGCCGGCCCAGCCCTGGTGATCGCCATGGACACCCCGCAAGTGACGGCCGAACTCCTCAGCGCCGCCGCCCAGGCCCTCTCGGAGACTGACGCCGTCATCGGTGGGGCCGAGGACGGCGGCTACTGGCTGATCGGCCTGCGTCGACTCACTGACTACGTCGGCGTGTTCCGCGACATCGTAATGAGCGAGCCGACCACGGGGGCGCAGCAGCGGGACCGCCTGTCGAAGCTCGGGCTGACGGTGACCGAGCTACTCACGCTGCGCGACATCGACACCGTCGACGACCTCACGGCCGTACTTCCCCTCGCCAACGGCCGACGGTTCGGCGAGATCGCTCGTGCACTCGTGACCGGAGGGCCACACGTACGCTGAGAGGCATGGCGCTTCTCACCACGACCGAACTGCGCGATAGGGCGCTGGGCGCACTCGCACGCTGCGGCGCCGAGGCCGCCTCTCTTGAGGCCGGCACGCTCCATGCCGCCCGCACTCCGATCACGGGGGAGTTGCTCGGCGGAGTCGGTGTCGGTGATCTCACGGTTGATGAGGCGGTCACGCGAGCAACCGACGCATTCCGCGTGTGGCGGGTGACCCCGGCCCCGACGCGCGGCCACCTCGTGCGTCACCTCGGGGAGTTGTTGCGCCAGCACCAGGAGGATCTGGCCGAACTCGTGACGATCGAAGCCGGCAAGATCCGCTCCGAGGCGCTCGGCGAGGTCCAGGAAATGATCGACATCTGCGAGCTGGCCGTCGGCCTGTCCCGCCAACTCCACGGCCTCACGATTGCGAGCGAGCGACCGGGCCACCGTTTGATGGAGACATGGCACCCGCTCGGGCCGTGTGCCGTCATCACGGCATTCAACTTCCCAGTCGCGGTGTGGGCGTGGAACGCCGCCCTCGCCCTGGTGTGCGGTGACTCGGTCATCTGGAAGCCGTCGGACAAGACCCCGTTGACGGCGCTGGCGGTCGACGCGATCGCCCGGCGGGCTGCCATCTTGTCGGGCGCGCCTGCGGGACTCACGCAGCTCCTACTCGGGGGCGCTGACGTGGGAGCCGAGCTGGCGGCGCACCAGGGGATTCCGCTCGTGTCGGCGACGGGCTCGACGGCGATGGGTCGCTCCGTCGCTCCGAAGGTGGCCGCCCGCTTCGGACGCGCCCTGCTCGAGTTGGGCGGCAACAACGGGGCGATCGTCACGCCGGCGGCCAATCTCGACCTCGCCGTGCGCGGCATCGTGTTCGCCGCCGCCGGCACGGCAGGGCAGCGTTGCACCACGCTGCGCCGCCTGATCGTCCACCGGTCTGTGCACGACGAACTCGTCGGACGACTGGCCGCGGCATATACCTCGTTACCCGTGGGCGATCCCCTGGCGGCCGGCACACTCGTTGGTCCGCTCATCGATCTCCAGGCGTTCGCTCGAATGCAGGATGCGCTCGCCACCGCTCGCATCACCGGTGGCGAAGTTGTCGTCGGCAATGACCGG
Organism: Ilumatobacteraceae bacterium; assembly: GCA_046597895.1. Lineage (GTDB taxonomy): Bacteria > Actinomycetota > Acidimicrobiia > Acidimicrobiales > Ilumatobacteraceae > WLJO01. The sequence goes on from JBKJJS010000403.1 coordinate 14,501, forward strand.
CTGCTCTCGGTGGATGCGCCTGCCGCGGCGTATGTCCGCCCCGCGCTCGTCACGATGCCCCACCAGGCCGACATCGTGAAGACCGAGACGTTCGCCCCGATCCTCTATGTGATGTGCTACGACGAACTCGACGAGGCCATCGCCATTCACAACGACGTGCCGCAGGGCCTGGCGTCGAGCATCTTCACGACGGATATCCGGGAGGCTGAGCGGTTCATGGCGGCTGATGGCAGCGACTGCGGGATCGTCAACGTCAACATCGGCCCAAGCGGTGCGGAGATCGGCGGCGCGTTCGGAGGCGAGAAGGAGACAGGGGGCGGCCGCGAGAGTGGAAGCGACGCCTGGAAGGCCTACATGCGCCGAGCCACGAACACGGTCAACTACTCCAACCAGCTGCCCCTCGCCCAAGGCGTGACCTTCGTCTGACCCGCCACCCCGACACCCCATTTGCGCAACTCTCGCGGGATTGTGCGGTCAGGGCGCGCGGCGCAGGACTCGGAGGCTGCCGGTGACAGACACTTCGTCGAACTGGCCGCTCTCCACCGCCGGACGGTAGATCTGCTCGTACGGCGGGCGGCCACCATCGGCCGGGTCCAGGAACACGTCGTGGATCGCCAGGCATCCGCCGAGCGCGATGTGCGGCGTCCAACCCTCGTAGTCGGCTCGGGCCGGTTCCACGCCATGACCCCCGTCAATGAAGCAGAACGCCAGCGGGGTACGCCAGTGGGCCGACACCGTGGGCGACCGACCGACGACGGCGACCACCACATCCTCCAGCCCGGCGTCGTGGATCGTCGCTCGCAGGAACGGCAACGTATCCATCTTCCCGATCCGAGGATCAACCACCGTCGAGTCGTGCCACTCCCACCCGGCCTGGTTCTCCTCCGACCCCCTGTGGTGGTCGACGGCGAACAGCACGGTGCCAGCAGCGCGGGCGGCCGCACCGAGCCAGATCGTCGAGCGCCCGCAGTACGAGCCGACCTCCACGAACGGCAAGCCGGGCAGCCGAGAACCCGCCACCAACGCCGCCTCGTACAGCGCGTCGCCCTCGTCGGGCGGCATGAACCCCTTCGTCGCCAGTGCCTGCGCCCGGAGCGCCGGCGGCAGCATCACCAGGAATCCCACCTGATGACCGTGTCGGGGTCGGGCCGGACGGCGGCCTTGAAGTCGGTGCCCTTCGTGTAGGCGAGGGGCGACAACGCCACCTGCTGCACGGTGTCGAACGGAATGCCGAGAAGGTCGGCCACCGCCTGCTCCTGCATGAGATGCAGCGTCGTCCAGGCCGTGCCAAGCCCACGGGCCCGGGCGGCCAGCATGAAGCTCCACATCGCCGGGAGGATGTTGCCCATGATCGAGGCGGTGAACATCCCGGCCTGGCTATCTGTACGCATGCCAGCGGCCGAGCACGGGATCACGAGGACGGGAGCCTCCCCCATGTGATCGCCGAGGAAGTCCGCCGAACTCGCGCTGCGCTGCTGCTGATCGTTGGCCTCGGCCGACCCCTTGTCAATCGAGCCGAT
>JBKJJS010000414.1:0-27966 GCA_046597895.1 Ilumatobacteraceae bacterium
TAGCAGCCAGACGTTGGCGCCATCAGCAAGGAGGACAACGGCGATGATCTGACCCGGCTCGGCGCGGTCGAGCACGGCGCACAGGTTCACGGCCCACTGGGCGATACCGGGGTTGCCGATCGTGTGGGACAGATCGTCGGCGACGGAGTCCGGCCGTACTCCGATCGTCCTCGGCACTGCTTTGACCGCGCGCTGGTGCAGACCGCTGATGACGACGTGGTCGAGTTGCTCCAGTGCCAGTCCGGCCCCCTGGAGGACACGTTCGACCGCCCGCTGGACGAGCGGGAGATAGGCGTGTTCGCCGAAGCGCTCCTCCCACTGCTTCGACGTGTCGTCGCCCGGCGAGCGCCACCGATCGAGGAACTCCGCAGTTGCTACCCCACCGCCGATGACCTCCGCGATGACGTTGTCGTCCCCGAAACACAGCGCCGCCGCCGCGTCGCCGCCGTTCGCTTCATCGCCACCACCCGGGAGGCCGCTACGGATGTCCGAGACGATCCCGATCTGCGCGCCGCCGCCGCCGGCGCCCATCATCGTGGCGACGGACGAACGTACCGAGCCCATCGAGTCGTACGCCCCCGCCCACTCGGGCAACGCGAGCGCGGCATGGATGGCATTGGCGTTCGTCTTGTCCAGGTAGGCCGGGGCTGTCGTACCGAACCACAGCGACCCCGGCTCGTATCCCTCGGGTGCTGCCGCCAGCGCAAGGCGCCCGGCTTCCACCGCCATCGATGTCGTGTCCTCGTCGTAGCTGGCGACGCTGCGCGAGCCGCGCCCGCCTCCGCTGCTTCCCAGCGCCTCGGCGATGACGCGGCGCGAAAGCCGCCAGTAGGGCAGGTAGGCGCCATAGCTCACGATCCCGGACATGTGTAGCCCCTCCTGGAGGATTGGTGGGCGGTCAGACCTTCTTCGACTTCGATACCTTTTCGGTGCCGATGACCGCCACGACGTAGTAGGTGTGCTCGTTGCCGTCGCAGGGGTAGTTCAACTCGAAGGTGCCCTGCGTAGGCAAACCGGTGGTGTAGGGGCCATCGACATTCTCGACTGCGACATACACGTCATCAGGGATGACGCCCGTCAGCTTCCACGAGATCTGCACGGTCGGGGCCGGGACCGGAGTGCTCACGTCTGGAGCGGCGCAGGCGCCGGCGAGGGTCACACTGAACTGCGAGAAGCTCACGAGGGCCACCGTGGTCGTGGGCTGGGACTTCGGGGGCTTCGTCGGCACCGAGGCGGGCACCGAGGTCGGCCGGGTCGTCGTCGGAGCGGCCGGCGACGCTGCGGTGGTCGCCGCGACCACCAACGCGCCCGTGGTAGGCGCCGTCGTCGCGGTCGGGAACGCGGTCGGGAACGCGGTCGACACGCTGGCGCCGGGCCCCGTCGTACTGGACCCGATCGTGGTGCCGTCCACCGACGACCCGTCGCCCCCGCCGCACGCAGACAGGATCACCAGACCGGCGCACCACACCGCCACGACTCGCTTCATCGGTCAGGAATAGTAGGGGGTCTCGCCCGTGGAGTGGTCAGTGACATCGACGACCTTGATGATCGCGTCGATCTGGTCGACGAGCATCGTCTGCACACCATCCATCATCGTCGTGCGACTCATGGAGCAGCCGTGGCAGCCGCCGCCCATGCGGAGGTGGGCGGCTCCCAAGCCGTCGTGACCGGCGTAGGTGACGAAGCCCCCATGGGCAGCCAGCGCCGGATTGACTTCCGACGTCAGCAACGCCTCGATCTCGGCCGAGAGCGCGTCGTTGTTCACGAGCCCTTCGATGCGCTTGGCGACCGGCTTGTTCGGATTGCGGATGATGAGCCCCGTCGATGCCGCGTAGTCGAGGGTGGCACCCTGCAGCTTGTCAACATCGGACGCGGGGATGATGACCTTCAAGCCGTCGTGCGTACGTACCTCGTCCGTGAACGCCGCCTTCGTGTACTCGTCGAACGACAGGTCGTAACGGAACGAGTCACCGCTCTCGCCCTCGATCTCGAGCCGGAGGCCAAGCCGGTCGGCGTCGCCTTCCTCGGCACGCAGTTCGATCAGCTTGGCATGCGCTTCCGCGGTGATCTCGATGATCGGCGCCGACGTTGATGTTGATGCGGCTGTCGAAGCTGCACTCGCGAACGGTGACACCGGGGCGAGGGGCGAGACCTGCGGGGGCGTGGTCGAGGGGGCGTTCGGGCTCACGAACGCGAGGCTACCGAGCCCTGGCACCGAACGGCCGACCAGCCCGTTCGATTCGTTCTGGCATCGAACGTCAGCGGAGCACGGTGACTGGCCCACCGGCATCGCACTCGATGCGCTGCCCGGTGACGTAGGACGCGCCCTCGCTGCACAGCCACAGGACGACGTTGGCCACGTCGAGTGGTTGGCAGACCCGGCCGAACGGCATGGCGGCGTCCAACGAGCGAAGATCCTCGATGTCACGCCGGCCGGTGATTGCCCTCGCGAGCCGTACACCCATGTCCGTCTCCACGAGCCCCGGCGCCACCACGTTGACGTGAATGCCGTATGGCCGTTCTTCCTTGGCCAGGGTGAACGCCAGCGCCTCCATGGCCGCCTTGCCCATGTTGTACGGAGCCCCGTTCGGGCCCCAGTGGGTGGTGGCTACGGAGGACACCATCACGATGTCACCCCTTGGCCGGGTACGCATTGAGGGCAGGACGAGCCGACTCAGGTGGTGCGGCCCGATGGCGTGGGTGCCGATGAGGCGTGCAACCTCGGTCGGGTCGGTCTCGGATACCGGCAGGCCACGGGAGGCGATACCGGCATTGCACACGAGGATGTCCACGAACCCGAAGTCGGCGATGACCCCCGAGACCATGGCCGCATCCTGATCCGGGTCGTCGATCGATGCCGCGTACGCCTTCGCGACCCCGCCCGCCGCCTCGATCGCGGCCACGGTCGCCCGGGCCTCATCGGCACCTTTTCGGTAGTTGACGGCGATGGCCGCCCCTTCGGCGGCCAGTAACTCGGAGATCCCCTGCCCGATGCCGCGGCCTCCCCCGGTCACCAACGCCACCCTGCCATCCAACTGTCCCATGCGCTCGTCCCTCCAGGTCGTCCTGTGCCAACCTAACCAGCGATGCAGGACGGCTCGAAGAAGGCGATCATCGCAGCGTTTCTCGCCAACCTCGGGATCGCCATCGCCAAACTCGTCGGGTTCGCGCTCACCCGGTCCGCCGGCCTCCTCGCCGAGGCCGCCCATTCGCTGGCCGACACGGGCAACCAGGCCCTGCTCATGTTCGGCTCCAAGCGGGCCAGTCGCCAGCCGGATCGCCGTAGCCCGTTCGGGTACGGCAGGGAGCGGTACTTCTGGGCGTTCGTCGTCGCCATCGTTCTGTTCAGCATGGGTGGCCTGTTCGCGCTCTACGAGGGGATCCAGAAGGTCACGCACCCGCACGAGACGAAGAACCTCGGCATTGCGATCGGCATTCTCGTCTTCGCCATCCTGCTCGAGACCTACTCGTTGCGGACCGCCGTCAAGGAAGCGAACCACGTCCGCCCGAAGGGCATGTCGTGGTGGCAGTTCATCCGTCGGTCACGGTCCCCTGAGCTTCCGGTCGTGCTCCTCGAGGACGTCGGTGCCGAGATCGGCCTCTTCATCGCCCTCGGCGGTGTCCTCGTCGCCAAAGCAACGGGAGATCCCCGCTGGGACGCCGTCGGTTCGATCGCCATCGGCGTGCTGCTCATCGTGATCGCGATCGTGCTCGCCGTCGAAACAAAGGGCCTCTTGATGGGCGAGACGGCCTCTGAGGAGTCGGAGGCCGCCATCTCAGCCGCCGTGACCGACCATCCGCTCGTCCACCGCCTCATCAACCTGAAGACCCAGCACATCGGACCGGACGAACTGCTCGTCGGCGTGAAGGTCGAGTTCGACGGAACACTGACAGTGCCGCAGTTGGCCGAGGCGATCAACGCCGTCGAGGCCGAGATCCGGGCCGCCGAGCCGACAGCCAAGATGATCTACGTCGAACCGGACATCCACCGCGAGCCAGCCGTGTGAGGGCGAGCCACCGATTCGACACCGGGTGGACCGCACTCATCGCGGCGGTCCTCGTCCTGTCCCTCGGCTCGACCGTCGCCAAGAAGGTCGGCGCGCCCGGTGTCACCGTGGCGTGCGTGCGCTCGTTCCTCGCGTGCGCGATTTGGCAGGGCATCCTCGCCGTGCGCGGCCGACACCTGACACGGGCGGGCCTTCGCCTCTCGCTCGGGCCCGGTGTGCTGTTCGGGATCAACATCGCCTTCTTCTTTTCGGCCATTCAGCACACCCGCATTGCCAACGTCGAGTTCATGGGATCTCTCGCCCCGCTCGTGATCGTCCCACTCGGCGCCTACTTCTTCCACGAGCACATCCCCTGGAAGGCGCTGGCGTGGGGCATCCCGGCCATCGGCGGTGTGGCGATGGTGGCATTTCTCGCTGAGCGCACGCCCGGGGAATCGAACACGCTCGGCCTGCTGTTAGCGGTCGGGTCGATCTTCACGTGGTCGGCGTACCTGCTGGTCATCAAGGGCCTGCGAGCACGGATCGACATTCCCGAGTTCATGGCCGGCATCGGCCTTGGCGCCGGGCTCGTGCTGCTGCCGTTCTCGATCAGTAAGGGCTTCATCAGTGAGATCCCCGCGAGGGGATGGCCCTGGCTGTTGTTGCTCACCCTCATGAATGGCGTCATCGCCCACACCCTCCTCCTCGTGGCTCAGCGGTCGGTTCCCGTCGGGACGATCTCCACTCTCCAGGTGTCGCAGCCGGCGTTGGCCGCCGGCGCGGCATGGCTGCTGCTCGGTGAGAGCGTCACATCGGGGCAGGTCGTGGGCATGGTCATCGTGCTCGTGTCGCTCGCGGCCTACACGGTGACCGTCCAGCGCAGTATGATGAGACTCACATCACTAGCAACAACCGACGGGGAGCTCGAGGGAACGCCGGGCTGAGAGGGTGGCCGCCACCACCGACCCGAGAACCTGATCTGGGTAATGCCAGCGGAGGGAACCGTGCGATCGGCCGTCGTCTTCATCGGAGGAGACCCACCCCACCCAGGCATCGTGGCGCGCCTGCCAGCGGACGCTTGGGTCGTCGCCGCCGACTCCGGACTCGACCACGCGCTGGCCCTCGGAATCTCGGTGGATCTCCTCGTCGGCGACCTCGACTCGGTTTCGGAGCAAGGGTTGGCGGCCGCCGAGGCCGCTGGTATCGCCGTGCAGCGGCACCCCCCGGACAAGGACGCAACGGACACCGAACTCGCCATCGATGCGGCCGTCGCCTTCGGTTGCGAGCGGCTCACCGTGGTCAGCGGAATCGGGGACCGACTCGACCACTCACTGGGCGCGTTGCTGGCTGTCGCTCGCCCGTCGCTTGATGGCATTGATGTCGAGGCGTGGTGGGGTGAAGCGCACGTCGCGCCGATGCATGGCCCCACCAGCCGGACGTTCGCAGGGGCGCCCGGTGATGTCGTGTCGCTGCTCCCCGTCCACGGCGCCGCCACCGGAATCACCACCGGCGGACTGCGGTTTCCCCTCCACGCCGAGACGCTGGAGGCCGGATCCAGCCGGGGCGTGAGCAATGAGTTCACCGAGACCACCGCACGCATCGATCTCGGCGGCGGCTGCCTGCTCGTCGTCGTGCCCCATGCCCTGAGACGAGGAACCCCATGAACGTTATAAGACCAACGACGACCGCGCTCGCGCTCGCACTCGCGCTCGCGACCGCGGCGTGCGCCGACGACGCTGCCACCCGTCCCACCACTCCGGTCACGCTGACGTTACTCGCCTACGATGCGTTCGTGGCGCCCGAGTCCCTCGCGGCGTTCACGGCCGAGACCGGGATCTCGGTCTCGATCGCCAAGGGCGGCGATGCCGGGACACTTGTCAACAAGGCGATCCTCACGAAGGGCAACCCGGAGGGCGACGTGCTGTGGGGTCTGGACAACACACTGCTGTCGAGGGCGCTCAGCGAGACAGGACTCTTCCTGGCATACGAGTCGCCCGCCCTCGTCGACCTCGAGCCGTCAGCGACCGCGCTCGTGCCCGGGCACGAAGTGACACCGGTGGACACCGGCGACGTGTGTCTGAACTACGACAAGGCCTGGTTCGCTGAACACTCCGTCGCTCCCCCGACATCGTTCGCCGACCTGACGGACCAGAGGTACCGGGACCTGTTGGTCGTCCAGAACCCGGCCACGTCCTCGCCCGGGTTGGCGTTCCTCCTCGCCACGGTGGCGGCATACGGCCCACCACACTTCATCGGGTACTGGAGGGATCTCCGGGAGAACGGCGTCCTGGTGGTCGACGATTGGGACACCGCGTACTACACCGAGTTCACGGCGGGCGGCGGCGGCGGCGATCGGCCGATCGTGGTCAGCTACGCCTCGAGTCCTCCCGCCACCATCGTGTTTGCCGAAGACCCGAAGCCGACGGAGCCGACCACGGCGAGCGTCGACGCCACCTGCTTCCGCCAGGTCGAGTTCGCCGGCATCCTGGATGGGACGGACCACGAGAACGAGGCCAGGGCGCTCGTGGACTTCCTCGTGTCAGAGCGGTTCCAGTCCGAACTTCCGCTCACGAACTTCGTCTACCCCGTGCGTCTCGGTGTCGACCTGCCGCCGGTCTTCGAGCAATTCGCCACGCAGGTCACCTCACCGCTCACCGTGACGCCGGACGACATCGATGCCAACCGCTCGACGTGGATCGACGAATGGACCTCGGCCGTCCTCCGTTAGCCCCACCGTGGGCGAGGGTCGTGCTCGTCGCCGTACCGGCGGCCTTCTGCGCGTTGTTTTTCGCCTGGCCGGTCGCCACCATCATCAGCCGCGGGCTGCGGTGGAGCGCCATCGGCGACGTCGGCGGCGACCCCGACCTCCGTAGGGTGCTGTGGTTCACCACCTGGCAGGCCGTCGTCTGCACCGTCATCGCCGTGGTCGTCGGCCTCGCCCCGGCGTACGTCCTCGCCCGCTACCGATTCCCCGGCCGTCGGGTGCTGCTCGCGCTGGTAACGGTTCCCTTCGTCCTCCCGACGGTCGTCGTCGGTTCGGCGTTCCTCGCGCTCCTCCCTACATCCATGCACCGCACCGTCGGCGCCATTGTCATCGCCCATGTGTGGGTGAACCTCGCGGTGGTCATACGCACCGTCGGGTCACTCGTCTCACAGCTCGATCCTCGGCTCGCCGATGCCGCCTCGACGCTCGGCGCTTCGCCGTGGCGCGTGATGCGCCACGTGACGCTGCCGCTGCTGCGCCCCGCCATCGTCGCCTCAGCATCGATCGTGTTCCTGTTCTGTTTCACCTCGTTCGGCATCGTGCGAGTGCTGGGCGGGCCGAGTCATCCCACTCTCGAGGTGGAGATCTGGCGTCGCACAGCACAGACGCTCGACCTGCGCACTGCGGCTGTCCTTGCGCTCGTCCAACTCCTGGTGGTGGGTGGCCTCGTCACATGGTGGACGCGGGTCCAGGCCCGGTCGAGCGTCGCGGTGTCCATGCGGACGAGGGACGTCCTGCAGGCAGTCGGACGCGGTCACCGCCGACTCATGGTCAGCGTCGTCGCCGGGGCCACGGCGTTCGTGGTCCTCGCCCCGCTCGCCGTGATGGTGCAGCGATCGTTCCGTACCCGGACTTCCGGCTATTCGACGGCGGCGTGGAGGGCCGTGCTCGGCGGCCCTATCCCGTCCGTTCCCGGTGCCCAGCCGACGGTGGCCGACCCGCTCGCCACCATCGTCACGTCACTGCGAATCGCCGTCGGGGCGACGTTGATCGCCATGGTCATCGGGGGGATGGCGGCCTGTGCCATCGTGTACGCCCGCCGAGCGGGCCGGTTCCTCGATGTCGGGTTGATGCTCCCACTCGGCACCTCGGCGGTCACGATCGGGTTCGGATTGATCATCACGTTCGACGCTGCCCCCCTCGATCTTCGAGGCTCAACGTGGATGATCCCGCTCGGGCATGCGCTCGTTGCTCTCCCGTTCGTGGTGCGGGTGGTGCTCCCTACGCTGCGGGCCATCGAGGGTGGCCTGCGTGATGCTGCGGCGACGCTCGGCGCCTCGCCTGTTCGAGTGTGGCGGGAAGTCGACGCCCCAGTGCTGCGACGGGCGCTCGGGGCGGGTGCCGGATTCGCGTTCGCCATCTCCATCGGTGAGTTCGGTGCTACCAGTTTCCTCACCCGTACCGGTAACGAGACGGCGCCCATCGCGATCGGTCGGCTGATCGGGCGTCCGAGCACGTTCAACCTCGCCCAGGCGTACGCGTTGGCCACCGTGCTGGCCGTCGTGACCTTCGTCGTCATTCTCGGCGTCGACCGGTGGCGGGGCGAGCGGGGGGCCGCATTCTGATGAGACCGGCACAATGATGGCCATGCTGGAGATCGACCGGGTCCGGGTGTGTTTCGGGGAGCGGACAGTGCTCGACGATGTTTCGCTCGCCGTCGACGCCGGCGAGACCGTGGCCCTTCTCGGCGCGAGCGGAAGCGGCAAGAGCACGCTGCTCCGCGTCGTCGCCGGTTTGCTCATCCCCGACGCCGGCCACGTCCGCTGGGACGGGCGTGACATCACCGCGGTGCCGACTCACCGACGCGGCTTCGGGTTCGTCTTCCAGGACGAGCACCTGTTCCCGCATCGCTCTGTGGCGGCCAACGTGGGGTTCGGGCTCCGAATGGCCCGACGACCGAAGGCCGACGTCGCCTCCCGCGTCGAGGAGATGTTGGCCCTCGTCGACCTCGAGGGCTTCGGGACGCGGTCGGTCACCACACTCTCGGGTGGCGAGGCAAAGCGGGTGGCCCTCGCGCGGGCACTCGCCCCTGCGCCACAGCTACTCCTGCTCGACGAACCGCTCACCGGACTCGACGCCGACCTCCACGATCGACTCGTGGTCGACCTTCGTTCCGTGCTGCGCTCCACCGGGGTCACGTCCGTGCTCGTCACCCACGACCGGGTGGAGGCCGACGCGATCGCCGATCGGGTGGTATGCCTCGCCGACCTCGCCGACCTCACCGACCTCACCGGCCCTGCTGGCGTCGGGGGCCATGGAAGGGTGGGAATTCCGTGATGTCCATCGTCGAACTGACCGCCGCCCAGACCCACGACCTGCGCCGGCGCGTCCTGCGCGTTGGTACGCCCTCGTCCGAGGTGACCTACGTTCATGACGACGTCGCCGGAACCGTCCATCTCGGCGTGATTCGTGACGGTCTCCTCATCGCGGTGTCGACATGGGCGTCGCAAGCGCGGCCGGGCGAACATCGCGAACCGCCCGAACTCGCGGTTCGGTTGCGAGGGATGGCTGTCGAACCAGCGCGGCAGGGCCACGGTGTTGGGGCCTTGCTCGTGAGTGCCGGGATCGAGCGGGCGTGGGCGAGTGAGGCTCAGGTGGTGTGGGCATCCGCCCGCGACACCGCACTTGCTTTTTACCGGCGACTCGGCTTCGCCGTCGTCGGTGACCCGTTCATCGACGCCGCGACGGCACTCCCCCACCATCTCATCGCGCTGCACCAGCACCGTTGACGATCAGCGGCTGCCAACCTCCACGGCGACACGCATCTGGACCATCTCGGTGGCGGTCGTAGCGACCAGAATGTCGACCTGCCAGGACCCGGCAAAGGGGAACTGCACGGAGTACGCCGAGTAGTGGTCGGGTCCTTCGGCCGCCATCACGATGCTGCCTGAGTCAATGCCCCGCTCCGGAAGGCTGACCCGAACCGTTGCTGACTCTGACGGTTCGAGCGCGGCCGCGGGAAGGACAACGGTCAGGTGCAGATCGTTGGCGCCGACCCTGGCCGGAGTCACAGTGAGCGTGGCAGTCACCTCGCCTTGCGCGATGGTGACCACAGCCGGCACGACAGGCGAACTGATCTCTGCCGGGACGGCGACGAGCCCCGCAGTGATTCCGAGCACCGTAAGGCCGACAACACACTCGGCCATGACAAGCGCCCGCAACGACTGCGGCCCGTACTGGCGCAGCGCGACAAGCGCCATGCCGCCGAGCACGACGAGCAAGACCACCACGGCGACCTTGACGACCAGCGTGCGGCCATACGTCGTACCGCTGATGACGTCGGAATACCGCACGATCCGCCACGTCTGGAGTACGCCGGTCGCGACCACGATTCCGACACAGACCGTCGCCGTCCGGGAGAACCGTCGTACGGTAGACGGCGACCCGTCCTCCCCGTCCAGCCAGTCCGGACCACCAAAGGCCAGCATGAACACTCCCCCGAGCCAGACGCCGACGGCCCCGAGGTGAACGACATCGAGGAGCACGCCGACACCCGGGAGTCGCCCCGATCCCGCTTGCCCTGACACCCCGTACGTCAAGAGCAGGCAGGTACCGACGACCATCGCCGCCATCCGCCAGGGTCGCAGATGGGTGAGGCGAATACCGAGCACCGGGACCACGGCCAGGCCGAACAGCAGCACCCGCACCAGCAGTGCCTTGCCGTATTTGGTTCCGGCGACGTCGCTCCACATCGCCGGGTCGGCGGCGCCTCCGAAACCCCTTCCGAGTACCCGGGGACCCTGAAGGAGGAACGTACCGAGAGTACCGAGCACCCCGGCCACCAACCCGAGCCAGAGCAACCTTGCCGGGCGTGCCCCGAGCGGGGGAACACCATTGCGCAATGCCACGAGCGCCCACCCACCGAGAAGTACGACCACGCCGGCAAACGACAGGAAGCGAAGCACGCCGAGCGTCCAGCCAATCGCACTGCTGTTCGCGGCATCCCGACCAGCCATGACGCGGTTGAGCACAGACTGCTGATCGGCTTCGCCCGAACCGATCTGGAACGAGAACGATCCCGCCACGACATGCGAGTCGTTGGATGTCACGCGGTACACGACGACGTAGACACCCAGACCCATGTCCGAGGGCGAGGTGATCGGCACCACCACTTGGGTGGCGTCCCCGGTTGACGTCGCTTCCTCGAGAACCACCTCTCGGCCATCCTCGTCGAGTAGCACGACCTCGCCGAGGCCCGGTTCCACAGCCTCGTCGAAGTCGAGCACGATCTCGACCGGAGGACCCTCCAGCACCGATGACGCCCGAGGGCTCGTGTCCCCTAGCCCGGCGTGGGCACTGGCCCGCGGCGCTGGCCACACGCAGAAGAGCGCGACGAGCAGCACGCCGGCTCCGGCCAGGATGACGGATGCCGGCCTGTTCGACCGGCTCATGCGAAGCGCACCGGCTCCAGGCCATCCGGCGTGACGCGACCCATCAGCCAGGCCAACCGCAGCGTCGGCTGCAGCGCCAGCGCAGCAGCTGGAAGGCCCGTCAGGCCCATGGGCTGGCGACTCGACCACTCCATCGTTCGCCGGAGCAGATCCTCGCTCACGTAGCGAGGCGTCCAATTGTCGATCCCAAACCCCGGGAGGCCGAGGTCGGCGTGGTGGATCTCGACTTCGCGCCAACGGCGGAACGGAAGTTCGGCGATGGGTACCTCACCAGCGGGGATGCCGCGCCAACGGCCGGCCCACCCGATCGGGGAACAGTTCGCCCAGGTCGCTTCGAGCGCCCCGATGCTGCGGCGAACATCGGCGACCTGTTCGCTGGCGGATCGGCCAGCGCCCTCCTCGATGTCAGCGGCCCTTGACACCAGGCCCTCGGTGTACTGGTCGAGCACCTCGCCCCGCTTGGCCCCTTCGATCAACCTCACATGGCTGTCGGCGTTACGGGCCACGTGGGTGAGGACATGGCCGACCGTCCATTGAGGCAGGCGCGAGGGCTGTGAGACGATGCCGTCTGCCAGCGCGTCGGCGGCCAGAAGCGTGTCGAGGTGGCCCAGCAGGCGTTGGTGGGCGCCGGTACATCCGGCAATGTGGTCATCGAGATCCCGCTGGTTCATCGGAGGGCGACGGTAGCGCCGCCGGTACGGTCACGGCATGCGACCGCAATCGATCGTCATCGTGAACACCGGCGACGGCAAGGGAAAGAGTTCGGCGGCGTTCGGCGTGATGGGCAGGGCGTGGGCCAGGGGTTGGCATGTCTGCGTCGTCCAATTCATCAAGAGTGAGGCCTGGAAGACTGGCGAGAAGAAGCTCGCCGACCACCTCGGAATCGAGTGGTGGAGCCTCGGCGATGGTTTCACCTGGGACTCCACTGACATGGACGAGACCGAGGCGTGCGGCCGCGAGGCGTGGCGGGTGGCGGCCCAGAAGGTCAGCAGTGGCGACTACGACCTTGTGATCCTCGATGAGTTGACCTACGCCGTCACGTTCGGTTGGGTCGCCATCGAGGAGGTGACATCGGCGCTACGCACCAGGGCGTCGAAGACGAACGTAGTGATCACCGGCCGCGACGCGCACCAGGACCTCATCGACCTGGCCGATACGGCGACCGAGATGCGCAAGATCAAACACGCCTACGACCAGGGCATCGCCGCCAAGAAGGGCATCGAGTACTGACGCCCCCGAGTGCTACTCGTGGACCCAGACCGAGGTGCCCTTCTTGACCCATCCGAGCTTCCAGATCATGTCCATGGCCGGGAGGCTGAGCCGGATGCACCCGTGTGATGCCGGGTAGCCGGGCACGCTCGTCATCCCGTGCATGGCGATGCCCCCGAAGATGTACTTCGGTCGGTAGATACGCCCGAGTTCGCCAGGCTTCCAGCCGTCCGTCCACTCCCAGTAGACCTTGTGCCAGCCGTTCGGGGTGATGGCCACGCCGCTCAAATACGTGCCGGGCTTCTTCAGATTCTTCGCCCTGTACGGCTTGCCGCTGCCGGTGGACGTGTTCAGCACCGAGACGGTGACGCCGTTCTTGACGACGAACAACAACTGACGACCCTTGTCGACCTCGATGAGGGTCCAGATCTGCGAGACGTTCGAGAACCCCCGGAAGCGGGCGCAACTGAGACCATCAGCGGTCTTTTGATCGACCTTGCCCGTGCGGGCCAGTCCGATGTACTTCTGGAAGGCCATCACCGCTTGGCTGGTAGTAGTCCCGTACATGCCGTCGAAGGCGGAGAGCCAGAAGCCAAGCTCCTGAAGACGCTTCTGGACCTCTTTGGTGGACGCTCCCTTCGATGTACCGACCGCGGCGAGTCGAGTGGCGGATCGGTCAGTGACGCTGACCCTTCGGATGTCGCCGAGAGGAGCCTCACGCGTGGTCGCGGTCCCGATGCATGAGAACGGGATGGTCGTCGGCGGCACGGTGGTCGGGGGGTCCGTCGGTGGAGTGGTGTCGGGGGTAGTCGGAGGAGTGGTGTCGGGGGTAGTCGGAGGAGTCGTGTCCGGGGTAGTCGGCGGAGTGGTCTCGGGCGTGGTCACTGGGGTCGGCGGCGTCGTCTCCTCAGTGGTGTCAGTCGCGACGCCTGCCGGAACCCGCGAGGGGGACGCTGAGGCGGTGCCGAACGTGGCCTGGCCGATCAGGAGGGCGACGAGCGTGACCGAGGCAATCGTGACTCCCAGTTGCCAACTTCTCTCACGGCTTCGACCACTCAACAGGCACCTCCACGTCGACTACTTGCACACGCGCAAGTAGAAACGACCCCAGTCCGCCCGGATGACGAATCGTAGCGAGCAAACATGGGCGACGACAAGGGCGCGAGACTCACTGCATGCAACTCGGGATGATCGGACTCGGCCGGATGGGGTCGAACATGGTGCGCCGCCTCATGCGGGCTGGGCACGAGTGCGTCGCTCATGACGTCGATGCACGCGCGGTCGACGCAATGGTGGCTGAAGGTGCCACCGGGGTTCATTCGCTGGCCGACCTGTGCGACGCGCTCCCCGCACCCCGACACGTGTGGATCATGGTGCCGGCGGCGTACGTCGGCTCAACGGTGGAAGCGCTGGCACCGCTGCTCTCGCCAGGTGACACGATCATCGACGGTGGTAACTCGTGGTATCGGGACGACGTCGATCGGGCCGTCACGATGGCCGACCGATTCGGCATCCACTATCTCGATGTCGGGACATCCGGCGGCGTGCACGGCCGCGATCGCGGGTACTGCCTGATGGTCGGCGGGGACTCGGGCGCGGTGAGCCGCCTGGCCCCGCTCTTCGACACGCTCGCCCCCGGAGTTGACGCCGCGCCCGAGCGCACACCGGGACGAGTCGGCCCTCCCGCGCCGGAGGAACGGGGATGGCTGCACTGCGGCCCGAGCGGGGCAGGACACTTCGTGAAGATGGTCCACAACGGCATCGAGTACGGGCTGATGGCCGCGTACGCCGAGGGCCTCAACGTGCTGGCCAAGGCTGACGTCGGCTCCGAAGCCCACGTCAAGGACGCCGAGACGGCCCCACTGACGAACCCCGAGTACTACCGCTACGACTTCGATCTCGCGGCGATCAGCGAGGTGTGGCGCAGGGGCAGTGTCGTCGCATCATGGCTGCTCGACCTCACGGCCACTGCCCTGCACGACGACCCCCAACTCGGTTCCTACGGGGGCCACGTGAGCGACTCCGGCGAGGGTCGATGGACCCTGCACGCCGCGGTCGACGAGGGGGTACCGGTTCCGGTGCTGAGCGCCGCCCTCTACCAACGCTTCTCGTCGCGGGGCCGCAGCGAGGTCGCGGACAAGGTGCTGTCAGCCATGCGCCAACAGTTCGGTGGTCACCAGGAACGACGGGCTGACACCGCGACGCAGGGCACGCAGAAGGCACCGTCATGACGCTCCAGATCCCCGGCGACGCGCTGGTGCTGTTCGGCGCTACCGGCGACCTCTCCAAGCGCAAACTGTTCCCGGCGCTCTATCACATGGAGCGCCACGGCCGGCTCACCGTTCCTGTCATCGGCGTCGCCCGCAGCGACTGGACGGACGAGGGCTTCCGGCAGCACGCGCACGACTCCGTACTCGCCTCCATCCCCGACGCGAAAGTCTCCGTCCTCGACGCCCTCCTCGGCCGTCTCGATCTCATCCAGGGCGACTACGGCGACCATCGCACGTGGGACAACCTCACCGCCACACTGGACCGGTGGGGCTCCCAGCACGCCGTGTTCTACATGGCGGTTCCGCCGACGGCCTTCCCGATGATCGCCCAGGCGCTCGCCGGAGTCGGCCTCAATCAGCGGGGCCGCATCGTCGTGGAGAAGCCGTTCGGCCGTGACCTCGCGTCCGCCCAGGAACTCAACGCCACGCTGCATCGCGTGTTCCCGGAGGAGCAGATCTTCCGCATCGACCACTACCTCGGCAAGGAGTCCGTCGAGGACCTCTTGGTGTTCCGATTCTCGAATGCCCTCCTCGAACCGGTGTGGAACCGGAACTACGTCCGCAGCGTGCAGATCACGATGTCCGAGACGATCGGGGTGGAGGGCCGCGGCTCGTTCTACGACTCCGTCGGCACCATTCGTGACGTCGTGCAGAACCACCTCCTCCAGGTACTCGCCCTGTTGGCGATGGAACCTCCGGTTGGTCCGGAGTCGGCCTACCTGCAGGACGAGAAGGCAAAGGTGTTCGCCGCCATGCGTCCGCTGTCGTGTGCCTCGGTCGTTCGCGGGCAGTACGAGGGATACCGCTCCGAGGAGGGCGTGAAGCCGGACTCGACCGTCGAGACCTTCGCCGCCATGCGCTTCGAGATCGACTCGTGGCGCTGGGCCGGTGTGCCGTTCTACGCCCGCGCCGGCAAGGGATTGGCGGGCGTGGCCTCCGAGGCCGTCGTCGAGTTCCACGAGCCACCGCGGATGCTGTTCGACGAGTCCGGCGGCCCGCGGCCGGGGCGCAACCTTGTCCGGTTCCGTCTCGGCCAGCACGACGGAGTGACGTTCACGCTGCAGGCCAAGACCCCTGGCTTGGCGCTGGATAGCCAGGACGTGGACGTCAGGGTGGACTTTGCTGCCGCGCTGGGTGAGCGGCGCGACGCCTATGAGCGCCTACTGGACGACGCGTTGGCCGGGAACCCCCGGCGGTTCGCCCGCCAGGATGTCGTGGAGCAGACGTGGCGGGTCGTACAGCCCGCGTTGGACGACCCCTCGCCCATCCACGAATACGCCAAGGGCTCATGGGGTCCGGCGGAGGCTGAAGCCATCTTCGGGGGCGATACCCAGATGGCAGAACCGGACAGTTGGTTCGCCCCGAGCTGACGACGCCGAACTCAGCCCGGCACGAAGTCGAGGAATGGGTTGTACGCCGACATATTTGTCGGGATCAGCCCGAACTCGGCCTCGTGCGCGGGCATCGTCGGAACGTCTTCGGTGCGCACGATGTGGTGGAACCCGACCGTGAACCACACGACGAGGTCAGCGTCGGCGAGCGAGCGGTTCTGCGCCGCCCATGCCGGTAGCCCCGCCGGTTCGGTGCCGTCGGGAACGTAGAGCCCGCTGGCGAAGCGTTCGGCGCGGTCATACGGCGTGACCCACAACGTGGCGTCGGCCCACCCACCCCGCCTCAGGCCCGGATCGTCCGACACGTCGCCTGGTGCCACGGCCACGGCATCGCCGAAGTCCAACTCGTACGCCGGGCGGTGCCCGACCGGCCCGTCCGCCGTAGTTGATTCGAACGTGACCACCTCGGGGGTGGCGGCCGACGGCGTCATCCGCGCGCCGAGTTCGGAGGCGACTTCCTGGCGCGCCACCCGCCAGATCACGGTCCGGCCTGCGTCACCGGTGATCGGCTCCGATGCGAGTCTCCCCCTGACCATCTGATTGGCCGTCTGGCCGACATCAAGGTCGAGCCGGAAGCTCATGTAATGGTCGTGGTTCGTGGCCAGGAGTCCATCGCCGACGAGTACGCCGTGCTCGTCGATGCCGGCGGCGCGCGCTTCCTGCGCCGTCGAGGCGTCGACACCCTTCTGCAGCACGATGCCGGCGGCGAAGACGTGGAAGCGGATCGCACCGTCCGCACCGAAGACGTAGTCGACGATGTAGTCGTAGTTGCCAATGGTCGAGATGAACCGCAGCACGAGTTCGATCTCCTGCACACCATTTCCGAGCGCCTGATCGGTCCCGCTGCCTTCGTGCCGCCACGCCGAGTCGCCGGTGGGTCGCTCGAACACACACGCCCCACCGGGACGGATACTGGCATCGCCCGAGTCGTTCGGCACTGCGATGTCGAGCAGAGTGGAGTGGAGTGGGCAATCCACCCCGAGGGTCAAGGTCGACAATGTGGTCCCGAGCCCGAACTCCGCGGAATCCAGCAGGGTACGGAAGGCCCATGCCGGATCGGGGTCCTGGTACGGCACGAACAAGTCGGAGAGGTACCCCTCGTAGAGCACTCTCGTCTGCCCGTCGCCTCCATCGAAGCGCGCGTCCGCGATCTCCACGCCGGTCCGACGATCGGCCCGCCACCGGAACGACCAGCCCGACCACTCGATGCCATACCCGTCGACCGACAGATTGGACCCGGCCGACGTGTCGAACCCGATCGGGGTCAGCGGCGGCCGCTGGCGCTGCGGATCGGGCAACGCCGGGCCCGACGGAACACCCACGGGACCGGAGTCACTGACCGAGAGCACCTCCCCGGTCTCGAGGTCCACCGTGGCATAGAGGCCCTCGATCGGGCGGGAGAAGAAGTAGGGATCGGAGCCGTCCAGGTAGCACGTCACGCGACCGAGTCGGCGGCCCACTTCCCCCGGACCTCGCGCCGCGCCGCCCGCGAACATGAGGCAGATCGACTCATCGACCGTGAGACCTCGCGCCGCCAGCCCCGCCATGAACCGCGGGTCCTGGCGAGCGGCGCCTCCGGCCCTCGAGAACTCAGTGCCGACGAACCCGGGCTGCGCTCCCGGCATCTCGGTCCACGAGACGACCTGGCGCTCGATGAGGTCCACCACGGTCTCGAACGTGGCGTCGTCCCGCCTGATGATCGCGAACGCCCGGCGCGGAAACGGCTGCCCGACTTGCCAACCGAGCACGAACTGCTTGTCCGGCTGGTCGAGCGTGACGTACGGGAACTGGCTCCCATCCACCCTTCCATCGGCGGCCAGCACCTCCTTGAACGTCTTCAGTTCGCCAGGAGTCAGGCCGTCGAGCGGGTGAGACGCCTCCTGCAGCGCCGGCTGGTTCGGGTCGACGGGGGCCGCGGTCGTACTGGGCGAAGCCTCGGTGGTCTCACTTCCGCCAACAGTCGTTGGTTCCTGCCCAGGATCCGTGGACTCCGGGTCGGACGGCGATACGGGGTCGGCCGTCGTGATTGCAGCGGGAGGGGTGGTACCACCGGGGAAGAGTGGAATTGTGTCCGTCTCGTCGCTACACGCCGCGGCGAGGAGGGCGATCGCCACGAGCGGAGCGAGAAAACGAGGACCGGTTCGCATTCCTACGATCCTCGCAGGAAGGTGCCGGGTCCGGAAGGTCATGGACGGCCAGACACCGATGGTTGCTCGTTGGGATTTCGCATCGGCACCACCACCACCGTGCCGTCGGTCTCGTGGTGGACCCGCACCGACACTCCGTAGAACTCGGCGAGTGTCTCCGGTCGCAACACGTCAGCGGCGGAACCGTCGGCCACGAGATGGCCCTCGTGGAGCAGCGCCAGTCGGTCGCTGTAGAGACCAGCCAAGGTCAGGTCGTGCATCGCGGAGATCACCGTGAGACCCTGCTGGCGGCGCAGTCCATCGACGAGATCGAGGGCCTGTTGCTGATGGCCGATGTCGAGGGCCGTCGTCGGCTCGTCGAGCAACAGCACCGGCGCCTCCTGGGCGAGTGCCCGGGCGATCACGAGTCGCTGACGCTCGCCACCGCTCATCGTCGCGAGAAAGCGGCCTTGCAGATCATGCAGATCCAATCGGTCGATGATGTCGCCGACCACGGAGCGGTCGTGTCGCGATTCCGATCGGAACGAGCGCACGTACGGGTTGCGGCCGAGCAACACGTAGTCGAAGCCGTTCATGTCGTGCGGCATGAGCGGGTCCTGCGGAACGTACGCCACGAGTCGGGCCCGATCACGGCTCGACAACGCGCCGATGGCCCGACCGCCGATCTTGATCGACCCCTCCGAAGGGACGAGACCGATGATGCTGCGAAGGATGGACGACTTGCCCGCCCCGTTTGGGCCGATCAGGCACAGCCATTCCCCCGACTCGACATCGGCGTTGAAACCATCGACGGCGATGCGCCTCCCGAAGCGCACCGTCAGCCCGGACAGCGTCAGGGCGCTCATCGGGCCACCGGCCGGGTACGCATCAACAGGATGAAGAACGGAGCGCCGAAGAAGGCCGTCACGACGCCGATCGGAATGTTGTCGCCACCCGCTGCCGTACGGGCGAACGTGTCAGTGGCGATGAGAAAGGCCGCCCCTCCGAGTAGCGACAGCGGAAGTACTCGCCGATAGCTCGCCCCGCCGAGTATGCGCACCGTGTGAGGCACGATGATGCCGACGAAGCTGATGAGCCCACTGACCGAGACGGCCGCCGCGGTGCCGAGAGTGGCGGCACCGACCACCCAAAGACGAATGTGGGCGACACCGGCGCCGAGCGCGTCGGCCTCGTCCTCCCCGACCCGCAGCACGTCGAGCCGTCGCCGATACAGAAGGAGCACAATCGCGCTGACCGTGATGTACGGCGCCACCAGACGGACATCGCCCCACGTCGCCGTGTTGAGTCGGCCGAGGATCCACGAGAACACCTCACGACGCGTCTCATCGTCCTGGCGTTGAAGGTACGTCTGGACCGCGGTCGCAAACGAGGTCACGGCCACTCCGGCGAGGACGAGCGATGTGGTCGTTCTCGCCCCAGCCCCGCCACCGACGAGATACGTGACCACGACGGCCGCCACCGCGCCGACGAACCCGAGGGCCACGATCGGGTCGATCGGCCACGATTCGCGAGCCGAGCGCATGTAGGCGATCGCCACCGTTGCTCCGAGCCCGGCTCCGGCCGCCGCCCCCAGTAGGTAGGGGTCCACGAGTGGGTTACGGAACACTCCTTGGTACGACGCACCTGCGATGGAGAGCATCGCTCCGACAAGGCCGGCCAGCACCACCCGAGGCATCCGCAGCTCCCACACGATCGCCTGCTGCCGTTCGGTGAGCCCGGAGTCGATTCGGCCGGGGGTGAGGCGGTCGAGAACCTCGAGCAAGACCCGGCCAGGCGCGAGCCCTGCCGTCCCCGCGACCACGCCGACCACGACGGCGGCGATGAGCACGGCAACAGCCGTGCCCACCACCACACTCCGAGGGCGGCGTCCGCCCATCATCAGGACGAGAGCGAGTCGTCGACGATCGGCGTGACGTCCTTTACGGCCTTGGCAACCTCTTGGAGCAGTTCGACGATGCGCGGTCCCCATCGCGAAGCGATGTCGTCATCGAGCGCCACGATGTTCCCCTCGACGACGGCGCGAATCTCGCTCCAGCCCGGGCGAGCCGAGACTGTTTCGAGCGACTGCAGCGAAAACTTCGTGTCGGCGAGGATGATCACGTCAGGGTTCGCTTGCACGATGAACTCCGGCGTGAGTTGGGGGTAGCCGGCACTCTTGTTGTTGTCGACGGCGTCGGCGATGTTCTTCATCCCGAGTAGGCCGAGGACCGACCCGATGAACGTCTTGGACGATGCCGTGAAGAACGTGGGATCGAGTTCGTAGTAGTACGTCAGCGTGCCCGCGCGGTCCGGGAAGTCGTCAAGGATGCCTGCCACCTGAGCTTCGAGATCCACCACGAGGGCAGCCGCTTGGGCGATGTTGCCGGTGGATGCACCGAGTGTCTCGATCTGCTCGAAGGCGCCCGTGAGCGTCTTCGGTGCCGGCGCCGCCAGTGTGGCGACGCCCAGGGTGTTGAGCTGATCGAGTAACTGCTGGTTCGTGCCGTCCGTGATGACAAGGTCCGGCTCGTACGACGTGATGGCCTCGACGTTCGGTTCGTAGGCGGAGAGGTCCGTGATCGGTGCTTCGGGCGGATAGGTCGAGTAGCTGTCCACCGCCACAACCTGCTCGGCCGCACCGATGGCGAAGAGCGTCTCAGTGGCCGTCGGTGACAGGGACACGATCCGGCTGGGCTTCCCAATCGGCTGGGGCACGGTGGTGGTGGTCGACGTGGACGTCGTGGTCGCGCTGACTCGTTTGTCTCGTTCGCTGACGACGTCGTCGCCGCACGCCGCAGTGGCAACGACAAGGAACGTGAGCGCAAAGGCGCCGAAGCGCCGGTGGGTGATCATGAATTCATCCTCCGTGAAAGTCGGGAGGACGAAGGGGATCGGGGACTCCGGATTCATTCCGGGGCACGCGAACCGCCCTTCCTCCGAGGGTCTGGTTATCGCATGCAGTTCCAGGCGGCCGGGCTGATCTCCACCGGCCGGGGCCGGGAAGCTTCACCGTTGCGGGACAGCGCCGGGTTCTCACCGGACTTCGCTGGGTGCTGCATCGCCCGGCATGGCATCCGGGCAGCAACTACCTTAGCAGGCGGCCAGCGCCGCGGCCATCTGGGTCACGATCTGGTCCAGCATGGAACTCGACGTCGCGATGTTGAGGCGCACAAAACCATGGCCCGCGGTGCCGAAATCCGGGCCGGGACTCAGCTCCACGCCTCCCCGACGGAACGCCTCGACGGGCTCTTCCGCCAAGTCGAGGGGGCGACAGTCGAGCCACGCCAGGTACGTGGCTGGTGGGATCCGGTATTCGACTCCGGGAAGTTGGGCGGCGACGAGGTCGGCGAGTTGGTGGCGCCGGCGATCGAGGTGAGCCATGCAGGCCGCCAGCCACTCGTCGCCCCGCGTCCACGCCGCTCCGGCGGCCGCCACCGCCATGACGTTGGGGGCACCGAAGAGGTGCGGCGGGAGATCATCGATGGCGTGGCGGACTGCGATGGAACCGACGTGGGCAATCGCCCAGCGCAGGCCGGCGAGGTTGAACGCCTTCGATGCGGACGTGAGGGTCACGGTGCGCTCCTGGACGTCGGCCGACAGCGACGCGAACGGCACGTGGCAACCCGGGGCGTACACGAGGTCAGCGTGGATCTCGTCGCTGATCACGAGGAGGTCGTGGCGCATGGCGATGTCGGCGATCCGCTCCAGTTCGGCCTCACCGAAGACGTGGCCGGTCGGGTTGTGGGGATGGCACAGGATCCACATCTTGGCCAGCCCCGGCTCGGCCGTGAGCCTCCAGTCCAAGGCGTCATAGTCATACTCCCACCCGTCGACGGTTGGGTGCGCCCTGACCTCGACGAGCCGCCGGTTCATGACACGCAGCGTGTCGTGGAACGGCGGGTAGGCCGGCGTGTGGAGCACCACGCCATCGTCATGACGGGACATGAGATGCACGACGAGCCGGACACCCTGGATCACATCGGCCAACTCGCGGCAGCCGTGGAGGTCGGGATCCCACCCGAAGCGCCGCTGCATCCGCTCCACGAACAGCGCAGCCATCGGGGTGCCACCGTGGGCGAAACGCCAGTCCGGGTACCCGATGTCGCCCCCGTCCAACAGCTCCTGTAGTGCCGCCATGACAACCGGCGCCGGCCGAAAGTCCATGTCGGCTACCCACGCCGCCAACCGACCCTGCGGGCGGTGCCACTTGGCCCCTGGCTTGGCGAGGAGCCATACCGGGTCGAGATCGTCGAACCCGTACTGGTCCTCGTCCTCGGGTCCCTGCATCAGCCGAGGCTATGTGACGGCGAGGTCGGCGGCCATGGCGACGTGGTCGCTGCCGGGAATCCGCTGCGACCCGACCGAAGTCGGGATCACGCCGGACCTCACAAGGATGTGATCGAGTCGAACAAACGGCGGGATGGGTCGATCGGCCGGCCAACTCGCGCCGAGACCATCGCCCGCCCACTCGTGCACATCCCGGAGGTGTCCTCGGTTCAGGAGCTGGCGGAAGTCGGGATGCCAACGGGTGGCGTTGAAATCTCCGAGCACGATGGTGGGACCGTCGCCGAGCGCCGCCGCCTCGGAGATGGAGGCGAGGTCCGGGGCCCAGTTCTCCCGCCAGGGCGCGAACGTCGGCGGGAGCGGGTGGACGAGGAGCAGCCGAACGAGGCGGCTACCAACGAGGAGTTGGGCATCGGCGGCCAAGCGGGTCCCGAGCGGAGCCACGACGACATCGGCGATCGGTACACGGCTGAAGATGGCGAGACCCTCCGTACCGACCCCGGTTTTGACGGTCCGGTAGGGATACATGTCGAGCGCGCCGGCGCGCTCCAGCGCAGCCTCCATCACCACGCCGAACTCGGTGAGGGCGAGGACATCGGCGTCGGGGGCCATCAATGCGCCGGCTGCGAGGTCCGGCGTGGCATTCCCGATGAGCACGTTGGCTGCGACGACACGCAGACGCGGGGCGTCGTCGGGTGGGCGGGGTGGCGGCGACGACATCGTGACAGGGGCCAGGAGGACGAGGAGGGCGACGCCGATGAGGCCATTGCTGATCGCCAGGGCATAGCGGCGGCGCCGGGAGCAGCAGGAGCGGCGTGAGGCTTTGGACCCACCACGGCCCGGCGGAACCTTGACGTCGGGGCGCTCAGCCGAACAGGTGCTGGAGCCTCCGCACGCCCTCTTCGAGATCCTTGTCGGCGAGCGCGAACGACAGCCGGGCGTAACCCGGCGCCCCGAATGCTTCGCCGGGTACGAGCGCCACGCTCACCTCGGACAGGATGACATCGGCGAGTTCGAGCGTGTCCCGGCACACCCGCCCTTCCGCGCCGACCGGCTTGCCGAGCAACTTCTCGAACGAGGGAAAGCAGTAGAACGCGCCCTGCGGCTCCAGACACGACACGCCCGGGATGTCGGACAGCATCGACTGCATCGTGCGGCCGCGCCGCTCGAACGCCTCGCGCATCATGGCCACCGCCGACAGATCCCCTGTCACGGCGGCCAGCGCCGCCTTCTGTGCCACGTTGCACACGTTCGACGTGGAGTGGCTCTGCAGGTTCGTCGCCGCCTTGATGACGTCCTTCGGGCCGATCATCCAGCCAACCCGCCAACCCGTCATCGCATACGTCTTCGCCACGCCGTTGAGCACGAGGCACTGATCGGCGATGTCGGGAACAAGGGTTGGCATGGACGTGAACCGGTGCGGGCCGTAGGTGAGGTGCTCGTAGATCTCGTCCGTGATGACCCAGATACCGTGGCGCAGCGCCCACCACGCGATGGCCTCAACCTCCTCCGGCGGGTAGACCACGCCCGTCGGGTTGTCGGGCGACACGAACAGCACGGCCTTCGTACGGTCGGTGCGGGCAGCCTCCAACTGGTCGACAGTGACTCGGAACCCCGTCTCTTCCGAGGTGTCGATGACCTTCGCGACACCGCCGGCCAACGCGATCGCTTCGGGGTATGTGACCCAATAGGGAGCAGGGCAGATCACCTCGTCGCCCGGATCGCACAGCACGGCCATGGCGGCGAACACGGCGTGCTTCCCACCGTTTGTGACGAGGACCTGTTCGGGAGTGACGTCGTAGTCACTATCCCGCTTCGTCTTGGCGGCGATGCCGGCCCGCAGCTCGGGGAGGCCGGCCGCAGGCGTGTAGCGGTGCATGGCCGGGTCCTTCGCGGCGGCGACGGCCGCCTCCACGATGTGCTCCGGCGTCGGGAAGTCCGGCTCACCGGCGCCGAAGCCAATGACGTCCTCCCCCGCCGCCTTCAGGGCCTTGGCCTTGGCATCGACGGCGAGCGTCGGCGACTCGGAGATGGCGGCGATGCGGCTGGAGATTCGGTTTGTGATTCTGCTCACAATCGCCCATGCTGGCAGGCCGATGACCCAAAACCCCCACGAGATTCGTATTCCTTCCGATCTTCTGCCCGCCGACGGCCGGTTCGGCTGCGGTCCGTCGCGCGTCCGTCAGGAGGCATCCGACGCCCTCCATGCGGTCGCGAAGACGTGGCTCGGTACATCGCACCGTCAGGCCCCCGTGAAAACCTTGGTCGGCACAGTGCGGTCCGGACTCTCGGAGTTGTTCGCGCTGCCCGACGGCTGGGAGATCGTCCTCGGCAACGGCGGCTCCACCATGTTTTGGGACGTGGCGACGTTCGGGCTCATCGAGGAGTGCAGCGCTCACTTCGTGTTCGGCGAGTTCTCCTCGAAGTTCGCCGAGGCATCGGCGGCGGCACCCCACCTCGGTGACCCAGTCGTCATCGAGTCGGCCACGGGAGATCACCCCGAGATCCGGTCCGTCGACGGGTGCACGACGTACGCGCTGACGCACAATGAGACGTCCACCGGGGTGGCGATGAACCTCGCCCGGCCGCCCGGCGCCGCCGACGGATCGCTCGTGGTCGTCGATGCCACGTCGGCCGCTGGCGGCCTTCCCTGGTCGCCCGACGCCGTGGACGTCTACTACTTCGCGCCTCAGAAGTGCTTCGCGTCGGACGGCGGGCTGTGGCTCGCCGCCTGCTCCCCCGCCGCCGTCGAACGCATTGAGCGCATCGCGGCGTCCGGCCGGTGGACGCCGGCCTCGCTGTCGTTGAAGCTCGCCCTCGACAACAGTCGACTCGACCAGACATACAACACCCCGGCCCTCACCACGTTGTTCCTTCTCGACCAGCAAATCCAGTGGATGCTCGCCAACGGAGGCCTCGCGTGGTGCGCGGCTCGCTGTCGGGAGTCGTCCCGAATCCTCTACGACTGGGCCGAGACCCGGTCGTGGGCGACCCCGTTCGTGACAGACACGTCGAAGCGATCCGGGGTCGTCGGCACCATCGACCTGGCGGCCCCAGCCGACGGCGGAGTGGCTGCCGCTGATGTGAACGCGGCCCTTCGCGCCAACGGGATCGTCGATACGGACTCCTACCGCAAGCTCGGTCGTAACCAACTGCGCGTCGGCATGTTCCCGTCTGTGCCGCCGAGCGATGTCGAGTCGCTCACCCGCAGCATCGACCACGTCGTCGGCGCGCTCACCTCGTGACCGGCTGCGGCTGACAAGCTGTCTGTGATGGCCGGTCCCGAACTTTCCTTGACGAGCAGCGAGCCGCCGACGCTTCACCGACCGATCATGGTCGTGGCCTTGACGGGGTTGTTCGACGTGTCAAGGTCCGCCACGAACGCGCTGCATCACCTCGTATCGACCCGCACTGTCGAGACGATCGCCTCGATCGACCCGGACGGTTTCTACGACTTCACCCAGGAACGGCCGCAGGTGTGGCTCGACGAGGTCGGCGACCGACAGATCTCGTGGCCGGGGAACGAGTTCCACGCCGTCCGTTTCGCCGGCGGCAACCATGATCTCGTCGTGCTCTCGGGTGTCGAGCCGCACGTACGGTGGAAGACATTTGCTGGCCACATCGTCCGGGTGGCGGAGCAGTGCCGCTGCGAGGTGATCGTCACCGTCGGAGCAGCCGCCGACGCGGTACCCCATACGCGGACGCCGGGCGTCTTCGGTTCGTCCACGAACGAGGATCTCGCCCGGCGACTCGGCCTGTCCCGGCCGCAGTACCAGGGCCCCACCGGGCTGTTCGGCGTGCTCCACCAGGCACTCGAGCGCACGCGCCTCCCTGCCATCTCCTTGCGGGTGCCGGTCCCCCACTACCTCGTCAACGCCGAGCACCCACAGTCCACTGCCGCACTCTTGCGCCACCTCGAGCACGTGCTCGGGGTCTCGACCGGACATGCCGATCTGAGCAGCGAGATCGAGCGGTGGCGGGACCTCCACGATGCCGCGGTCTCGACAGACCAACAGGCGCTGGCGTTCGTGCGAATCCTCGAGAGCGAGTTCGACCGTCGCACCGAGGCCGCCATTCCGAGCGCCGACGACCTGGCCGAGGAGTTCGAGCGGTTCCTACGCGAGCAACGCCCAGACGACCCGACTCACTGATCGGCGTCAGATCGGCACGGATGCGTCAAGTCGAGCGAAGTAGTACTGCAGGCCATCGGCAAGTTCGCGTCGGCGCACGTGCTCAAGTCGAGTGACGATCGCCGCGTAGCTCACAGCCTGATACCCGGCGGCCAGCCCGACGAGCGCTGGACGGAGCGCCTCGACCCGATCGATGGGGCACACGGCAGACCACGCATCGAGGGCCGCCATCCATGCGCGCTCGCCCCGATCGGCGTCATCGCTCAAGAAGCTCGACCATGTGAGGGGGTCGACCAGTGGGTGGCCGATAGCTGCGTCGGACCAATCGAAAATGACGGCTCTCCCCTTGCTCAACGCCACGTTGTACGGATGGAAGTCCCCGTGGACGAGCGTGTCAGGAAAGGGCAGCCGGTCGACGTCGGCGGCCGCTCTCCTGGCCCACGCCACGATGGTGGCTGCCCGCTCGGGTGTCACGTCGATCCATGCCACCACCACGGGGTCTTCGAACATGTCGGCCAGCGCGTCGGGGAGCGTCGAAAAGCGACGATCGGGGCAACCCGCCGAGATGAGTTCGGCAGTTCGCCCGACGAATGCCTGTTGGAGCGTGACGAGTTGCTGTATGGCCAAAACGTCGCAGTCGGGGTGATCAGCTACGACGTCCGACCCCACATCGTCAAGCAGCAGCCAGCCCTCCTGTGCCTTGGTGGCGATGACAGGCGCGACTGATCCCGGAGCCTCGCGGTGCAGCATCGCGGTCACAGCAGGTTCGTGCTGGAACAGCGGGAACACCGCCTTGAACCACGCTCGGCCCTCGGCGGTCTCGACGCGCATCACCGCAGAGATGCCCCAATGCCGGAACTGCTCCACCGGCCCTGTCACCGTCCTGCCGGACGCCGTGAGCTGTTGACGGATCCACGCCGTTGCGCCGGCAAACCAGCCGGATCGGGACCAACGCGGGAGGAGCGGCGACGCCCGTGGCCCCGCCCGGGATGCGGTGATCAACTCAGCCAACGCCATCCGTAGCCCCGGTGCCACATCCGGATCGGTATCTGCGATCTGGCGCCACGCGGTGCCAGCCGGAGGCAGCCATGCCACGGGGGGCGACTCCACCACGATCAATGTGGGGACTGGTCCGGCCCCTTCGTCGTCGTGCGCCTGGTCGTGATCGAAGTGGATCTCGAGGAGAGGTCCCTCGAGGCTGAACGCGCTCCTCACAGCCCGCAGCGCCGCCAACACACTCGTGTCACCGTCGGCGAACTCGACCATGAGCGACGGCAATCCACCGCGGTCGTTCACGAGCAGCGCGGCCCCCGTTGGATCGGTGACCAGGCAGAAGACGTGGCGCTGCTGGCGATCCTCGGTCACTCCGACAGCCTCGCACGATGGCTCGTCGCAACGCACCGGAGATTCGATCG
>JBKJJS010000047.1:0-3332 GCA_046597895.1 Ilumatobacteraceae bacterium
GATCTGCTCGCTCTCACCGGACGTATCGACACCGACCATCACTCGTTCGCCTGGACCGAGACGCCACGCGCTCCAGAACTCGCGACGAGTGGAGTCGAACTCGGGCGCGCCCAGTGCCTCGGCTGCGAAGATGTGGGCGTACCCGGCACGCCACGATGCAACCTGCACGTCGGTGATCTGCGTCGCGTCGGCCCGCGTTGCCTGGCGCACTTCGAACGTCATGCGCTCAGTGTGGCAGCTACGCACCACCAGGGCAGGGCGTGTTTGGATGTGCTGTCTGAGCGCCTACACGGCGAGGAGGTCGCGAGCACCGGTGTCGCTCGACGGGTGCCGCAACTTCGACATGGCGCGAGCCTCGATTTGGCGAATGCGCTCACGAGTGAGATTGAAGTGCTCGCCCACCTCTTCTAGGGTGCGAGATTCGCCCCGGTCGAGGCCGAACCGAAGCTTGAGGATCTCGCGTTCACGCTCGTCGAGCGGTGCCAAGAGTCTTGCGATCTCGTCTGGCAGCAATGCGGTGGCGGCGACTTCGAACGGCGATTCAGCCGAGCGGTCTTCCACGACGTCGCCGAGCTCGGCGTCACCATCTTCCCGGAGGGGTTCCGACAGAGACAACGGCTCGGCGGCGAATCGCAGCGCTTCGGTGACCTTGTCTTCGGGCATCTCGACTTCTTTTGCCAGCTCGGACAAGGTGGCCGGGCGGCCATATTTAAGTTCCAGTCGGGAGCGCGCCTTTTGGAGGCGTGCCAACGTGTCGCCGGCATGAACGGGCAGACGAATCGTGCGACCGGTGTTGGCGATGCCACGCGTAATTGCCTGGCGGATCCACCACGTGGCGTAGGTGGAGAACTTGAAGCCCTTACGCCAGTCGAACTTCTCGACGGCATGCATCAGGCCGAGGTTGCCCTCCTGGATCAGGTCGAGGAGCGGCAGGCCCGACGCCTGATACTTCTTGGCGATGGACACCACGAGCCGCAGGTTCGACTGCACGAAGGTGCGCTCGGCGTTCTCGCCGTCGCGGGCGGTGCGGCGCAACTCGCGCTTGCGGGCGGGGGTGACCTCTTTGCCGCCGGCCTCGAGCTCGGTGCGGGCTTCGTTTCCTGCCTCGATGGCCTGGGCCAGACGAACCTCGTCGTCCTTGGTTAGCAGCGGGTACTGACCAATGTCGGTGAGGTATAGGCGAACGAGATCTTCCTCGTCGCGCTCGACGCGCTCCTTGGGCACAGACAACCTTCTTGCTCGAAAAGTGCGGAGGCCGGGTGCTGAGAGCAGCCCGGGGGTACGGACCTACGATACCGACTTGGTCAAGTGTGCCAACCCCCGGTCAAGATGCCCTGGTCACGGCGTTGTCCGGTGGGGCTGAAGGGGAGATGACGATGGCAGGCAACGGGTCGGAAGAAGTCGAGCTCACGATGGTCACGATGTCGTTCGAGGCCGTGGATCCAGATGCGTTGCAGGCCGTGCTCGCCCGATACGTCGTGGTGAGTCGCGGTCACCAGGGTTGTCGCAACATCGACCTGTGCCTGTCATCCACGCAGCCAAACCGGTTCGTCGTGGTGCAGAAGTGGGAGCGTCATGCCGACCAGGAAGCCCACTTCGACTCTCCCGACATGGTGGCGATGGCGGCGGACTGCACCGGACTGCTCGCCAGCCCGCCCGAGATCGATCTGCTCGATCCAATCTCGGCGCACGACCTGAACTGACTGACGTCTCTACGGGTTCCGCCCAGCAGTCGCGTGTGGTGTGATGTCGGGGTGCGCGCCACCGGGTCCGAGCTCGCGGTGCTCCTGGCCGGCGCACGAGGGGGCTCGCCCGTGGCCTTTGAGCGGATCTACGAGGAGCTGGCGCCGAGTGTGGCGAGCTATCTGCGTTGGAACGGTGCGGCCGACGTAGATGGCCTCACCAACGAGGTCATGGCCAACGTCCATCGGGGTATCGGTGGATTCAAAGGCGACTGGACGGCGTTCCGTTCTTGGGTGTTCACCAGCGCCCACCATCGCCTAGTCGATGAGCATCGGGCCGCTCGTCGCCGACCGGTGGCGGTCGAGGAGGTATCGGAGGCGCACGCCGCGGTCAGCCATGTCGAGGACGACACGTTGCGAGTGCTGGGTGACGAGAGCGTCGCCGCGTTGCTAGCCGTCCTGTCGAGCGACCAGCGTGACGTCCTGCTCCTGCGCGTCGTCGCCGATCTCTCGCTGGAGGAGGCGGCCGAGGCCCTCCACAAGTCGATTGGCGCCGTGAAGTCGCTTCAGCACCGAGCCCTGGGCGCCTTGCGCCGCCACCTCGCCGTGGAGGAGGTCGGACCATGACCCCGACTGGGCGTATCCCTCCGGGCCCCTCGCACGATGGCGATGAGTGGATGGCCGTGTTCCGCTCGTTCCCGGATGAAGCGATCGACGCCCTGCTTGCGGGGGAGCCGTCGGCGGTTCCCGCGGATGGGATCACGGATCTCGCGGTGGCGCTGCGGTCCGCCGCCGCCCGCCACGGGGCCCCGCTGATGACGGCGGCGCTTCGCAACCAGATCAACGGTTCGTTGCCGGCCCGGACCCCGGCTCGGCGGCGACTGCTCATCGGAGCGTTCGGGGGCCTCCTCTTCGGCGGGTCCGCGATCGGCGTGGCCGGAGCTCAGGACGTGCTGCCGGCGCCGCTCCAAGACGCCACGGCCTCCGTCGCCGGCGTGCTCGGCATCGATCTGCCCCGCACGTCCGAGCGCGCGGGCGATGCCGACGATCACGATGACCAGGGCGTTCCGGGCGATCACGGCGGCGCCACCGAGCCCGGCCGAGAGGGCACCGACCCGGAGGTGCCGGGTACCTCGCCGGCCACCGGCGACGACGACGGAACCACCACCCCTGGCCCGCCGGCGACGACACCCGGGGGAGCGGTGCCAGCGGATCCGGGGTCACCCGGCGATGGGGAGCCCGCCACGCCCGCCACGCGGGCGACCGGCCAGGGGCCGGGCAACGGGACCAGCCCGTCCGAGGTCGGTCAGGCGAACGGCGAGGGGACTACGAAGGGCTAGGCGGGGAGGGCGGCGAGGGCTTCGTCGGAGATCGACGAGATGTCGGCCCAACTGAGACCATCGGCCGACCAGAGGCGGTCGAAGGCGGCGTCGGCGGCGTCCGTGAAGCCGTGGCGGTTGCGGAACTGGTAGAGCCGTCGCTGGCGCTGGACGACGTGACCGAGACGGCCAAGGCGGCCCACGCAGTAGACCTCCCACGCCGCCGACTGCTGCAGCGTGAGCTCGTCGTCGGCCGGGGGCTCGCCGAAGGACGGGTCGAGGCGGTCCTTGACCGAGAAGAGCAGCTTCCCGATGACGTCGGTGGTGCCCG
>JBKJJS010000024.1:0-4972 GCA_046597895.1 Ilumatobacteraceae bacterium
TGCCGGGATCTGGCCACCGTGCCCGACCGCCATCACCCGCGCCGCCCGGTTCAGTGCCGGACCGAAATAGTCCTCGTTGCGCTGTTCCGCCTCACCCGTGGCGATCCCCATCCTCACCGGCAACGTCAGCGATTGCTGGGCCGCCACCGCCGCGTCCACCGCTGCACGCGCCGACACAACGCCGCGCACACCCCATCACCGGTGTGCTTGAACAACCAGCCACCGTTGGCCTCGATCGCCGACCTCAACACGTCGTCATGCGCAGCCAAGTCCACCCGCACCCGGTCGGGGTCAGCATCCCACCGGCGCGTCGACCCCTCGATATCGGTGAACAAGAACGTCACCGTCCCCGGACGGCGGGACCGTCACCCCATACCCCCCGCCAAGTGCACTCAACCATTCTGTCATCCCCATCACACTCCAACCGGAGGGGGAGCCGACTCTGGCGCGCCAGCGCCAACGAAGACGAGGTCGCCGGTGCCATCCACGAACTGTGCATGAAATGCACCAACGATTGTTGTCGATTCGACAGCGGCTCACCTCATACGGGCATTCCAGCTGCGGGGTACTCTCTGTGTCATGGCCGTCCCGATGTTGACCGACCTGCGGTCCCGTCGCAGCGAGATCCTCCGCATTGCACAGGCTCGCGGAGCTTCGCGGGTTCGGGTGTTCGGCTCGGTGGCCCGGGGTGACGCAACCGAAGCGAGTGATATCGACTTTCTCGTCGACCTCGAAGTTGCCCCCGACCGTGGATGGACGCGAGCCGGATACGCAAGCGCATTGTGCACGGCTACTGGTCGATCGACTTCGACGTTCTCGTCGCAACCGCACGCGACAACCTGCCGTCAATCCTGGCCGGCGTCGAGACCGTGCTGGCGTCCGTCGTCGAGGACTCAGAGTAGGCGCGTAACGGGCCGGCGGCGCTACCGCTGAGGTCGCCCGAGGATGTCCAGCAGCTGTCGAGTTATCGCGGCGAATGCCCGTGAGGGGTTCGAAAGCCGTCGCTCAAGGTCCACCGGTGTTGTGGAGACGACGCCAGTCGGAGTGGTACTATATTTCGTACTACTGCGAAGGGAAGCGTGATGGCCATCACCGCAAGCGAAGCACGCAAGAACCTCTTCCCCTTGATTGAACAGGTCAACGAAGACCGCACTCCGGTCGAGATCACGTCCAAGCGCGGTGATGCGGTGCTCATAGGCATAGCCGATTACCGGGCTCTCGAGGAGACCGCCTACCTCCTGCGGGCGCCCGCCAACGTTCGGCGACTCCTGGAGAGCGTGGAGCAGGCCCGGTCCGGCAAGGCGCAACGGCACGAACTCGACCGGTGAGGTTCGTCTTCACGCCTCATGGGTGGGAGGACTACATCTTCTGGCAGTCGACGGACCCCGCCACGCTGAAGCGCATCAACCGATTGCTCGATGATGTCGCCCGTGATCCGTTCGGGGGTATCGGGAAGCCCGAGCAACTTCGTCATGCGCTTGCCGGTGCCTGGTCGCGCCGTATCGACGAGGAACACCGACTCGTGTACCTCGTCGAAGGTGACGACATCGTGGTTCTTCAGGCTCGCTACCACTATGACTGAGTGGCGAATGAGCAGCCTGGTGGACTCGATCAAAACAACAGCCACCCGTTGTGAGCTTCGAGCTGAGAACTCACCGAGGATGGCGATGTCGGCGGGGCTCATCCGCGTCGTCGGTAAACTAGCTGGCCCCCGATCCAAGTCCGACGGGCACCTCGGCTACGGTTCGCCAATGAAACCGGCCGACCTTCATACTGCTGTTCAAGCCGCCTGCAACAAGGCTGACATCGAGGGACTCGCGAGCTTGTATGAGGCCGACGCGTGGATGTTCGGCCCAGAAGGACCGGTGCAGGGACTTGATGCCATCCGCGCGGTGTGGGCAGGCGTCATCGCCATGGCGGGACAGATCGAGATGGTCACCCTCTACGCCATCGAGCACGGCGACATGGCCATGCTCAGCAACAGGTGGACGTTGACCATCGCAGGACAGAAGGTCTCAGCGACCACTGCTGAACTCGCTCGACGCCAACCGGACGGCGCCTGGAAGTACGTGATCGATAACCCTGATGCCGCTGGCCTTCTTGCCGGTTGACCAGTTCCCCGGAGCCTTGATCTGGAGCGCTGTCGCTGTCGAACTCATGGCCTTCACCGGCCCGATCCCGATGGGTTGAGAGCCGCGGCCCTTCTTCCTCTGCCTTGGGCGGTCGGCTTTTGCCAGCCCGACGGGCGGGGCCCGGCGACCTCGCAGGTCATCAGGCGTCTGACGAACCGCCGCGGCGAGGTGGGCGGCCGAAGAGTCGCCGAATGGCAGCGCCGAACCGGCGACGAGTCCGCCCCTCGAGCGGCGCAAGTTCGTGTCCGGGTGACGCCTCGGTGGCGGCAATCCCACCGACCAATTCCCACAGCGATCGCAGGAACCGGCGCCCCGAGCCTTCAGCCTTCACCATTTCAAGCGCTCCCTTTCCGAGGATGCACCTCGTGCCCACTTGACCATAGACACGCTGGCTCGACGATCAATCCGGATGGCTCGCGCCGCTGGGCGTATTCTGATGTCGCCGATTGCTGCGGCCGACCTCAGGAGCCGAGGATCGCTCTCTTCATTTGCTCGAACTCTGAATCGGACAGGGCGCCGGCTGCGTGCAGACTCGCGA
The DNA here is from genome assembly GCA_046597895.1 of Ilumatobacteraceae bacterium. Taxonomy (GTDB): domain Bacteria; phylum Actinomycetota; class Acidimicrobiia; order Acidimicrobiales; family Ilumatobacteraceae; genus WLJO01. Next base: position 2,671 of record JBKJJS010000024.1, read on the forward strand.
GCCGCTCGAGTTCACCCAACGCGTCGCGGCCACCCGCTGACGACGCCGGTGGAGCGGTCGGTGGAACCGTGTATCCGCTGTCTGTGGCGGGCCGCACCTCACCTCGCGCGGGAGCGCGCGCGGCCTGGTCCCAGAGGATCACGAGCTTCGACTGGTCGCTGGGGTCGACCTTCAGGGGCAGGGTCACGCCCAGGCCGATCTGCGCGCCGGCCGAGACCATGTATTGATTGGCGACCCGGTACGCGGGACGACCGGGGACGTTCACCTCGAAGTCGATGTCGAGGTTGAACATCTGAGCCCCGCGCGCTGGCGTGCCCATGCCGATGATCGTGCCGGTCGCATCAAGGCCTTCGGCCATCAGCCGGTCGCGTTGATCACTTTGCCCGGTGATGTCGGCCATCGTCTCGGTGGCCTGGCCGATCTGGTCGCCCATCTGGCTCATCATCCCGCGGAGACCAGGCTTGTACCCGGCCGCTTTCTGCTGTTCCTTTTGGAGGTCGGTCGCCTGCTTCGAAAGCTTGGCGACGTCCTTCATGCCCTTGAAAAGTCCCATCCTGAGCTCCTCATGTGTCGGCCACCACTCGCTGACCGCGATACTAGGGGCTTCAGTGGAGCGGTGCTGAACGCCCGCGAGCTGACCGACTGACTGACTGACCGACTGGCTTCTCGCGACGACGGAGAAGTGGTGAGAGCTGGGCGCCACGTCCATTTTTCGTCGCCGAGTCGGCACGAGATAGGCATCAACCACATCGTCGTTGCCGACCTGGCGCGCCGCGCGTGGCGAGCTCGTTCGGAGGTCCAGGCCCGCGACAATCCAGATTCGATCAACTATTTGACTCTGTCCAATTCATGTGGTTGGATGGACCCGATGTCCGATGGTGTCGCCCAACTACTGCGCGAGAGCGGGGTGCAGGTGACCGCCCAGCGGCTTGCCATCATGCGGGCGGTGTCGTCGTGTCCCCACGCGACGGCCGACGCGTTGACCGAGGAAGTCCGGGCGGTGATCGGGTCGATCTCCCGTCAGGCGGTGTACGACACGCTCGGCGTCCTGGTCGACAAGAACCTCGTTCGCCGTATCCAGCCTGCCGGGTCAGCGGCCCGGTTCGAGGATCGTGTGGGCGACAATCATCATCACCTGATCTGCCGAGGCTGCGGCCGCACGTTCGACATCGGCTGCGCAGTCGGGGTGGTGCCCTGCCTCACCGCCGACGATGATCACGGTTTCGAGATCGATGAAGCCGAGGTCATCTACTGGGGGCACTGCCCGTCATGTCGGACGAATCCCACAGCCAAGACAACAACACACCCGTGACACTCAGATCGCGCAAGGAGCAGCAATGACCGAGGACAATGTGTTCGACATCAACGAGAGCGTGCAGACCTGTCCAGTGATAGGCGGACCCCACGCCGGCCATACGGCCGTTGGGTCGACGGCGAACGAACACTGGTGGCCGAATCAGTTGAGCCTGAGGATGCTCCACCAGAACTCGCCGATGGCCGATCCCATGGGGGATGACTTCGACTACGCGGCGGAGTTCAAGACCCTTGACTTCGCGGCGGTGAAGCAGGATCTCACGACGTTGATGACGGCTTCGCAGGATTGGTGGCCTGCCGACTACGGCCACTACGGCCCGTTCTTCATTCGGATGGCGTGGCACAGCGCAGGCACCTATCGGATCTATGACGGTCGCGGCGGCGCGGCCTCCGGCACTCAGCGCTTCGCTCCGCTCAACAGCTGGCCTGACAACGGAAACCTCGACAAGGCGCGCACGCTGCTGTTACCGATCAAGCAGAAGTACGGTCGGAAGCTCTCGTGGGCGGACCTCATGATCCTCGCTGGCAACGTTGCGTTGGAGTCGATGGGCTTCGAGACGTTCGGTTTCGCCGGTGGCCGCGAGGACGTGTGGGCGGCTGAGGAGGACATCTATTGGGGCCCCGAGACCACCTGGCTCGGAGACGAGCGCTACCGCGGCGACCGGGAACTCATGAATCCGCTCGGTGCCGTTCAGATGGGCTTGATCTACGTGAATCCCGAGGGGCCGAACGGCAACCCGGATCCGCTTGCGTCGGCTCGCGATATTCGAGAGACGTTCGCTCGGATGGCGATGGATGACGAAGAGACCGTTGCACTCGTCGCCGGCGGGCACACGTTCGGGAAGGCCCATGGTGCGGGAGATCCTGCGCTCGTCGGTCCGGAACCCGAGGCTGCCCCCATCGAACAGTTGGGCCTCGGTTGGAAGAACCGCTTGGGTACCGGCAAGGGCGTCGACACGACCACCAGCGGCATCGAGGGCGCCTGGAC
>JBKJJS010000209.1:0-4392 GCA_046597895.1 Ilumatobacteraceae bacterium
ACCGCAAGGACACGAACCGAGCCCACAACATCATTCCTCGATACGGGTGAGGCCGGGCAGGAAGTTGGCGCGTGGCCGATCGAGCGCGTCGAGGAGATCGTGGCGGATCTCGTGCGAACGCATCCCGGTGTGCGCCGTGAGCTGCGCGAGGACCTGGGCGAGGCGACCCGGGTCGCGGTGGCTGAGTTGCTCGCCATGGACCTCGCCCGACTCGGGAGGACGGCCGACGGCGTGTCGGTGCTCGTGCCAACACCGCCGCTCGCCCGCTACCGGGCGGTTGCTGCCCAACGCGCCGGCGCCCCCGACGATCAACTCGAGTTGTTCGGGGCGTCGACATGAGGCGCTATCGGCCGGTGCGGGCGGGCATTGTGAACTTGTGGGACTACACGGATCACGAGTTCGTCTTCCACGGCGGACGCCTCGTGCTGCGCGGCGCCAACGGTTCCGGCAAGACCAAGGCACTGGAGGTCCTCTTCCCGTTCCTCCTCGATGCGAGCATTTCGCCACAGCGTCTCGACCCATTCACGGGTGCGGGACGCACGATGCGTGACAACCTGCTGTACCGCCCTGACCGGGAGACCGTGACGGGCTATGCGTGGATGGAGTTCGCCCGAGGAGACGATGACCACGTCGTCATCGGGGCCGGTCTGAGGGCTCAGCGGTCCCGGCCTGACGTGACGACGTGGTACTTCACCACCGACCGTCCACTCGGTGCGGGATGGTCACTCCTCGACGAGGAACGCCAACCCTTGACCCCCAAGGCCCTGCGTGTGCTCATCGGCGCCGACAACGTGTACGACACGGCCACTTCGTACCGCAAGCGCGTCGACGATGTGTTGTTCGGCTCTATCGGTGTAGATCGCTACGCCTCGATGATCCAACTCGTGTTGTATCTGCGTCGCCCGCAACTGGCGAAGGATCTCGATCTGGGCGAGCTGTCGACCACCCTGTCGGCGGGGTTACGACCCGTCGATGACGACCTGTTGGCCGAGGGGGCGCGCAGCTTCGATGATCTGGAGGCGGTGCAGCGCGAACTCGAACGGCTCGAGCAGGCCTGCCAGGCCACCGAGCAGTTCCTGCGGATGTACGTGCCGTACGTGCGCGTCGTCGGGCGGCACCGTGCCGACGCGGTGCTGCACGCTCGCGCGTCGGTACGCCGGACCGAGTTGCTCTGTGTCGAGGCGCGACGCGTCGCCCTGATGGCGGTGCACGCCACGGCCACCGCGCAGGTCGCGCTCGACGAGGCCATCGTCGAAGAGCGTCGCTTCGCCGACGAACGCGCCGCGCTGCAGCGCTCCGACGCGTATCAGACCATCGGCCAACTCGAAGACCTGCGTCGTCACGTCGTCGATGCCCAAGAGGCGGTTGGTCGTGCTGAACACGCAGAAGCTCGCGCGGTGTCCAGGTTGGATGAGCTGCTGTCAAGGGCCGCGACAGCCGAGCGGGAGCGGGACACAGCGTCGTCCTCGTCGAATTCGATGTTCGAACGGTTGCGGGCAGGGGCGGGCGTCGTGGCGGCACCTCGACTCAGCGAGATCGACGGCCTCGCTGATCAGGCCGACCCTCGGCCTGCCGCGCTCGGTGTGGCCCGGGAGCGCCGTACCGATCTCGACACTGTGCGTGGGCTGTTGGAGGGGTTCGAACGAGCGGCCGCAGCAGCCGGACGTGCCGAGCACGAGCTTGCTGATGCGGCCACCCGGCTCGACGAGGCGCTCACCGCCGAGGAGGCGGCCATGACGTCGGCGTCCGAGACGAGGCACGAACTCGCCGATGCAGTGTCGACGTGGGCCGGACGCTGGACCTGGGTCACCACCGAGGACGTCGCGGGATTACGAGCCGCCGTGGTCGACGGTGATCGGCCGAACCTGCGCGAGGAACTCCTGAGCAGATCGGCTGAACGTCGTCAGGACGTCGCGGCGGCTATCGCCCGTCTCGACGATGAAGCAACACGGCTCGCCGCCGAACGCGTCCGGCTCATCGACGAACGCGCTGATGTCGACGCCGAACGCGACGACGCTCCGCCCCCTCCGCCCGTGACGCGTCGCAATCGCTGTGACACGCCCGGCGCCCCGCTGTGGCGGGTCGTCGACTTTGCCGATGCGGTGTCGGCGCCCGAGCGGGCGGGCCTCGAAGCCGCGCTCCACGCCGCAGGGCTGTTGGATGCCTGGATCACCCCGACCAGAATCGATACGACCGACGAACTCGACACCTTCCTGCGCGTCGACCCCACAGGCCGACCCGAGTCCGCTGACCGAGCCGGCTCCACGCTGGCCGCACTGCTCGTCGTCGACCTTCCGGCGCAGTGCCCCCTGGAGCCGGACCACGTCCACGCGGTGCTGGCAGGCATCGGCCTGGAGACACTCGGGGTGAGCGTGGATACCGCCGGACGGTTCGCGCTGGGCCCCCTCGTCGGCCGCTCGGCCGCCGACACCGCCGAGTACATCGGCGCCACCGCCCGGGCGGCTCGCCGTACCCGCCGTCTCGCCGCCCTCGACATCGCCATCGCGGAGACCGAAGGGCACCTCGACGATCTCGCCACCCGGCGCCTGGACCACGCCGCCGCCCTTGTCGCATACGACCGCGCCATCGACGACCTTCCCTCCACGCGGCCCGTCGAGGACGCGCGACGACGAGCTGACGAGGCCATCGTCACGGTCACCACACGCCGCCACGACCACGTGCGGCGGGAACGGGACGCCCTCGACATGACGGCTCGTCGCACCGCTACGCACGACGCCCTACGCGATGAGGCCATCCAACGAGCCATTCCCGACGACCGAGCCGGGCTCGACCGTTTCGCCGATTCGCTTCGGGCGTTCGAGGTATCCATCGAGGACTACGCCAGGGCCCGATCACACGAACGTACGACCAGGACGCGGGCATTGGAGTTCGTTGCCGATGCGGACCGGCAGCGTGTCGAGGTCGACGAGCACCGTCATCAACTTGCGGATCGCCGGGCCACCCACCGCCGGTTGGACGCCGAACTGGCCACCCTGGAGGACACGAGGGGAGTCGAGGCGGCTGAACTCGTCGCCAACCTGGCCCGAGTCGACCACGACCTGAGCGCCGCGGCCGGGACGGTCGAGGCCACCCGTCAAGAGGTCCAGGACGCGGCGGTCAGAGTCGCCCAGACCGAGGCGGCGGTGGCAGCGGCCGAACGCGAGCGGGATGCTGCCCACGCTGAGCAAGCCACAGCGTTCGAGCGAGTTCGAGTCCTACGCCGTCCCGAGTTGCGGGCCACACTCGGCCTCGACGACGCCGACGATCCCGACCACTTCGTCGACGATCTCAGCGAAGCCTGTGCCGGTGTCGCGACCGGAGACGACCGGCGCCAAGCGGCGAAGACGGCCGCTCGCAACGCGTTCCAACGACTCGAGACCCACCTCGGCCCCCGCTACCACGCGTCGTTGGACGACGCCGACGATGTCGACCTGGCGATGGTGGCCGACGACGATGGTGTGGCCAGTGTCGCCTCGTTCTCGGCCCGGATCACGCACCGGCGCGATGATCAGCGCACACTGCTGACCGCCCAGGAACGCCAGGTCCTGGAGGACACCCTGATCGACACGTTGTGCCGCCAGTTGCACCACCGGTTGCGCGACGGCGAAGACCAGGTGCGCCAGATGAATCGGTCCTTGGCGGGCCGCACAACCACCACCGGCAAGACCGTCCAACTTACGTGGGCGTCCAACGAGAACCTGTCGGACGATCAACGCCAGATCGCCAAGCTGCTCGACCGGGACCCCGCCTACATCGGTGACGACCGTGCGCTCTTGCGCGAGTCGCTGGCGCACGAGATCCGGGCCGAACGAGCCAACGATCCGGGCGGCAACTATCAGCAGGTCCTCGCTCGGGTCCTCGACTACCGGACGTGGCGCAGTTTCGGGGTGCGCCTTCGCGAACGTGACGGCAGTGAGCGCCAGCTCTCGAAGCGGCTCTTCAACCAGCACTCGGGTGGTGAGCGGGCGACCATCCTGCACCTCCCGCTGTTCGCCGCCGCCGCCGCCCATTTCGAAGCGGCCGGAACGCAATGTCCTCGCCTGATCGCGCTCGACGAAGCGTTCGCGGGGATCGACGCCGCCACGACCCGCCAACTGTTGGCGCTCACCGTCGACTTCGATCTGGACTTGTTCCTCACGGGCCACGACTTCTGGGGCACATACCCGGAGGTCCCGGCGCTCGCCGTCGCGCAGCTGAGTCACGATCGCGAGAGCCACACCGTGTCGAGCCTGGCCATGAGGTGGGACGGCGCCGTCCTGCACCACGAACCATGACCGGCTCTCGTCGCGCCGAGGAGCTGCGTGGTCCCCCGTACACGCGGTTGTGGGCGTCGGCGCGGCGGGCCATGGAGCGAACCGGAGGGCTGCGCACGGGAACCGTCACGTTGGCCGC
>JBKJJS010000287.1:0-4072 GCA_046597895.1 Ilumatobacteraceae bacterium
GTCGCCGGCCGCTCCGATCTCCATCGTCTGCGCACTGCTGTCTGCATCGATCGAAGTCCAGCTGCCGATGAACGCAACCGTGAACGGCACCTCGACAACGGGCCGCGTAAAGGAGGTGCCGACCGGGGGGTTGGTCACGGTGGTCGGGACGTCGCGGGTGACCGTCGCGACGACCGCGACGCCGATGAGTGTTGCTGCGGCAGCCCCGACGAGTGCACTGATCAGTGGACGGCGAGTCGGGCGATCCACCTCTGGATGCCTGACAAGCATCTCTCCGTCCCAAGAATCACGGGGACCGTCGTCACGGTAGCCGGGAGCGACGGATCCGACGCCGTGCTCGACGGCCTCCAGGTCCAACCGAGGGAGCACGGCCGCCGCCCGGCGCCGGAGATGCTCGGCGAGCTGCTCTTCGAGGTCGATCATTTCAGTGCCTTTCGCATCCTGGTAAGGGCTCGGTCGATCCACGGGCCGACCGAGCCGGGGGCGCATTCCAACGCCTGAGCGATCTCGTCGGTCGTGTGCCCGCCGTAGAAGCGAAGCACCACTGCCGCGCGCTGGTTGAACGGCAGCTGGGCCAGCACGTCATCGAGGCGCTCACCCACCGACGACGCGATGCCCCGATCGAATAGCCGGGGCAGCAGTCGTACGTCTCGCATTCGCCGGCGGTGAGTGCCGCGGCAACCGTTCAGCACGGCCACGTTCAAGTACGGCCCGGGCTCGTCGAGGGAGTCCCAACGTCGATACACAGCCACGAACGCGTCATGGACGACATCATTCGCGAGATCGTCCGATCCGAGCAACAGCGCGGCGCGACGAACCTGGCCATCGAGCTCACGTCGATAGAACTCACCGAACTCGATGCCATTGCGTTGCTTGCTCGCACCCCGCACATCACCCACTGCCATGAACTTATCCACGCGCACGGCCCAGGTTTTGATACACCAAGCCGAAAGAAAGTCGACCCACCTGTCCCACTCCAATGTCTGGCGCAGTGACGAGGTACCGATCGCTGCAAGCGGCGGGTGCCGTTCGTGGCCCCGCAGCAGCCAGCGATCGGAGATCGGTGGTTAGCGCTCGTCAGAAACCAGAATCAGGCAGGCGCTCTCGAGTCGCCTGAACCAACTTGCCACGTGGCCACCCCGAAGCCACCGCCGATGACTTCACGGACCGCGCACGCCTATTGATCGCCGTGAATCATCTGACGGCCGACCAGCGCCGAGGATCAAGTTCCCAACCTCAGCGCGAAAATTTCTGGCGAGCGGTGCAACAGTTTTGGGCTGTCGGTCGTCTTAGTAATGATGACGACGGTCGACTTGAGGGGCGGACCGGATCCGGCGACGGATGATCGAGTCGCGCGGCTCGATGCGTTGTACTGGGCCGAGTACGCCGGCATGGTGCGCCTCGCTTTCACACTGTCGGCGAGCAACGCCGAAGCCGATGAGATCGTGCGGGACAGCTTGATCGACGTCGTTCGGCGTTGGCACGAGATTCGAAAGCCTGGTGCCTACCTGCGGTCGGCCGGTCGTCCTCGTGCACGATGCCGAAACGGGCGAGTCCCTGACCTACTTCGAGTCAGCCGCGCAGGGACCGTGACTAACGCCCCGGTCCGCCGTCTACCCGATCCGCATCGATCCCTGACCCTCCACTGACGTTCGAACCAACGAAAGGAAGAAATGCCATGCACTACGACAACAAACCCACACGGTCCCGCCGACGAACGGCAGCGCGCATCATCGCCGGCTCCCTCGCGCTCGTGCTGATACCGGCCGGGCTCGCCGTCGCCGGCCCAACCTACGGAGGTTGGGCGCCTGCCGAAAAGATCGACGACGTCGCCGGCAACCACCTGGAACTGAACACCCCGTTCCTGGACGGTTGCCCTGCACAGTCGCCCGACGGCCTGCGCCTGTTCATGGCTTCCAACCGGCCCGACGGCCAGGGCGGCCTCGACATCTGGATGGCGTCGAGGACGCACAAGGGCGACCCCTGGGGACCCCCGCAGAACCTACCCGCGCCGATCAACTCACCCGCAGACGAATTCTGTCCCACACCGATCGAGGGGGACGGGCTGGTGTTCGTCAGCCGCAGAACAGTCATAGGAGTAACTTGCGGCGCAGGCGACCTCTACGTGTCACGGCGCAACCCATCCCAGGGCTGGACCGATCCCGAGCACCTCGCCTGCCACCCGGCCGGCCCGAACAGCACGTTCGACGAGCAGGGCCCGTCATACGTGCAGGGCCGCTTGTACTTCTCACGCAGCTTGCCCCCGACAGGCGAAGCACCGGCCGTGCCGGGTGAGCTGTTCGTCAGTCGACACCACGGCGACGGCTTCGCACCCGCCAGCCCGATTGCCGAGCTGAACGACGCGAACGCCAACGACATTCAACCGAACGTGCGCAAGGACGGGCGCGAGCTCGTGTTCTCGTCGAACCGCGCCGGCAGCATCAGGGGGAGCCAGGACATCTGGGTATCGACACGGGCGAGCATCGATGACCCCTGGTCGACGCCCGTCAACCTCGGATCGGCCATCAACACCAGATTCGGCGAGTCGCGACCGTTCTTGTCGTCGGACGCCGACCAACTGCTGTTCGGACGAACCGGCCCTGTGGGAACCGGCGAAGGCACCACCGGCGCCACCGACATCTACGTGTCCACCCGACACAAGAACCTGACCACCCCGTTTGCGGGAACGTGGGTCGGTCACGACCCTGTGCCGCCCGCGGGCGATGGCAGCACCGTCCATCTCACCATCACAGGTGGGTCCAACCCGGTGATCGAGTTCACCGACGACTTGGGTTCGGTCTGTGTCAACGCAGGATCGCCTGTCACCGAGTTCACGGCGCGCCTCACCGGACGTGTCGACGGCTCGACGCTGGATGCAACCTTCAGGACCGCACACTGCGGTCCCGTCGCATTGCACTTCCTCGTCGGTGAAAGCTTCTCATTGGCACTCGACGACGGCGGCAACAACGACCCCTCCGACGACACCTTGTTCGACGGCAGCGTCACGTGGAGCCGCGCGTAACAGCAACCCCGTTCAGGTGGGCATCGGTCGGATCTCGTCGGCGAGGACGTGCGCGCACGTCCTCGTCGTCGGCGGTCTCGTGCGCTCCAAGCCTCACCACGCCCGATCCCCCTCAACAGGTGCCGACCAGTTGTGGCGGGAGCATGCAGCGGATCTGACACGCTTCGCCACAGTGCTCGTGGGGCCCGCCGATGCCCACGACGTCGCAGTCGAAGCGTTCCTACGAGCAGGCACTGTCGCCGCCGCCGGCACCGTCGGAAATCCGCGGGCGTACCTGATGCGCGCCGTCGCCAACCACGCAAACGACCTCCGGCGCTCACGCGAGCGGCGATGGCGGCGCGACCTCGCCGCAGTCGGACCCGCCTCAACTGCAAGCCCGGACACCTTCCTTGACGTCGGCCGCGCCGTCAGCTCGCTCAGCCTCGCTCAGCGCACGGTCATCTACTTCGTCTACTGGGAGGACGTCAGCGAGCGCGACATCGCAACGCTGCTCCAGGTCGCACCGGGGACCGTTCGTCGCCATCTCGTCCGCGCCCGCACACACCTTCCTCTACATCGTCCAAGAAGGTGACTCTTACAGGTCGATCGCAGCGTCCCAGGGCGTCACGCTCGAGCAACTCCTCGGCTTCAGCGGCCTCACCCTTGCCGAACTCGAAGCCGGCGGCCAAAGCCCCGCCGCCCGACTAACCCTCGGCCAGGCTCTCCCCCTCAGCAACCATCCCGTAACCCTGAACACCGTTCCCACACCACGCCGTGAACGACTGAACAGCACCGAGGGGCCACACACCGCGAGGCACAGCCCTCTCGGGCGCCGACTATCGGACCCAGAGGTCGAACGTGTCGACGAGAGGCAGACTGCCCTCCTGGCCCGGATATGCGCCAGCGACCCTGACGTAGGCGACGACCTTGGCCAGGACGCGTTCATGCGGGCGGACCGCTACGCACAAGGTTCAAGCCCACCGATCGACAACCGGGGCGCGCTGTTGAGGACGACCACGGTGAACCTGTGCTCCAGCTGGCACACGTCGCAGCGCCGCCTCCAGCTCCGCG
>JBKJJS010000325.1:0-4346 GCA_046597895.1 Ilumatobacteraceae bacterium
GATGACATCGACTTCTGACAGCTCGACCGGAGCGACGGTGTACGCCCTCCTCGTCGGGATCGACGACTACCTGACGCCCGTTCCGGCGCTGTACGGCTGCAAGAACGACGTACGGCACCTCGGTGACTACCTCACCGGTCGCCTCGGGACTCGACTCCGGCTGGCGACGTTGCTGGACCGGGCGGCGACGCGTCAGGCGGTGATCGACACATTCCGTTCGCATCTCGGCCAGGCCGGCGCCGGCGATGTCGCGCTGTTCGCCTACAGCGGCCATGGCAGCCAGGAGCCGGCCCCCGCCGAGTTCCAGGCGCTCGAGGCGAGCGGCAAGATCCAGAATCTCGTCTGCGCCGATAGTGGCCGGCGCATCAAGGGAGCCCTCGTGCGCGCATTGGCGGACAAGGAGTTGGCAGTGTTGATCTCCGAGGTGGCGGCCCGTGGGGCGCGTGTCACCGTGCTGCTCGACTGTTGCAACTCGGGCAATGGCACTCGGGATGCGTCCGTCCGCGTGCGTCAGTGGCTGCCGTCGCCCGATGAGGGGTCGGCCCGGGAGCGGGCGGCCGCCGTCGAAATGTCCTCGGTCCGATCGGTAGAGGGCTTTCTGACCGGGGCGGCGTCGGCGACTCGGCTCGACCATGTGGCATTGAGTGCCTGCCAGTCGTTTCAGGTCGCCAAGGAGACGGCGCTCGACGGCGAGCCCCGAGGGGCGTTCTCGATCGCCTTGCTCGATGCGCTGAGAACGGTCGGACCGACCACGACGTACCGTTCGCTCCTCGCCGCGGTTCGAGCCCGGGTCGAACGCACGACGGCCGAACAAAATCCGGTGCTGTTCCCGGCGCAACCCGGCGGCCCCGCCGACAGCCTCGTCCTCGACGGGTCGGTGCAGCACGCCCCGGTCCTGTTCCATATGACAAGAACAGGGGTCGGCTGGGAGGTCGACGCTGGCTCGATCCACGGTCTCGTGGCCCCGAGCGGTGACGAGGCGTTCGAGTTGGCCTGCAGTGAGCCCGGCGCGCCGGAGGTGGCGGGGACAGTGCGGGTGACAGTGGTGGGGCCGGCGCGCAGCACGGTCGAACCGGAGGGCTGGGCGCCCCTCGACATTGCCTACGACGCGGTCGTCTCGGCAGTCCCCTTGCCGGCTGCGGTCGTCCGCTTCGACCCGAGTGCTGACGTCGCGGCGAAGGATGCATACACCCGCGTCGCCGCGTCCATCGCCGTCGCTGGTCCCGGGGGGACGCCGTCGCCGTATCTCGCGGTGGACGCGGAGCCGGGGGTGGGTGCCCTGGTGTTGCGGGTCGCCGCCCATCCCAACGGGTACGAAGTTCTGAGCGTGGTGGGGGCGGCGAGCGTGCGTACCGAAGGGGCGTGTCTGCGAGTGCTTCGGGCGGATGGCACGCCCGTCACCACCGACGTCCCGAGCCTCGACGATGGTGCGGTACGAGCGGTCGTGGCGCGCTTGGAGCACGTCGCCCGGTGGGAGCAGTTGCGGCGGCTCGGTGACCACCCGTCGCGGTTGCGAGATGCGGTTCGGTTGGAGGTGCTGAGTGCCGAGCCTGGCGAGAAGGCGGCGCCCGTCGACCGGTTGCCGCTGGATCCGGGGGCCGGATACGAGTTGACGTACCGGCGAATCGGACCGGAGTGGTCAGCTCCGGCGATGTTTCTGCGGCTCGCGAACACCAGCGAGCGTGACCTCTATGTCGCGGTGTTGGATCTCACGGATCGCTACCGCTGCCATGCTGCGCTCTACCCGACGGAGCGGATCTCCGCGGGTCGCACCGTGGCGGTCTGGGCGGGGGAGCCGATCGACGCGTCGCTCCCGGCCGGGCGGCCAGTCGCATCGGGTGCGATGGCCCGTGACTGGTTGAAGGTAATCGTGAGCGAGACGAACTTCGATGCGACGGCGTTCGAGATGCCGGCGCTCGACGAGCCGTTCGTGGCTCGGCGCTCGGTCGCTCACCCGGAATCGACGCTGGAGCGGCTCGCAGCCCGCGTACTCACACGCGACGTCGGTTCGGGCCCGCCCGCCTCGTCGGTGAGTCCCGAGTGGTGTTCGGAGACCTACACCGTCACCATCCGCGTCCCCTAGGTTCACCCCGGGAAGTAGCTCGGGATCAGGTGTTGTTGGCGTCGAGGTACTGCTGGGCGGCTTCGTTCGTCTTGGGGCCCCAACGGCCGTCGACGACCTGTGAATAGAAACCCTTTGCCTTGAACGCCGCTTGTGCCGCTTCGACTGCCCGTTTCGTCCGCAAACCGAATTGGCCGTCGCTCCTCGTGAACGTGGCGAACTCGAACATCCTCAGGAAGTCCTGCATCCGGGCGACCGCGGCACCGCGGTCGCCGACCTTCAGCTCGATCGAGGGCAGCGGAACTGAGCGTTCTTCGGCCGTTTGCGTCGTGCCCTGGCCGAGCGCCATCACGATGGTTCGATCGTCGTTGGCGGCGGCATGAGTGCGCTCGATGTGTAGCCACTTCGCCCACGTCTGCCCGAACCCAGTCTCCTCGCTGCTGGTGGCGTCGCGCCAGCCATCCTTCGGCGCGTACGACTTCCAGTAACGGCACTGCTCGTAATCGTGGACGGCTTGAATGCCGAGGTCGTTGGCGTGTTCGATGCACCACGCAATGACTTCGTCGGCACCGCGGCGGCCCGGCCCTGGCTGCTTCCATTGCCAGTCGAACGCCATCCCCCAGTTATGGAGGCTCGGCATATCCGCCGGCCCCCGCACGCTCCTCGGCGGGCGGGCGAGGATGCCGAGGTTGGCGCCGCCGTAGTTCTCGAGGATGAACGATCGCAGCCGCAACATGCCGACGGGTGTCTTGTCCGGGAAGGCGACGCTGCGTTCCCCGAGCTTCTTCGGCGAGTCGTACGCCGGCCCGATTCCGCGGCCGACATCGTCGGTGTCCTCCTGTGGGAGGTCGTCGTCATAGGCGACCCCGCCGGGGTCGTCGATGATGGCGTCAAGTGCTTCCTCGATGTCGGATGGCCGGTTCGCGTCACTCATGGTGGTCAGGCTGCCTCAATCGGCGCTCGCCCGCAATGGGGAACGTGAGATCGGGGTAGACAATGAAGTTACCCGCGGGTAACTTGGCGACATGACCGAGTTCTCCCTCACCCTCAACGAGGACCAGATCCAGCTCCAGAAGTGGGTCCACGACTTCGCCGAAGACGTCGTTCGCCCGGCTGGCCACGAGTGGGACGAACGCGAGGAGTTCCCCTGGCCCATCGTGCAGGAAGCGGCCAAGATCGGTCTGTACGGGATCGACTTCATCACGAGCGCCTTCACCGATCCGAGTGGGCTGACGTTCCCGGTGACCGTCGAGGAGCTCTTCTGGGGCGACGCCGGGATTGGCATGGCCATCATGGGATCGAGCCTCGCCGCGGCCGGCATCACCGGTGTCGGCACGCCCGAGCAGGTGATGGAGTGGGTGCCCCAGTGCTACGGCTCCGCCGACAAGGTGCAACTCGGGGCGTTCTGCGTGAGCGAGGCTGACGCCGGTTCCGACGTGTCGTCATTGCGCACCCGCGCCGTCTACGACGAGGCCACCGACGAGTGGGTCCTCAACGGCACGAAGGCGTGGATCACCAACGGCGGCATCGCCGATGTGCACGTGGTGGTGGCGGCGGTCGACCCGGAGCTGAAGGGTCGCGGCCAGGCCTCGTTCGTCGTTCCGCCGGGTACCAAGGGGCTCTCTCAGGGGCAGAAGTACAAGAAGCACGGCATCCGGGCTTCGCACACCGCCGAGGTCGTGCTCGATGACGTGCGGGTGCCGGGGAGCTGTCTGCTCGGTGGGAAGGAGCGGCTCGACGCCAAACTGGCCCGGGCCCGCGAGCGCGGCCACACCGGCGAGCGTCAGCCGGCGATGTCCACGTTCGAGGCGACCCGGCCGATCGTCGGCGCTCAGGCGCTCGGCATCGCCAGGGCCGCCTACGAATACGCCCTGGAGTACGCCAAGGAGCGGGTGGCGTTCGGACGACCGATCATCATGAACCAATCAATCGCCTTCAAGCTCGCCAACATGATCACCGAGATCGACGCGTCGCGGTTGCTCATCTGGCGGGCGGCGTGGCTGGCCCACAACGGTGGCTACAAGAACGCCGAAGGCTCGATGAGCAAGTACAAGGCCAGTGAGGTTGCTGTGTGGGCAACGAACGAGGCCATCCAGATCCTCGGCGGGGTGGGCTACACCCGTGAGTTTCCCGTCGAGCGCTGGCACCGCGATGCGAAGATCCACACGATCTTCGAAGGTACGTCTGAAATTCAGCAACTGGTGATCGCCCGGGCGATCTCCGGCCTGCGTATCGAGTGAATTGGTCCATCGGCGTGTGACGGCTGGTATCGCCTCGTCTCGAG
>JBKJJS010000469.1:0-4763 GCA_046597895.1 Ilumatobacteraceae bacterium
GTGCGGTCAACAGCACGATGGGCTGCTCGACGATTGCGCCGACGGCGGCGACGTTGCCTGCGACAACAGACAGCCACGAGCGTGTAATCGCGAACCCGTTGGTGAGGCGCTCGTGCCCTCCGCCGCGCAGCACCGGGCCGAGGTAGGCGAGCGATGCGACGAAGATCTGTGCGAATCCGCCGACCACCAGCGCCTGGAGTGTTGAGTGGGCGGAGGTATCGCTCGTCAGCACCCCCGCCAAGGTGAGGGTCATCGCAATCCACCACCCCACACCTGTGAGGAGTTGCACGAGACGTGGGCCGGCCCACTGCCACCGCCGGCGGTCGAAGATCGGTAGCAGCACCACCGTCCACGCCAACGCCGCGGCGTAGAGCACAAGACCCGTGGCGGTGACGGCTCTCCACTCGAACAGCCGGCCGATACCCGCAGTAGCCGTCGCGACGACGAGCGTCGCGGTGTTGGCGCGCAGGGCTATTGGAGTGGCGCGCAGTGACATCTTGGCTCGTACCTGCGTCGCCAGGAAGAACGGCAATGTGGCTGCGATGACGATCCCGACCAGGCCGAACAGGTTGACGATCAGATGGACTTCACGGAGCGCTGCGACACGCCCGCCGGCCCGTCCCGTGCCGAGCATGACGCCGATCGCCGTTCCGACCACACCGAAGAGGAAAGCGGCGACGAACGCATCGATCGCCGGCATGAAGCGATCGGTGACCGAGCTTCGACGAATGCCGACGAGGATCGGAACCATCGCGAGTAACGAGGCGCCGACGGCGACCCCCCCAAGACCGACGAGCCAGCGGATATCGCGTTCGCCGCCGATGACGACGGCGACTGCGCCCGTCGCCAGCACCCAGCGCTGGATCGCAGCGATCATCGGGTGGGGCGCGGATGACGAGGACCATGTGACGGCCAGCATTTGCGTGGATGTCGAGATGGCGCTCAGCAGTCCGCCGGCGAGGAACAGGTGTAGTGGGAGCCACCAACCGGTGCGATGTGCAACTGCGGCCACCAACGCAGCAAGCGTGAATGCTAGAGCAACTGCAATGCCCCTACGGGTCGAGCGGTGAACCGCAGCGACCCGCCCTTCAGTACCGTGTGCGCTAGGGCGGGTCGCCTCCGGGCTGGTCACTCGGGCACGATCAAGTCGTCATGTCGAACGTGTCGTCGCCAAATTGGCCGAGGTACTCCCAGAAGCGAGCTGCCCTCGCCTCTGCCCCGATTCGAGCCGGGGTGACAAGTTTCTTCAGCGGCAGTCTGTTCAGGAAGTCCGGAGTCATGAACCACCCCGACAGTCGCTTCGAATGGAGCATCACGAGTGGGTTATGGCCTGCTGGCCCTCGTCCTTGGTGTGTTGCGCAGCTTCCTTGGCGGACTCCTGAACGGCATGAGCGCCTTCGGCGGCAGTGCCCTTGACCGCGTCGATCGCATCCATGGCGGGTTCCTTCAAGTGCTCCGCCATCTCCTTGGCTGCTGAGCCGATGCTCTCCTTGAGAGGCTCGACTCGGTCTGTCAGGCTGGCGGCCATCTCCTTTTCCGGCGCCGATGGCGGGATGGCGGCGGCTGCGATGAAGCCGATACCGAAAGCGATGGCGCCTGCGGCGAGCGGGCTCCCTTGGGTGTGCGTGGCAGCGGCATGGGGCATCTCACGTACGGCCCCGACGGCACTGCTCGTGCCGCCTGCCACGCCGTCCTTCACGGTCTCGGCGAGGGAGTGCGTGCCACCGCTGATCGCACTGGTCGTGGAGTGACCCACGCCCATGACCCGGTCGCGAGCGGTGCCGATAGCACCTGTCACCCGATTCTTCCGCCGCTGGATGACGCGGCTGGGGCTCACCCGGTCACCTATGGCGTCAAGCGTGTAACCCAGATCATTGCGGGTGTCCGCGATCTGGCGCTTCAGTTGGTCAGCGTTTTGGCCCATTCCAAATCCTCCTTGATCGTTTCTGTCGTTGTTGGAAAAATCTTCGTGTCGCGAACTTGCTTCTTCGCCCTCGTCGTGAGCAGGAGCGCAGCGACGCCCCATACGAGGCCAACCAGGGCGAAGGCCAGCGCAGTGTTGATGGCTTGGTCGAGTAGCCAGGCAAGTCCCAGAGAGAGGAAGAGGATTGCCATCCAGGCGGCGACACCGGCCGTGGCGAACATCGCAGCGCCTTTCCCCAGACGTGCACCCTGCTCCTTCGCCTCGACCTTGGCGAGTTCGATCTCCTTGCGAAACAGGGTGCTCACGTCGGACGACATCTCGCCCAGCAATTCCCCCAAGGTGCGCTCTGGTCGCATGGGCTGCGTATCAGGATCCCACGCGCCTTGGGTGCGTGCGCGGGGCTGTGTCTCAGTCTCAGCCATTGTCGGTCCCCTGTGACCATGGGCTGGGCTCTCCGCCCACTTGCGAGGTGCCCGGCGTGGAGAACGCCGGTGCGGTCGAGAACTGGCTGGATCCATTGCCCGACGAGAACTGGCTCGAACCGTTACCGGATGAGAACTGCTGCGCGCTTTGCTCGTCGCTTGCTGTAGCGGCGCCGGCTCGGGCGAGACGACCCGCCGCGAAGCCCGCCGCCCCGGCCGCTACCAGGAAGGCCCCCGGGCGACGCCGGGCCAAGGTCGAGAGGTCATCCACCAAGCCCTGAGGCCCGCGCGTCTCCACACGGGCAGCGATGGCGTCGACCTTCGACTTCGCCTGCTCGAGATAGGCCCGGAGCTGCTCGGCCTCGTCGGGGCGCCCCTCGAGGAGCGCGGTGATCGAGGAGGAGAATGTCCGGAGCCCTTCTGAAGCCTGGTGCGCGCGGGCATCGGCCTGCTGGTGAATTTCAGCCTTGGTGCCATTCATCAGCTGCTGGGCCTGAGCCTTCGCCTCGTGCGCAACCGTCTTCGTCTGATGGGCTGCCTCGTCGGCCACACGCTTCGTGCCTTCGGTCGCCGACGACATAGTGGTCGACGCCACCTCTGTCACACGCTCCACCGCTCCAGGCGGGGACGTCGTGTTCTGCGTCGATGATTCTTGGATGCTCATGCCGTTTCCTCCTTGGTGGAAAAACAACCTCAATGGATGAGGTCACGAATACCCTCGACGGGTAGTGGCTAAACCGTGCGAAGGCGTTTAGTCAGGCGTCTCCGAAGCGCTGTCGCTGGAGTCGTGAGGGGCCGGCTCACCCGCTGCTCAGAACGTCATCCGCGTCGGGAGCAGGGCGCGGGGATGTCGGCGCGCCCTGCTCGCCACGGAGTGAGACGGCTGCGGCGATACCGGCGGTGGCCCCCTTGGATGCCGCAACCTGCACGAGGTGCGGGCCGGGAGTCATGTCGCCCGCTGCGTACACGTGCTCGACCGATGTCGCACACTGATCGTCGACGACCACGCATCCCTCCGATGACATTTCGCACCCGAGCTGACTTGGCAGGTCGCTGCGCTGTTCGTGCCCGATAGTGAAGAACATCATGTCGCCGGGGACCTCATCGGCCGAACCGAGGCGAACCGCTCGGAGCTGCCCGGGCTCGCCCACCAAGCAGGTGGGATCGCCGATCACGACCCTGATGCCCAACCGCTCGATCGCAGCCAGGTCCTCATGGGGCTGCTCGGCGATGACGGTGATGGAGGTCGCCCAGTCCAGCAGCCCTACTGCGAAAGCGGCAACGTGTTGGTCGCCCACCACTACGACGGACTTGCCCTGAGCCTCGTAGCCGTCGCAGCTCGGGCAGGTGAAAACGCTTGAGCCGAAAAACTCTTCGAACCGTTCGACGGCCGGGTAGATGTCGCGAACACCTGTCGCCAGGATGAGGCGGAGCGCTTGCACTTCGCTGCCGTCTTCGAGGCTGATGTGGAAGCCTGACCGGTCGCGGCCGGCGGTGAGCGCTCGCGTTGCGTTCCGAATTTGGATCTCCGGATACCCGGCGACGTCTCGCAGAGCTCCCTCGATCAGCTCTTGCGGCGACGCTCCGTCGAACCCGAGGTAACCGTGCGATGCATCCGCTTGACGATTTCGCTGTTCGCCGACGTCCACCAAGACGACCCGCCGTCGATATCGACCCGCCCACATGCTGGCCGCCAAGCCCGCGGGACCGCCACCGATAACAGCAATGTCAAACGCCCTGTCGATCGTCACTCGCCGCTCCTACCCGCCTTATCCGGTCTGTCAAACCACCGAACGCTGAAACTGGAGACTTCAGCCTCCTTCCTCGGCCGCGGCCGTGTAGCCCTCAGTGAACCTGCCTTGTGTGCCAAGAACGCGCCTCGGCCTCTCTGTCTCTTTGAACGAATTTGTCGATGAGGTACCGAACATCCTGCGCTGTCATCGGAACACTGTCAGCGGGATACGGACCTGGAGAACACCGACACGGGAGAGTTCACCCGTAGTACGACGGTGGAGCCCGGGGTGGGGAGGTGCGCCACGTGGAGTCGAGCGGTGACGACGGTGGAGTTGCCGATGAGGACGCGCACGACTCCGTCGTGGCCGAAGAACGACCGGGACACGACCGTTCCGACGATTCCTTCGACTGGCACCGATAGGGCGCGAACGAAACCCGGAGCGAGCACGTCGATCTGCTCAGGCCTCACGACCACGTCGACGGTGCCGGCGCTTTGGGTGCCGCCCCGGATGATGAGCGATCCCAGTGCACAGGAGATGCGACCATCGCTGCCCACCTCGCCGGCGAGGACGACAGCCTCCCCGACAAAGGTTGCCACCGCCAGGCTCGCCGGCAGGTTGTAGAGAGTCTCTGGGTCGGCGCTCTGTGCGACGCGTCCGTGGAGGAGCACGGCGACTTGGTCG
>JBKJJS010000095.1:0-13121 GCA_046597895.1 Ilumatobacteraceae bacterium
GAAGCTGCTGATACGTGACGAGTCGCTGGTTCATCTGCGCCCGTTTCAGTTCGTCCTCGACGCGTCGCATGCCAGCACCCTAAGAACGGCCGCGGCCGATCAGACCCGGCCCGCCCAAAGTTGAGTCGAAGGACCTATGCCAGGAGTCGATCCGGGTGACGGCGGGACGGGGTGACGGCTGGAGCGTCAGGTGACGGTGAGGGTGGCCTTCATGGTGCCGTGACCGGGGACATCGCACAAGATCTCGTAGACCCCGGGCGGCAGGTCATACGTGCCGAGGGCCACTGAACCTGCCTTGACGACCTCGAGCTTCTGACCAATGACGATTCCGGCGGCGTCCCTGACGACCAGCGTATGACGTTGGGTGTCCTTCTGGACGTAGGCGATCACGACTTTGCCGGCCACGGCGGCCGTGGCGTACTCGTTCTGGCCGAGAACGAGCCCCGGGCCAGCGTCGACGGCGAGCGCGCCAGCAGGGATGGGGACAGCCGGGGTGCTGGAGCCGCCGCCGCCGCATGCCGCGATGAGGAGCGTGACGGTAGCCAGGAGGGATAGGCCGACAACGGAGGCGAGCGAGCGGTACTTCATCCCCTGATTATACGCAGTGCACACTTCGGAAACAACGTGACAGCGCTCACCATGGACCATGCTGAACTTGGGTAGGGTCGCAAACGTGGCCCAAGAACCTGCGCAGTTCGGCGCTAATGAATGGCTCGTCGAGGAGTTGCGTGCCCAGTTCCGCGCCGATCCGCACGCGGTGAGCGACGCGTGGCGAACGTTTTTCGAGTCGGATGCGCCAGCGACTCCGACGACCTCACCCGCCGCCGCCCCCGTCGGGGCGTCGCCGCCTGTCGGCGAACTCATCCTTGGCTCGGGCGCGGCGATCGTGGCCAACATGACGAAGAGTCTCGAAGTACCAACGGCCACTAGCTTCCGCAACATCCCCGCCCGCCTGCTCGAAGTCAACCGTCAGGTGATCAACGGGTATCGAGGTCGGTCCGGTCAGGGCAAGGTGAGCTTCACCCACCTCATCGGCTACGCCGTCGTGAGGGCTATCGCCGATGCCGTCCCCAACATGAACAACGGGTACTCCGAGGGTGCCGACGGCAAGCCCCGCCTCGTACGCCGTGACCACGTCAGCATGGGGCTCGCCGTGGACGTCGACAAGGGCGATGGTGTGCGAACGCTCGTGGTACCCGTGCTCCGCGACACCGACGCGCTCGACTTCGCCGGGTTCCTCGAGGCGTACGAAGCGTTGATCCGCAAGGTCAGGGCGAACAAGCTCGTCGTGGCCGACTTCATCGGAGCGACCATCACGCTCACCAATCCCGGCACCATCGGTACGGTCCAGTCGGTGCCACGGCTCATGCCCGGCCAGGGCGTGATCGTCGGTGTCGGCTCCATCGACTACCCAGCGGAGTTCCAGGGGGCTGACGCGTCGGCCCTGGCCGAAATGGGTGTGTCCAAGGTGGTGACGGTCACCAGCACGTACGACCATCGCATCATCCAGGGCGCCGAGAGCGGGCTCTTCCTCAAGCGTGTCCACGAGTTGCTGCTCGGTGAACATGGCTTCTACGACGCCGTGTTCCGGAGTCTCGGTGTCCCGTACGAAGCGGTCCGCTGGGCCCAGGACATCAGCCCCCTCAACCGTGAGGAGGCTCTGCTGCGCAAGCAGATGTCGGTGTCCACGCTCGTGCGCGCCCATCGGGTGCGCGGTCACCTCATCGCCGATCTCGATCCGTTGCGCTGGAAAGAGCCGCGGATGCACGACGAACTCGATCCCGCCACGTATGGGCTCACGATCTGGGATCTCGACCGTGAGTTCTTCACCGGTGGGGTGGCCGGCCGTGAGCGGATGAAGCTCGGTGACCTTCTCGGTGTGTTGCGCGACGCCTACTGCCGCACCGTCGGCGTCGAGTACATGCACATCCAAGACACCGAGGAGCAGCGCTGGATCCAGGCCCAGCTCGAAGGTGTTCACCCACATGCGACGACCGATGAGAAGCGCTGGCTCGTCGACCGACTGAACACCGCGGAGTCGTTCGAGAAGTTCCTCGCCACGAAGTATGTCGGTACGAAGCGCTTCGGTCTGGAGGGGGCCGAGTCGGCCATCGCCGTGCTCGATGGGGTCCTGTCCGCCGCGGCCGACGCCGGCCTCGACGCCGCGGTGCTCGGCATGGCCCATCGCGGCCGACTCAACGTGCTCGCCAACATCGTCGGGAAGAGCTTCGACCAGATCTTCAAGGAGTTCGAGGGCCACGTGGACCCCGGCACATTCCAGGGATCGGGCGACGTGAAGTATCACCTCGGGGCGACCGGCAAGTACGTGAGCCCGAGCGGCGCCGACATCCTCGTGGAGTTGGCCGCCAACCCGAGTCATCTTGAGACCGTCGGCCCTGTCGTGCTCGGAATGGTGCGGGCCCGCCAGGACCAGATCGACCCGCCGATGTCGTTCCCGGCGCTCGCGCTACTGATCCACGGCGATGCCGCGTTTGCCGGGCAAGGGGTGGTGGCCGAGTGCCTGGCGATGAGCGACATCGCCGGCTACCGCGTCGGTGGCACTGTCCACCTCATCATCAACAACCAAATCGGCTTCACCACTGCACCCGAGTACTCCCGTTCTTCGTTCTATTGCTCTGACGTGGCGAAGACGGTGCAGGCGCCGATCTTCCACGTGAACGGCGATGATCCGGAGGCGTGCCTGCGCGTCGCTCGCCTGGCGTTCGAGTTCCGCCAGACGTTCCACAAGGACGTGGTCATCGACATGGTGTGCTATCGGCGGCACGGACACAACGAAGGTGATGATCCGAGCTACACCCAGCCGCTGATGTACAAGGCCATCGCCCAGCATCGGCCCGTCGCCAAGTTGTACGTCGAGGCGCTCGTCAAGCGAGGCGACATCACGGTCGCCGACGCCGAGGGGATGCTCGGGGAGTTCCAACGCCGGCTCCAGACCGTTCTCGACGACACGCGTGCCCACGCGCCCGGCAAGGTCAAGGCCAATCGTCCACCCAAGCCCCTCGGCGTCCTGCCGTGGAGCGAGACGGGAGTCGCCCGGCCCACACTCGACCTCGTCTTCGACTGCCTCACTGCCTATCCAGAAGGCTTCACGGTTCATCCCAAGTTGGCTCGCCAGTTCGAGGCGCGTACCGCCACCTACCGGGAAAGTGGCACCGTCGATTGGGCCACCGCTGAGGCCTTGGCATTCGGTTCGCTACTCGCCGAGGCCACGCCCGTGCGCCTCTCCGGCGAGGACTCGCGGCGAGGGACTTTCAGCCAGCGCCACGCCACGCTCGTCGATTACGAGACGAACAAGCGGTGGACGCCGCTCGCTCACATCCCTGGAGCGCCAGCCAGGCTCTGGGTCTACGACACGTTGTTGTCGGAGTACGCCGCCCTCGGGTACGAGTACGGCTACGCCCACTCCAACCGCAGCGCGCTCGTGTTGTGGGAAGCCCAGTTCGGGGATTTCGTCAACGGCGCACAGATCATCATCGACCAGTACCTCGTGGCGGCCGAGGACAAGTGGGGCCAGTACAACGGCCTCGTGCTGCTGCTTCCGCATGGGTTCGAGGGCCAAGGTCCTGAGCACTCGAGTGCCCGCATCGAGCGCTTCCTCCAGTCGTGTGCCGAGGACAACCTCCAGGTGTGCAACGCCACCACCGCCGCGCAGTACTTCCACTTGCTGCGACGTCAAGCGAGGTTGGAGAAGCCCCGACCGCTCGTGATCTTCACACCGAAGGCGCCTCTGCGCATGAAGCAGAGCCAGTCCCGCGTCGAAGATCTGGAAGCCGGGCACTTTTGGGAGGTGCTCGACGATGCGGCGGTGCCGGTGCCGGCCGCCGAGGTGAAGCGCCTCGTGTTCTGCAGCGGCAAGGTGGCATGGGACGCCATCGCCGAGCGCGATCGTCGGGGGGCGGCAGCCGCCATTATCCGCCTCGAGCAGTTGTACCCGTTCCCGCAGGAGCAGATGCTCGATGTGCTGAGCCGCTATCCGGCGGCACGGGAACTCGTGTGGCTCCAGGAGGAGCCCGAGAACATGGGACCGTGGAACTTCGTGGAGCACCGATCTTGGCGGGTGAAGGAACGTGGGTACGACCTTCGTCATGTCACGAGAGTGGAGTCCGGCAGCCCGGCCACTGGTTCCAAAGCCGTACACGACCAGGAGTTGGCCGAACTACTCGATGAGACGTTCGCCGGGCTCTGACTCGGCCGTCAACGCAGCGTGAGACCCGTCACCGCTTCGAGTTGGGCCAGCGCGTCGTCGGGGTCAGTGACCTTGATGGTGTGCATGCCCATTGCCGCCGCCGGCTTCAGATTGACACCGAGGTCGTCGAGGAAGACGACGTCGCCCGGTGCCACCGCGAGAAGCTCGCAGGCGATCTCGTAGAAGCGGGGCTCCGGCTTGCGACACCCGACCTTGCTGGACTCGACGACGACATCGAATATCGCCATCAGGGCGCCGAGGTCGGCCTCGCGCCGCCCTGTCGGACCGTCGGCCACTCCGTTGCCGCCCACGACGTTGTTGGTGAGACACGCCTGCGGGAGCCCGGCGGAGCGGATCCGGTGAAGCGCTGTCACCATTGCCGGGCGGATGTCGCCTTTGAGCAATGCGAGCACGTCAGCGCCCGGGATACGGCGGCCGAATGCTTCGGACTCGGAGGCGAATAGCGCGTCGAAGGCCGAGGCACCGACCTCGCTGCGCTCAAGTTGCGCCCACGCGTTCGTGTCCGAGTTCGTGGCGTTGATCCGACGGATGAAGTCGCGGGGAATCCCGTGTTCGTCCTCGTACCGGTTGAAGGCGTCGAACGGACTCGAGAGGATGACTCCGCCGAAATCCCAGAAGACTGCAGTGCGCACGGCGGGCGATGGTACGGCCTACGGCGCAGGTCCCGCCTTTCGCGCCCAGATGGCGAACTCGTACGAGTGCTCCGGTCCGATCCGGCTCCCGAGGAGTCGTGTCATCTCCACCACCTCAGGGTTGTGGTCGGTGAGGTGGCGCACCGCCGAGTCGACCCCGGGGATTCCCCAATATGGGTAGAGAAACACGCTGGCGGAATCGAGGTACTCGAACCCGACCTCCTCGAGCAGCTTCCGCAGCTCCGCGTGGGAGAACTCCCTGACATGCTGGAAGCTGGTCCTGAAGGCCGGGTAACCGAGTGCGCGGTTCATCACGAGGTGAACGCTGTCGCGATTGGCGGAGGTCACGAGCAGGTGCCCTCCGGGTTGCATCACTCGATGGATCTCGCGCAAGCCACGTTCCGCGTCGAGCACGTGCTCGATGGCATCGACGAAGAGCACGAGTTCGAACGAGTCGTCCGGGAAGTCCATCGTCTGAACATTCATCACGAGGAACGTGAACTCTGGCCGATCAGCGTGGGCGGCCCGAGCCATGTCGATGGCGACGGTCGAGATGTCAATGCCCACGACGGAAGGAGAATTCGTGATGATGTCCTTAAAATTTCCGTGACCGCACCCCGCTCCGAGCACTGTCCGTCCCCCACCGTCCCCGGCGAATCGGGCAACGGTGTTCTCCATCTCACGTTTGAGCACCCGGTCGCGCTGCGTCGTCTGCTCGTAGCCCCCATGCGCCCAGAAGTCGTCCATCGCCTCGGCAAGGGCGGCGTCGTCGAGTTGGGCGAACTCGTAGATGGCGCCGTGATCGGGGAGCACCGGATCGGCGCTCAGGTCCGGCATCGTGGTGAATCCCTCGCCGAGCTCACGGATGGTCGCAAAGTACCGCAGGACAGGTATCGAACTCGTGCTGATGGCGGGAACTCGGGTGTTGCTGCGATGGCTCCATACGACGAAGCGTTCATTGGCGAGGACCGGGTGCATCGTGGCCGGAACCACGCTGTGCAGGAACTCGGCCGACTGTCGCCCAAAGTCGTCGAGGTCGACGATGAGCCAGTCGTAGGCCACCTCCGGGTGAAGCCACGTGTTGACATCCCGGTGGATGTGATCGAACACGTAGTGGAAGATGTCGGGCGCCAGCACGGTCTCGTCCGGCCAGCGGCGTTCGAAGATGAACTCGGCCACCTCGCGCCAGAGGGGGTCGTGATAGGGAAAGGTCATCCAGCACGCTCCGTTCCTGGCCCACAATCGCGCATGGATCCCCGTCTTCGCGCAATCTAGGTGGTTGACTCCTACGCCGTATGCCGAGACACGTGGTAGTCGATGGCTCCAACCTCGCAACCGAGGGGCGGGCCATGCCGAGCCTGAAGCAGCTGAACGAAGCGGTGATGGCGTACATCGCCGAGAACCCCGGTGACCTCATCACGGTTGTTGTCGACGCCACGTTCGGGCATCGCATCGACAGCAAGGAGATCGCCGACTTCGACGCGGCCGTCGAGAACAACGAGATCGTTGCTCCACCGGCCGGCGCCATCGGCCGGGGCGACGCGTTCGTGCTGATCATCGCCAACAAGGTGAAAGCGACGATTCTGTCGAACGACTCGTTCCAGGAATTCCACGGTCAATACGACTGGCTGTTCGATGAGGATCGCCTCATCGGTGGCAAGCCGGTTCCGAATGTCGGTTGGGTGTTCGTGCCCCGCGTGCCTGTGAGGGGTCCGCTCAGCCGCCGGGTCGTGCGCGACTCCAGGCGCAAATCGAGCGATGGTGGGAGCCCCAGCCAGCCCGGGCGCCAGAAGGCCAGCAAGGAAGCGAGCCGGCCGATGCCGGTGCCGACGAAGCCGCCGCCCGCGCCTGCCCGAGGTCGGTCGAAGGCTCACAACGTCCCCGACGTGGTCGTCTCAGTGCCGGCGAGCGCCGCGCCCGTCGATGCGGGACGGCCATCCGGGCACCACCTCAATGACCACCTGTCGTTTTTCGGGTTCTTGGAGCAGCACCCTGTCGGTTCCACCGTGAGCGCCATCGTAGAGTCGTACTCGTCCCACGGGGCGTACGTGAAGATCAGCGATGTGTCCGGCTATGTCCCGCTCCGGCTGATGTCGGACCCTCCGCCTCGTAGCGCTCGCGAGGAGATGGCGATGGGTGAGACCGTCACCTTGGTCGTCGCCGGCTTCAACCCCGGTCGGCGCGGCATCGATCTCGGTCTGCCAGCCATGGTGGCGCCCGTCACGCAGGCTCCGGCCCAGAGCAGGAAGCGGGCGACCAAGAAGGCGACAGTGACCAGCCCAACCATCGATAGGGCACCCCCGCCCACCCCTACAAAGCCTACGAAGCCCGCGAATGACATGACGGCTACGAAGCCCGTAAAGCCCGTAAAGCCCACGAAGCCCACGAAGACCGCTGAAGCACCGACGCGTGCCACACCTACGAAGGCGACTGCCGCGACGAAGGTCGTCGCGCCGACGAAGCCCTCGAAGACGAAGCCCTCAAAGCCGGAGCCCACCGCACCAGCGCCCCGGACGACCACCTCTCGCAAGGCAGTCCCGGCGCCCGCGATCGTGGAACCAGCCGTCGTCGTTGCCGCGCCGAAGTCGCCGAAGTCAAAGGTCCCTGCGAAATCGAAGGAAGCCGCCGTGTCGCCGAAGCCTTCGCCGCCACGCTCCAGCACGCCACGCAAGGAAGTTACGGCTCCGGTTTCGCCTCCCGAAAAAACGCCCCCGAAATCTCGCTCACGGCGTCGCCCCGCTGCGTCCTGATCGCATCGGATACCGTCGGACCTCGTGCGAATCGCCACCTGGAACGTCAACTCCCTCAAGGTCCGTCTCCCCCGCGTCGAAGCGTGGCTGGCCGAGATCCGACCCGACGTGCTGGCCATGCAGGAGACCAAGTTGGCCGACGATGCCTTCCCCGCACTGACCTTTCAGGCACTCGGGTACGACTCCGTCCACCACGGGCAAGGGCAGTGGAACGGCGTGGCGCTCCTGTCCCGCGTGGGCATCGAGGGGGTCGTGGCGAATTTCGCCGACGGGGCACCGCCGGATCCGGAAGCTCGCATCATCACTGCCACCTGCGGCGGTATCCGGGTGAGTTCCGTCTATGTCCCGAACGGGAGAGCGCTCGACCAAGACCACTATCAGTACAAGCTGGCCTGGATGGAGCGTTTGCGAGCCCACGTGGCGGCCGCTGGCGAGCCGAGCGACGACGTCGTGGTCATGGGGGACTTCAATATCGCCCCTGAAGATCGGGATGTCTACGACCCGAGCAAGTTCGTAGGGGCCACTCACGTCAGTGAACCGGAGCGGGCTGTGCTCGGCACTCTCGAAGCATGGGGGCTCGAGGATCTGTTCCGGCGTCATCACCCCGATGCCGCCGGTGTGTACTCGTGGTGGGATTACCGGGCGGGAGACTTCCATCAAGGCCGTGGAATGCGGATCGACCTCGTGCTCGGCAGCCGATCGGTTGCCGCCCGGTCCAACTGGTCGGTCATCGATCGCAATGCCCGCAAGGGCCAGCAGCCGTCGGATCATGCGCCCGTCGTGGTCGACCTCGATGACTGACGCCACCCCCGCTGCACCGTGAAGTGACCTACCGGGCGAGATACCTGTACAGCGAAGGCCGCAAGGTGTACTGCGTTCGAGCGGCTGTTCAAGGCACGGGGCGTCGGGCCCCGCTGAGTCATCCGCCCGACTCGATGACGGCGAGGACTCGGGGAGCGAAGCGGCGAGCGGCCATGGGTCCGATGCCTTCGATGGCCGCCAGTTGGTCGACGTTGGACGGCCGGGCCGCCGCCACGCGACGCAACGTGGCATCGTCGAGCACGAAGGTCGGGGGGACTCCGGCGGCGAGCGCGGCCCGAGTGCGCCACTCGGACAGTCGGGCGAACACCAGATCCTCTGGTGTCGTGGCCGGGCGTGCCAGTCGCGCGAAGTGGTGCGGGGTCAGGCCCGCATCCGAGGGGGGATCGACGCTGTCGAGCGAGGGGAGTAGGGGACTGCGCTCGCTGCGGGTGCCGTTACGCCGCAGACTCCATGTCACGGCGAGCCGGTCGACGGCCCGGGTGAGCGCCACGTAGAGCAGGCGGGCCTCCTCGGCCCTGACCGGCGAGCGGACCGCCGCCGGAGCGGGGAAGCCAACGGTGTCGATACCGGCGACGATGACGGCGGGCCACTCCCGCCCTTTCGCGGCGTGCATGGTGACGAGTTCGATGGCGTCGACTCCCGGCCCGGCGTCGAGGTCGTTGAGGGCGGCCCACGCCACGAAGGCCTTGCCACCTCCACCACCGGCGCGCTCAAAGGCCCGTACCGCGTGTGCGGCAATCCGCGGGTCGGTGCCCTCGCCTTCGGCGGTGTCTCGGCCATCGGCGCCGATCGGCCACGCCAGATCGACGGCCCACGCGTGCAGGTCATCGGCGCCCTGGGCGCGTCGTGCTTCGCGCAGGAACTCCGTCTGACGAGCGGAGGGCTCGGCCCCGCCGCGCGTGACGGTCTTGGTGGGGATACCCGCCTGTCGGAAGGCCACGGCGAGTTGACGGAGCAGTTCATGGGTCCTGGCGAGAACCGCGACGGACCGCCAGGGGGCTCCCGGCTCTCGCAGCTGCGCGGCGAGAGCGACGATGCGTTGTGCCTCATCCAATTCGTCGGCGGCGGCGACGGTGATCACCCGCCCGCTGCCCGCTCGCGCCGCGACATGTACGCCCGGGATCCGGTTGGCCGCCAGCACGCGGTCGGCCGCCGCCACGACCTCGGGGGCGGAACGGAAGTTCGTGGGGAGCCGCACGACGACCGGGTGAAGCTCGCCATCCTGAACCTGTTCGAGGAGCCCGGGATCGGCCCCATTCCAGCCGTAGATGGCCTGGGCGGGGTCTCCGACCACGAACAGGTCCGTGCCTCCATGGCGCAACGTGTTCAGGAATGCGTACTGCAAGGGGTTGATGTCCTGGAACTCGTCCACGTGGAGGTGGCGGTGCCACCACGCCACGGCCTCAGCGGCTCCTGGCCGTTGCAGTTCGAGGATGCTCTCGGACAACAGGTCGTCGAAGTCGAGGATTCGTTTGCGCCGCTTGTAGGCCTCGTACGCACGGTAGACCTCGGCGACGCGATCGAGCGGAGCACTCGGTCGGCGTCCGGCCCCCATCGCCGACGTGGCGTACTCCGCCGGTGAGACGAGCCGGGCGCGTGCCCATTCGATCTCGGCCGCCGCGATTCCGGCCATCCGACGGTCGCCTTCCAGTTGCTCGGAGAGGACCCCGACGCGGTTGGCCGCCAGCGAGGGCGGCTCAGCGCGTCCCCTGTCCTCCCAACGCCGTCGCAAGATCCGATAGGCGACGCTGTGGAACGTGCCGGCCACGACGTCGCGGTCCACGCCGTACGAGGTCATTCGCCGCCGGAGCTCCGAGGCGGCTTGGCGGGTGAATGTGAAAGCGACGACATGCGGGGCGTGCGCCGAACCCGTGGCGATGCGGTAGGCGATCCGCGTCGTGAGCACGCGGGTCTTACCGGATCCAGCACCGGCGATCACTGCGACGGGACCGGGCGGCGCCGTGACGGCCGCCAACTGATCCGGGTCGAGGCGGTCTAGCAGCGCATCGAGGTCGTGGCCCGAGCCCTCTTCCACGACCGTGACGCTACGCCCTTGCGCCTCCGACCGGCGTCGGATGGCGTGACTACACTGCCGTGCCATGGCATTTCCGAAGAAACTGCTCAACAGTTATGAGACCGTGCGCCTCGATCTCCGCCCGCATTGGTGGTACCTGGCCCCGCCGGTGTCGTCCGTGGTCGGAGCAATCATCTTTGGGATCTTCGCGTTGTCGAATGGGAACGATGTGCTCAAGTGGGTGGCGCTGGCGCTGCTCGTCGTCTGTGCGCTGTGGCTGGTGGGACGGTACTTCAAGTGGGTGACGACGAACTTCGTCATCACGACGGATCGTGTCATCTTCCGCCAAGGCATTGTGGCCAAACAGGGGGTCCAGATCCCGCTCGAGCGCGTCAACAACGTCAACTTTCATCAGAGCATCTTCGAGCGGATGATCGGTGCGGGCGATCTGCTCATCGAGTCCGGCGGCGAGGACGGCCAGCAACGTTTCACCGACATCAAGCATCCGGACAAGGTGACGAACCTCATCCACGAAGCGATGGAGGGCAACGAAGGCCGAAGCCGTTCCGGTGGTACGTTCGCCGCGCCGGCAGCGGCCGATGTGGGATCGCAACTCGAGAAGCTCGAAGGCTTGCTGCAGCGTGGGTCGATCACCCCTGAGGAGTTCGAGGCGCAGAAGCACAAGTTGCTCGGTTAGCGCGGGCGGTCCCCGTGATCCGGGTCGTCTCGCTCGTCCCTTCCACCACCGAGACGCTGTTGGCATGGGGCATCGAGCCGGTCGCCTGCACGCGGTTCTGTGAACAGCCCAGCTTGCGTCATGTCGGCGGAACGAAGGATCCCGACCTTGCCGCAATCGTGGAGTTGCGTCCCGATCTCGTCGTCGTCGATCGCGAGGAGAATCGCAAGGAGGACGCGGCGTCGCTGATGGATGCCGGCCTCGATGTCCACGTCACGCACGTGACGGCGCTGCATGATGTCGCTCCGACGATGGCGAGGCTCGCCGAGCGACTCGGGGTACTCGCCGTCGCGCCGCCGGGAAGGCTGGTGCCCACCACGCTCACACGACAGGCGTTCGTACCGATCTGGCGCCGTCCGTGGATGACGATCAACGGCGACACGTATGGGTCGTCGATCCTGGCGGCCTGTGGCGTCGGCAACGCGTTCGCCGATCACGTTGACCGGTATCCCACGGTGACATTGGCGAGCGCCGCGGCGACTGCGCCGGACATGGTCATACTTCCGAGCGAGCCCTATCCGTTCACCACACGCCACGTGGCCGAGGCGCGTTCAGTTGCGGTCGACGTGAGGCTCGTGGACGGACGAGATTTGTTCTGGTGGGGTGTACGGACGTCGGGTGCGATTGGCCGACTCGCTCATGCGCTGGCGTAACCGGTGAACCGTCCACCGTTGTCTCGGAGCAGTCGGCGGATCCCGACAACGGCGTCGAGGTTGAGCGGCCCGTAGATGTGGGGAAACGTCGGTGCCCCCTCCGGCCCATTCGGATCCCATCCCGGCGGGAGTGGGTCGGGGGCTTCCCAGCGAACCTCGGCGTCAAGGTCGTGCTCGTCGATCGTGAGCAC
Source organism: Ilumatobacteraceae bacterium (assembly GCA_046597895.1). GTDB lineage: Bacteria > Actinomycetota > Acidimicrobiia > Acidimicrobiales > Ilumatobacteraceae > WLJO01. The sequence goes on from JBKJJS010000095.1 coordinate 12,027, forward strand.
CAAAACCTCACCGGCATCTGCGTAGTGGGAGTTGGCAACATCGAGCATCACGTCGTCGTCGCCGCTGCAGTGGATGAAGCCCTGCGCGGCGAGTGACTCGGGGGTGTACTTCTGGGCGTCGGCCAGTGCCGCCCAGGTCTCGACGGTGATGAGATGGAGGATCACGGCCGGCCGGCGTGTGGGACGGCAACGGTGACGACCTCCACCCGACCCTCCCGTGCGGCGGACGCCACGGTGGCGACCGACGAAGGGGTAGTGAGGCAGAACAACGTGCGCCCGTCGTCGCCACCGAGCATGCAGGCGTAGCACGGGCGGGTCGTCTCGACGGACTGGAGCACCTCGCCGCCCTCGGCCACAAGGAACACCTCGGGGGCCAGTGGGTTCGCCACCCAGATGTTGCCGTTGGCATCGAGGCAGATGCCATCCGGCACCCGTCCGCCCAGGGTCGCCCACACCCGCCGGTTGCTGAGAGCACCGTCCGGCGCGATGTCGAAGGCGGTGAGGCAGCCAGCCAGTGTCTCGCCCACGATGAGGGTCGATCCATCGGGAGTGATCACTGAGCCGTTCGGGAAGTGCATGTCGTCTGCAGCCAGGTGCACCGAGCCATCGGGGTCGACCCGGGCGATCGTCGCCGTGGCATGGTCGGCGATGATCGACTCCACGCTGCGAGTGGCGAACGCCTCGTCCAGGTCGAAACCGAAGTTGCCGACGTAGGCACGACCAACGGCATCGACCACCATGTCGTTGCAGTGGAACGTGGCGACTCCCGACAAGTCGGCGTGGGTGACGAGCGTCCCGTCTGGCTCCCGGCGTAATAGGCGCCGGTCCTGCATCGAGACGATGAGCATCCGGCCATCGGGAAGCCAGCCAAGCCCGCTCGGGTGCTGTTCGGTCGTGAACGCGGTCGTGACGGTGCCGTCCTTCGTGCAGGTCTTCACCGCGTAGTCGAAGAAGTCCGAGAACCACAGCACGCCGTCGTGCCAGCGCGGCCCTTCCCTGAAGTAGAGCCCTTCTGCCAGCACCGAAGTCGTGGTCATGGATGCACGTTAGATCACACGTGGCCCGAGGCGGGCGGTACGGTTCGGGCCATGCAGT
>JBKJJS010000222.1:0-11303 GCA_046597895.1 Ilumatobacteraceae bacterium
GTCGCCGCGCTGCTCGCCGGATTCGTGCTCCACTGGTCCAACTACTCGACGATGAGCGTCGCGGGGGCCGCCATCGCCGCCCTGTGTGCCGTGCTGACACTGGCGTTCCGCCAGGCCGCGATCACGTCTGGCCCTAGGAGCGTGGGTCGGTAGCGGAAAGTGGGGCTGGTGCGGGGATACGGGGGCTGTGGTGGTGTCGGTCGCCGGTCGTGGCTTGCTTGTGGGCGGTGGGTGGCGGTTCCGGTTGAAGGGCTGCACGAGGTGATCTCAGCCGGTGACGTCTACCACCTCGCGCCCGGGCACATCCGTTCGAGCGCGCCCCGACACCAGCCAACGCGCCCGACCGGGCGCGAATCGGCTCCGATCCGCTCCGAACGCGGCCGGGTACGCCTGCCCGAAGGTCCAGGCGAGGCAAACGTTCTCATGGCTACCGGTGTCGATCCGACGATCGTGACGACAAACCGTGGGCCGACAGCCACGCGATCCCGCGTGCCGAGGGCGAGAACGTCGATGAGTCGACGGCCAGGAACTGCGTTGTCCGTGTCGGCGAAGCAGTATCGCTGCGCGAGTTGGATTCAGCCCTTGGCGTAGTCGGCGACGCCTTGCCAGTCGATGAGCACGCACGGCTCGTCGCCGAGGATCCAGGCGTCGTGGCCGGGCGCTGCGCACATGAAGTCTCCAGGCCCGAACTCCATCTCCTCGCCGTCGTCCATCACAATCTTCATACGACCGGAGATGACGTAGCCCATGTGGGGGGCTTGGCAGCTGTCGGTCTTGGCGATGGGCTTGACGTGCTTCGACCATTGCCAACCGGGCTGGAACGTCGCCCTGCCGACCGGCCCGGCGCCGATGTTCACCAGCTCAAGCTTGCCCATGCCGTCGTTGAACGGCCGCGTCTCTTCAGGAGTGTCCAGACTCTTGCGAACCAGACCTGCCATCTCGTCCTCCCAAGCACCAATAGGGGTACGCGGGAACGTACACCCGTACCGAGGAGGTGTCAACGAAGGTGGTGAAATGTCCCGGGCTCACCGCGACGACGGCTTGTGGCTGCGACGGTCTCACTCCGTCGGCCATCTCTGCCAGTTGTTGAACCTGCGCACAGACGCCCTGGGCATCAATGGTCTCGCCCGGCACCTGCACCTGCATCGCCAGCGCCCCGCCCCGCACTCGCCGCGTAGACGAGCTCGGCAATGTCACGCGGCGCAAGTCCTCGTCATGGAGGTTGGCGTCCGATGGCCGTTGCACGGGTTCGGGCCGAAAAAGACGAAGGTCCGGAGCTTCGCTAAACAGCGCCAAGTCACCGCCGACCAGATCCTCCAACGCCTCGCCGGCTACTGCACCACCATCAACCAAAATGGTTGCTTCAACCTGACAGCACACGAGGCGGCGAGAGCGGAGAGGTGCCCAATGCGTGGCCGACCCACCCACCCAATTACGCAACTTCCGCGGGATTGTGAGGTCACCACCGCACAATTCCGCGAGAGTTGCGAGAAGGGGCGGTCGCTCAACAACCCCCTGACCGACTGACCACCTCGCCGCTCGACTGACTAGTCGGCGATGACGATGGTGACGGAGTTGATCACCACATCGGTCTTCGGCCGGTCGCCGCCGCCCGTTGGCACACGCTGCATGGCGTCGACGACCTCGAGTCCCTTCACGACCTGACCGAACAACGAGTAGCTGGGCGGCAACCCAACCCCGCTGCGGCCGCTGATGAGGAAGAACTGCGAACCGTTCGTGTTGGGCCCTGCGTTCGCCATGGCGATCGAGCCGATCTGGTACTGGCCGGCCTTCGGCAATTCGTCGTCGAAGCGATAGCCGGGTCCGCCGCGACCTGAACCGTCGGGATCGCCGCCCTGACACATGAAGCCCTCGATGATGCGATGGAAGATGATGCCGTCGTAGTAGTGGTGGAGGGCGAGGAAGACAAAGTTGTTGACCGTCTTCGGCGCCTTGATGGGATCGAGGGCAATCACGATGGTCCCCATCGAGGTCTCCATCGTGGCGGTGTACCGCTTCGACGGGTCGATACCCATCTCTGGCTGGTCGTTGAACTTCTGCGTCTTTGGCGATGACCCATCGAGGGCCGGGAAGGCGTACGGCATGGCGGGGCACGCTACCGAACGGAGCCGTGAACCGTCTCGCGTCTGGCGACGTACGGTACGTTCAACAAGCCCTTCGAAAGGATTCCCCCATGCGTGTGCGTTACTCCCTCGTCCTCATCGCCGCCGCCACCTCGCTACTGGCCGCGGCCTGTGGTGACGACAGTGGCAAGGCTTCCACCGCCACCACTCTCCCGGCCGTTGTCAGCGCCGAACCGAGCATCGTGATCAAGGACTTCGCGTTCACGGTGACTGCGGCGAAGGCCGGAACCATCACGATCCGCAACGACGACAGCGCGCCCCACACGGTCACGGCCGACGACGATTCCTTCAGTGTGCAGGTAGACCCCGGCAAGACCGCCACCATCGAGATCGCCGCCGCTGGCGACTACGCCTTCCACTGCAACTTCCATTCGTCGATGAAGGCGACACTCGTCGTCAGCTGAACCCCCGCTCGTAGGCTTGGTCCGATGGATCCCACGCCCGACCTCAACGAACTCGGTACCGTGGACCTGGAACGGATTGCCCTTGACCTCGCTGGCGTCGAGGCGGCGCTCGCTCGCCTCGAGGCCGGTACGTACTTCGTGGACGAGGTCACGGGGGAACCCCTCGACGCGCGCCTCCTCGCCGACCAGCCGACCACCCGGCGGGCACCAGCCTCGTGACCCCGCGGCGGCTGGTGCTCGGACTCGGCGCCGTCGCGGCCCTCGGCAGCCTGGTCGCCGCGGCCACCGCAACGACTCTCACCCTGCGCGCTGACCCATCCCGACGGGCTCGGGTGACGCGAGCGGCCCGGGTGTGGCGCCTCACCGGCCGTAACGGGGTGCGTTATCTCGCCGTCCGAGTGAAGGGAGTCGGCGCCGACGCCGAACGGCGCGCCGCCCTCAACGAGCGATTCGCCATCCGCACCGCCGAGGACGTCGCCCGCGAACTGGGACAGATGAAAGGCGCGCTGATGAAGGCCGGGCAGCTCATCGGCTTCATCGCCGAGGCGCTGCCCGAGGAAGCCCAGCGGGCATTGGCGACGCTCCAGGCCGATGCCCCACCCATGGCGCCAGCATTGGCCGTCCAGGTGGTCACCGAGGAACTCGGCCCGCCCGACAAGGTGTTTCTCGACTGGTCGGATGAGCCGGTGGCCGCCGCCTCAATCGGCCAGGTGCACCGCGCCGTGACCCGCCATGGGCAGGTTGTGGCGGTCAAGGTCCAGTACCCGGGAGTGGGCGACGCCATCGGCGCCGACCTGGACAACGCCGAGCTGCTCTACGCCATGCTGTCGTCGTTCACGCTGAAGGGCCTCGATACGAAGGCACTCGTGGACGAGCTGCGGGCGAGGATGCTCGAAGAACTCGATTACCACCTCGAGGCCCGCAACCAGACCGAGTTCGCCGACTTCTACGCCGGTCACCCGTTCGTGCGGATCCCGGCGGTCGTCCCCGAACTCTCGGCCCGCCGAGTCATCACGTCCGAGTGGGTGGATGGGCTGCCGTTCGCATCGTTCATGGAGCGAGCCACTCCGCAAGCCCGCCAACGCGCCGGAGAGATCATCTGGCGGTTCACGCAGCATTCGGTGGTCCACCTCGGCGCCTTCAACGGCGATCCGCACCCCGGCAACTATCGGTTCGACCTCGATGGCTCGGTGACCTTCCTCGACTTCGGTCTCGTGAAACGGTGGACACCTGGCGAGTGGGAACGCCTCGCCCCGACACTCACACACATCGTTGCCTGCGACCCCCAGCAACTCGTGAAGGCCATGGAGGACGCGCGATTCCTGGAAGCGGGCCACGGCCTCGATCCTCAGGACGTATTCGACTACGTCAGCGCGCCGTACCGCCCGTACCTCGTCGACGAGTTCGCGTTCACCCGGGATTACGTGAAGGACACCATCTCGCGCATCATCGACGTGCGCGGTCCGTACGCCCCCGTCATCGCGAAGCTCAACCTGCCGGCGAGCTTCGTGATCTTGGATCGGGTGGTGTGGGGCGTCTCGGCACTGCTCGGCAAGCTCAGCACCAGCGGCCCTTTCCGCGCCATGATCCAGGAGTACATCAGCGCCACGGAACCGGCGACGGAACTCGGTCGGGCCGAGGCACAGTGGCGGTCGCACCGCTCGGCAGCAGCGGCCCCGTAACATCTCGCCCCCATGGAGATCCATGACACGGCGCGGCGGATGAGCCACTACCGGTGGATGGAGGAGCGGCTGTTCGAGGTCATGGGCGCGTGGGCCACAGCTGTCCCCGAACCTGCCGTCAAGCGCTACCTCGCGACGCAATGCCACCGCCACTCGTGGCACGCCAGCCTCTGGCAGGAACGTCTACCGGTCCTTTCCGGCGTCGCGGTCGACGAACCGATGCCGATGCCCGATGCCTCCCTGATCACGTTCATCGAGGCACTGGCCTCGCCGGTCGGGCCGGACACCACCATCGAAAAGCTGGCGGGCGCATGTCGAGTGCTCCTCCCTCGCCTCGTCGCGGCCTACCAGACGCACCTCGTGTCGACCGATCAGCTCATCGACGGTCCGACTCATCGGGTGCTCACGCTCGCCCTGCGCGACGAACAGGAAGGATGGCAGGAGGGCGAACTGCTGCTCCAGTCCCTCATCCAGACGGCCCCCGAGGCCGCCAGGGCCGCCGTCCATCAGGCCCGTTTGGAAGGAATCCTGGTGACAGGGGCCTGGTCGTGATTGCGAAGTCGTTGCCGGTTCCGTTCGACGTGGTGTTGCCCTACTGGTTCGATCGACCCGCCACGGAGGCCCTCGACATCGCCGCCAACGCCGAGACGGCGGGCGCCGACGAGCTCTGGGTCGGAGAGATGACGACGTGGGATGCCTTCGCGCTCTCGGCGGCGATCGCCCGCACGACCACCCAACTGTCCCTCGTGGTGGGTCCGCTCGCGGTCAAAGTGCGCGACCCTGTCTCACTGGCGATGGGCGTGGCGTCCGTCGCCGCGGCCGGTGGGCGGCCCGCCCACCTCGCCATCGGCGGCTCATCACCCGTCGTGGTGGAGCAGTGGCACGGCCGCCCCTACGAGCGGATGGGCACGGCGGTCATCGAGACGTTCGATGCGCTCCGGCCACTGCTCGCCGGTGGTCGCGGTCCCGGCGGTTACCGCCTGCGGCTGGACCCCCCTGGCGGTGAACTGCGCATTGCGGTGGTCGGTCCCCGCCTCACCCGATTCGCCGCTCAACATGCCGACGGAGTGGTCATCAACATGTGCACGCCGGCGCAGGTCGTGGCGTACCGCCAGGCCATCGATGCTGCCGCGCTGGAGGTGGGGCGGCCACGGCCGACGCTCGCCATGTGGATCATGGCCGGGCTTGACCCTGGTCCGGCGAGTTTCCGCCAGGCCGCCACCCAGCTCGTGGCCTACCTGCACCCTCCGGGCTATGGCGAAAAGATCACCGAAGTGGGATTCGGGGATCTCGTGACCAGAGCCCGGAGCGGGACAGTGGCGCCACCAGCGATGGTGGACGAGATTCCCGATGCACTGTCCCGCACGTTCGGGCTCTTCGGATCTCCCACGGAGATCGTCGACCAGATGGCGCAGTATCGAGATGCCGGGATGGACCGCATCGGCGTCGCCCCCATCACCGCGGAGGATCCCGGTGGCGCCCGACTACTCCAGGAATTGGCCCGACTCACAGGGTGACCACCTAACGTCGCCACCGTGACGACGGACTGGAACCCTGTACTTCGGGCCGAGTTCGACGAGCCCTACTGGCACGACCTGCAGGCTTTCGTACGGGACGAGCGGGAGCGGGCGACCATCTACCCGCCGGACGAACAGGTCTTCGCCGCGCTTCATCTGACGCCCTACGCACAGACCAAGGTGCTGATCCTCGGCCAGGATCCCTACCACGGCGACGGGCAGGCCCACGGCCTCTGCTTCAGCGTGCAGGATGGGGTCGCCCAGCCGCCCTCGCTCGTGAACATCTTCAAGGAGTTGCAGGCCGACCTCGGGATCGCCGCTCCGCCGCACGGCAACCTCGAGCAGTGGGCCCGCCAAGGGGTACTCCTGCTCAACGCCGTGCTCACCGTGCGCGCCCATCAGGCCGGGTCGCACGCCGGCAAGGGATGGGAGACCTTCACGGACCGCGTGATCACCACGGTGAACGCGCGGTCCGAACGGGTCGTGTTCATTCTGTGGGGCGCCTACGCCCGCAAGAAGAGACCGCTCATCGATATGGACCGGCATGTGATCATCGAGTCGGCCCACCCGTCACCGCTGAGTGCCCACAACGGCTTCTTCGGCAGCCGCCCGTTCTCTCGCGCCAACGCCGCCCTACGCGCCGCCGGGCGGGAGCCGATCGACTGGGCGATCCCTGCGTCGTGAGCAACGCGTGCCAGCATGGCGAACATGCCGCCGTCTGAGAGCCGCCACTCTGAGATCCGCCACCGCCGAGCCGCTGTCAACGGAATCGAACTCGACCTCATCGAAGCGGGGGACCCTGACGCACCTCCGGTGATCCTGAGCCATGGCTTTCCCGAGGCAGCCCACTCCTGGCGACATCAATTACCCGCGCTGGCGGCCGCCGGCTTTCACGCCATCGCGCCAGACCAGCGCGGATACGGTCGGTCGTCGCGGCCCACGAATGTCGAGGACTACGGCATCGGACCACTCACCGACGACCTCATCGGCCTCCTCGATGAGACCGGCTATGAGCAGGGCGTGTTCGTCGGCCATGACTGGGGTGCCCTGATCGTGTGGGATCTCGCCCGACTCCACCCCGAACGGGTGCGGGCGGTGGTCGGTGTCAGCGTGCCGTTCGTCGCCTGGCCGGGCCGCCCCACGGACCTGATGCGAATGCTGGCGGGCGACCGCTTCTTCTACATGCTCTACTTCCAGCCCGTCGGCCCGGCCGAGGCAGAACTCGGCGCCGATCCTCACGTGACGATGGCCAAGGTGCTGTGGACGGCGTCCGGTCGGGGGTGGGGTGGCCCCGGCAGCCGGCCGATCGAACAACCGCCGATGGAAGGAACGGGCTTCCTCACCATGATGTCGGACCCTCCCGCGTTGCCGTACGAGGGCGCCGAAGGACCGTGGCTCACCCAGGTTGATCTCGACACGTACGCCGACCTCTTCACCGCGAGTGGGTTCTTCGGGCCGGTGAGCTACTACCGCAACCTGGACGCCAACTTCGAGGTGGTGAAGCACCTCTCCGCCGACCGCCTCACGATGCCGAGCGCGTTCATCGGGGGGACGATGGACCCGGTGCTCGTGATGGATCCCACCGGCCCGGAACGGATGACGAACCTGCTACCCGATTACCGGGGTCACACGATGATCGAAGGTGCCGGCCACTGGATCCAGCAGGAAGCACCCATCGCATTCAACGCCGCGCTGTTGACGTTCCTCGGATCGCTCGACGCCTGAGCGCGGGCGCCCTGTACTTACGGCCATCGCCGCGTGGCCGGCACACCCGAACCGCCCGGGCTGGGGCGGAGGAGGGTCCTCGCCAGCCCGGGCCGTTCCCGCTCACGCATCACCCCGGAGGGCACCCGTATGCGACAGTGGCCCCGCCGGGCGTCCGGCTTGCGCCGTCCACCCTCGGGGCCACGTCACGAGATCCACCACAATCGGCGCGCTGGGCGTTAGCCTGCCTCCGATCACTTCGCCCGCTGGATCCCTGTGAGGGGGTCCGGCGGGCGAACCCGTTTTTCCGACGGAAATGCCGAAGCACTTCCCCGGAGCCGCTGTCTCTGTCCCCTCGGGTTACCCCTTGCGTTCGTCGACACCGGTGAGGCGAGTTGCGGGTGTTGCCACCCCTGGCCCTCCTCGACCGCATCCCCCGCCCGAAGGCGGTGTCTGCAGCGGGTGGATCTCCACCGCTCATTCCCTGGGGGGCGGACCCCGGCGAAGCCTTCCCCTTCGTCGCCAGTTGCCCGGCGCCTCCGGTTCGAACCCCTTCGGTGCTCGACCCCCTCGTTCCTGAGTGGTGTAGGGACACTCTGTACCCTGTATCGAAGCAGGTCAAGAGCTAATTTGGTTGCTCACAGGGTTACCCCCAGGATTCCTCGGTTACCCCCAGAATTTCTTCGCTGTGCACCGGTTGTTCACATCGATATACACAGACCCACGAGCCTCGTCAGTCGAGCAGCACTGTCGTGGCGTCGTCGCGTTCGACCACGATCGCCCGGTTGGGACAGTGGCGGGCGATCCGCACGGCCGTCACTTCGTCGAGAGCCCGATCCTCGCCCGGAACCACCTCTGCCAACTCATCATGATCGAAGCGGAACACGTGGGGAGCATCAGCGATGCAGCGCCCTGTGGACACGCAGTCGTCCTGGTTGACCCTGACCCGCACCGGGACCGGGACCGGACCCCCTTGCGTATCAACGGGGCTCACCACTCGAACTGCACCGCCGCGCGCTGCGCGACGAGGGGCGCAATGACCTCGCGCACCACCCGCTGGTGGTCCGGATGGTCCCGGTAGACGACGTAGTCCGCCACCGAGTCGAAATCTCCCGTCACGACCATGTCGAAGTTGCCGGGATTGACCCCGACGTCAGGACCGAGCACGTAGTCACGGATCTGCTCGATGCTCTCCGGCAACGCGCTGAGTTCGGCGACACAACCCGCCACCTGGTCGGGGCTCACCCCTTCATTCCACTTGAACATGACGACGTGACGCAGCATGGTCGCTCAACGTAGCCCGCCCAGTTCCTCGATCTGGCGCTGCGCCATCGTCGGCTCCGGCACCACGAACGCGTGGGCGATCTCGGTCGTCGTCAAACCCGCGACCGAGTGCAGCGTGAGCGCCATCTGGGGGTCGGCGGCGAGCGCCGGGTGGCAGCACAGGTACAGGAGGCGTAATTGATCGTCCACGGTGGTAGACGTGCTCAACCGTCAGCCCACCGTCACCCACTGATCAATGTATGTCCGACAAGTCGAGGATCGGGCGGACCTTCACCGCGCCGCAGCCGGCGTCGGGGATACGGGCAGCGGGCGACCCGGGCGCGCGCCCGGGACTCACATCAATGACGAACGAGCCGGGCCCACATCAACAATTGTTTAGCGCTTGGTACGGACGCACACGCTGCCGGACTGTGTGCTCTGGGCATCGGCCGACACGGCCACGATGCGCCAGCACGTGCGCACACCCCTCGAGAGGCCCCCGATGGTGATGGCCAGATTCGAGCCATCCGTCGTCGCGGTGATGCCGTTCACCCGGCCGCCGGGCCCGATGAGGGAGTAGGTGACGCCGAGACTGCCCTTGAAGCGCAGCTTGATCTGCGTCGTACTGAGGGTGATTCCCTTGAGACCGCTCACTGGGGTGACCACACACGAACGGTTCGACGGCGCGGTCTCCCCGAGTACTCCGCCCAGATCAGCCACCACCTGGTAGCAGTATCCGGTCGCCGGCTTCAGCCCGGAGACGGTAGTGAAGTATTTCGTCCTCGACCCGTACGTGCCGACCCGTACCCCGCTGCCGCCACCCGTGACGAGCATCCATTTGATCGGCTTGACTGCGTAGTCCCATTTGAGGGTGATCCGGCTCGTCGAGAGCGACGACCTGGCCAGGTTGCTCGGACCGTCCGGTGCTCCAAGGCCATGCAGGCCCACTCCGAACGTCGTGTCGTTGATCGAAAGGATGGCGACACCGCCAACGTCGCCATAGCCACCTGGATCAAGTTGGTACAGCACTGCACAGGTCGCACCAGGGGCCAGCGTCTGGCCCGTGCATGCTTCCGAGACGAGGCTGAAACCATCGCTCGGCGGGTCAGCCACCAGTAGGAGCGGGCCGAGGGCGATCGTCGATCCGTTCGAGACGAGGATCGTGCGGACAACGGGTGGGGAGTTGATTCCGGCCCGGCCGAATTCGACGAAGGCCGGCACGGTCACCGTGACGCCCTTACCCCCGAAGGTGACGTTGGTTCCCAGGCCGTTGATGCTCATCGCTACTGACCCGGAGGTCTGCCCGCGCACGGTCGGACCGAACTGGTAGTCGATCGAGCACGTCCCGCCCGGGGCAAGTGTCACGCCGGCACATCCGTTCGAGCCAGCACCGAAGGCGGCCGTTGGAGTGCCGGGGACCGATGCCAATGGGCCGAGCGGCACGGCCGAGTCGTTCGTGATGACGAGCGCCCTGACTTTGGCCGGGCCCTTTACGAGCGATTCCCCGAACTCGATCAGCGTCGGGACGGAGACGGTGACTCCCGTGCCGTGCAGCGTTGTGGAGTGACCCAACCCGTTGACGGGGAGTGACACCGAGCCATTGGCGCTTCCAAGGGCCAGCGGCGCGAAGCCGAACGTCACCGAACACGTCTGACCCGGGTTCAACGTCGCCGAGTGACACCCGTTGGACACGTTCGCAAATGGACCAGTCGGCGTCCCCGCCAGCGACGTGAGCGGTCCCAACACCACCAACGAGTTGTTGGTCACCACCAACACCCTGACCTTCGCCGCATCACCCACGCCGGACTGACCGAACTCCAACGCCGCCGGCACCGTCACGCCGACACCCGTTCCATGCAACGAGGTGGGGTAGACGATCCCATTGACCGTCAACTGCCCGGAACCGTCGGCGCTTCCGAGTACGAGCGGCGCGAAACCGAGCGGCACCGCGCACGACTCACCCGGATTCAACGTCGCCAAATGGCACCCGTTCGACACGTTCGCGAACGGCCCACTCGGCGTCCCAGCCAACGACGTGAGCGGCCCCAACACCACCGACGAATTGTTCGTCACCACCAACGACACGACCTTCGCCGCATCACCGACACCAGACTGACCGAACTCCAACGCCGCCAGCACCGTGACCCCAACACCCGTACCGCTCAACGAGGCGGTGTAGGTGACCCCGTTGATCACGACATTCGCCGAGCCGACGAGCGGACCGCGAGTCAGGGGGGTGAAGTCGAACTGCACCGAGCAGGTCTCGCCCGCCGCCAGGGTCTCACCCGTGCAGCCATCGAACAGGAGAGTGAACGGCCCTGTGACGGTCCCTGGCACCAGGGTGAGGGACCCGAGGGTCAGCAACTCGTTGTTCGTGACGACCAACACTGCCACCTTCGGAGCGTTCCCAACCCCGGCTTCACCGAACCCCAGCGAGGTTGGCACGGTGACGCCGACACCCGTACCCGTCAGCGCCACCGAATACGTCACACCATTGATCGACACCGACGCCGACCCGGTGGCCGCACCAAGCGCGACCGCAGCGAACTCGAACTGGACCGAACACGTCTCGTCCGGATCAAGGGTCAG
>JBKJJS010000363.1:0-6883 GCA_046597895.1 Ilumatobacteraceae bacterium
AACCTCCGCGGCTGTCGCGGCGTCTGCGAGACTGCGGCCCGTGGAGACGCGCCCTTCCGGAACGGTGACGTTTCTCTTCACCGACATCGAGGGTTCGACGCGCCTGTGGGACGAGCACCCCGACGTCGGTGAACAGGAACGTCACCGTTCCGGAAGGGCGTGACGACATGGGCGGCAGTCTTCCAGACACCGCGACAGCCGCGGAGGTTGAACCGCGCGACACTGCACGCGTGACCACGCTCACCATCGAACCATCGGCTGGCGCGCTCGGCGCCTACGTCACCGGTATCGACCTCACGGCCCCGCTCGATCCGGTCCAGGTGGCCGAACTGCGGGCCGCCATCGTCGAGCACCTCGTCGTGTTCCTCCCCGACCAACCGATGACCCTCGACGACCTCGAACGGCTCACCGACGCGTTCGGCGGGTGCGACGTGACCCCGTTCGTGACGCCGGTCGAGGGTCGCCCCCACGTCATCCGGGTCATCAAGGAACCGACGGACGAAGTCAACTTCGGCAACGCCTGGCACACCGACCTGTCGTACCTGCCGGCCCCGCCGAGCTTCACGCTCCTTCACGCCTGGGACGTGCCGAGCCACGGCGGCGACACGGTGTGGGCGAACCAGTACCTCGCCTACGAGACGCTGTCGGAAGGACTCAGGCACACGTTGCTCGGATTGAACGGCGTCCACTCCGCCGGATCGGCGTACGGGACGGGTGGCTTCCTCGACTCGGTCAAGGACAAGACGTCGATGGCCATCGAGCCGTCCAAGGAGGCGTTCCGCCAGCATGTCCACCCTGTCGTGACGCGCCACCCCGAGAGCGGCCGGGCCACGCTCTACGTCAACCCCGTTTACACCACGAGGTTCGAAGGCTGGTCCCCGGCGGAGTCACAGGCGCTGCTCGGCCACGTTTATCGCCACGGCGTGAGCGAGAACTTCACGTGCCGCCTGCGCTGGGAGCCGCGCATGTTGGCCATCTGGGACAACCGCTGCACCCAGCACCTCGCCCTCAACGACTACCGGGGCGAGCGGCGCGAGATGTTCCGCACGAGCGTCAAGGGCTCGGCGCCGGTCGCGTTCGCCGCCCACTGACCCACCCCAGGGCCATCACCGGCCACCAGTGACATCGATTGTCGCGCCGGTCACGTAGGACGCGGCGTCCGACGCCAACCACACGATGGCGGCGGCCACTTCCTCGGGAGATCCGGACCGCTGCATCGGCACGCCAGAGGTCATGGCCTCGACCCGGCCATCGGGCGCCCACGGCCCGAACCCTCCCTCGATCAACCCGGGGCGTACGCCGTTCACGCGGACACCGTGGGGGGCCGCCTCTTTCGATAGTCCGGCCGTGAGCGTGTCGAGGCCTCCCTTCGATGCCGCATAGTGGATCCACTCGTTCGGGCCGCCGATCACCGCGGCTTTGGAGGAGACGTTGACGATGGACCCGCCGGCCCCGCCCCGCTGCGTGGACATCCTCCGCAGCGCCTCTCGGGCGCACAGGAATGCGCCGGTGAGGTTGACGGCCCATGTCCGTTCCATGTCCGCCACCGAGAGATCCACAAAGGGTCCGTATCCCGGCGCGATACCCGCATTGTTGACAACGCAATCGATGGGCCCGAGCTGGTCCATGGTGGAGTCGAACGCCGCCACCACCTCGGCTTCCGCGGCAACGTCGACCGCGACGACCAACGCCCGCCGACCGGACGCCCGAACGTCGTGGGCCACCGCGTCGGCCTCGGCGCCGCCGGATCGGTACAACACCGCCACATCCCATCCTGCATTCGCCGCCATTCGTGCGGTGGCCGCCCCGATGCCGCGGCTGGCTCCCGTCACCAGCATCACTGGCATGCCATCACCCCAATCGGTCTCCACAGGTTGATCATCGCGGCCATGATGGCAGGCGTGCTCGAATCGATCTCGCTGATTGCCGGCGACGCGCCACAACGCCTCGTCGAATCCCTGAAGACGATCGGGTTCGCCGTCGCGGTCGACCACCCGATTCCGTCATCACTTCTCGCCGACATGCACACCGGTTGGTTGGCGTTCTTCAACGGGGTCGACAAGGTCCGGTACCCGGCAACGGAACGCCAGGATGGCTACTACCCGATGGAGAGTTCGGAGACGGCCCTCGGGGCGACGGTTCAGGACCTGAAGGAGTTCTTCCACTGGTACCCATGGGGCCATGGCCCGCCAGAGTTGACGGACGTGTCACGCCGCCTATACGACCTCGGCACGGAGGTGGCATCGATGGCGTTGACCTGGGTCGATGCCGCACTTCCGGCCGAGATCCGGGCACGGTTGTCCATGCCCCTGCCGGAGATGCTCAATGGCGCCACCCGCACGCTGCTGCGCATCGCCCACTACCCACCGCTGCGCGGCACCGAGCCGGCGAGTGCCGTTCGGGCGGCCGCCCATGAGGACGTGAACCTCATCACGGTGCTCCCGGCGGCGAACGAGCCGGGCCTCGAAGTGTTGGGTCGTGACGGCCGCTGGCACGACGTCCCGTGCGACCCCGGTTCGATCGTCATCAACGTGGGCGACATGTTGCAACTCGCCACGGACGGATGGCTGCCGTCCACGACCCATCGCGTCGTGAACCCGCCGTCGGCCGACCGCAACGTCTCGCGACTCTCCACCCCGCTGTTTCTGGATGCGGCCGACGACGTGCTCCTCACGCCGGACATCACGGCCTTCGAGTTCCTCCGCAACCGGGTGTTCCAGATCCGTGGGGTCGTCATCAGCTGACCGGGTTACGGTGACGTCCATGAAGGGACTCAGCGATCTTTCGGTCCAGGACGACCCGTTTGCGTACTACGAGGAACGCCTCCGGCAGTGCCCCGTGTGGCACGAGTCGGATGTCGACCTGTATGTCATCGGTGGCCTCGCCGAGGCGCGTGAGGTGGCGATGGACGTCGGCACGTTCTCGAGTGCGCCGAGCCGCCACGGACGCGCCGCCAGCCCCGTCGCCATCGCATACATGACAACGATGGCCGAGCGGGGCTGGGCGAGGGCCACGACGTTGCAGCGCACCGATCCGCCGGTGCACACCCGGTACCGCCAGATCCTCAACCGCATCTTCACGCCAGCCAGGGTGAGGACGCTGACTCCTCACATCGAGGACATCATCACCGACCTCATCGACAAGTTTGCCGACAACGGTCGGTGCGAGTTCGTCGCCGACTTCGCGCTGCCGCTCCCCGGCATCTTCATCGCTGAGCAACTCGGACTCGACCGCGCCGAGTACAAGACGTTCCGGCGGTGGGCGGAGTCGATGCTGATACTCGCCAACCGCCCGAACATGTCGATGGATGAGGCGATGGTGGCAGTCGAGATCGAACTCGAAGCCCAGCACTACCTGGCGGCCGAGTGCGAGAAGCGCCGCACCGATCCTGGCGACGACCTGATCTCGCTCATCGTCCACGCCCACGGCGACGACGAGCCCTTCACGATGAACGAGTTGCAGGACCTGCTCCACCAGCTCGTCACGGGTGGCTTCGAGACGACCACCGGTGCGCTGTCGGCTGCCATGTGGCTGCTCGCCACCCACCAGGATCAGCAGGCGCTCCTGCGCCAACGCCCCGACCTGATGGGCAACTTCATCGAGGAGGTATTGCGCATCGACAGTCCTGTGCAGGGCCTGTGGCGGCGCGCCGCCTGCCCCGTCACGGTCGATGGCGTCGACATCCCGGAGGGCGCGTCGGTGATGATCCGCTACGGCGCCGCCAACCACGACCCCCGCGTATTCGATGAACCCGATCGGTTCGACATCACGCGCGACAACGCGCGTAACCACGTGGCATTCGGCTTCGGCGCCCACTTCTGTATCGGTGCCGCCCTCGCCCGCCAGCAGATGCACAGCGCGTTCACGATGCTCCTCGACCGCCTCGCCACCATCGAGCTCGCTGAGCCCCTTCCGGTGCCCGCGCACGACCCGAGTTTCTTCCTGCGTCCCATGACGGTGCTGCCGATCAAGTTCACGACTCGATGACCATGGACGACGCGCGACCGATCCTCGATGGCGTCAAGGTCGTCGACATGACGCAGTACCTCGCGGGCCCCACGGTCACTCGGCTGCTCGCCGAGGCGGGTGCCGATGTCGTGAAGATCGAGCAGCCGCCGTATGGCGACCCGACTCGCACGTTGGCCGTGATGAACGACGGTCGCTCCGGCTACTTCGTGCAACAGAACCACGGCAAGCGCAGCCTGTGCCTGGACTTCGACGATCGGCGCGGACGCGCGGTGCTCGACCGGCTCATCGCCGAGGCGGACGTGTTCGTGGAGAACTATGGCCCCGGAGTGATGACCCGGCGTGGGCTCGACTGGGCGGACCTCCAGCCGAAGCACCCTCGTTTGGTGATGGCGTCCATCTCGGGATTCGGCAAGGACAGCGTCTACTCGCACAAGGTCGCCTTCGATCTCATCGCGCAGGCCTACAGCGGCATCCTGGCCATCACCGGGCCGGCCGATGGCCCGCCGATGCCCGTCGGCACGTCCATCGCCGACGTGATGTCGGGCGTCCACGCGGTCGCAGGCATCGGCCTGGCGCTCTACCACCGCGAGCGAACCGGGCGGGGCCAGCACGTCGACATCGCCATGGTCGACTCGTTGTTCCACTCCCTCGAAATCGCGGTGCAGGGTCCACCCCTCACCGGCATGAAGTGGCGGCTCAAGCGCAGCGGCGAGAAGTCCGGCCTCAATGCCCCACAAGGTGTGTACAAGGGGCCAGAAGGGTGGATCGTCCTCCACGTCATGCAGTCCCAGTGGCCCGGGATGTGCCGGGCCATGGGGCGGCCCGACCTCGAGCACGACGAGCGCTTCTCCGGACTCCGCGAGCGTCACAAGAGCCGCCACGAGGTGAACGCCATCGTCGAGGCCTGGATGGCCACCGTCCCGACCGACGCCGAGGTGATCGCCCGGCTGGAGGCGGAACGGGTGCCGTGCGCGCCTGTGCTCGATCCGGCCGACGCCATCGGTCACCCGTACTTCGAGTCCCGTCGGATGATCCGGCGTATCAAGGACCCGATTCTCGGCGAGGTGGTCATCCCCGGCAATCCCCTGCGGTTCTCGGAGTTTCCGTGGGATCTGGATCAGGTCGCCCCGCTGCTCGGCCAGCACAACGCCGAGGTGCTCGGCGAACTCGGCTATGACACCACCGAGATCAGCGAACTGACCGAAGCTGGCGTGCTACGCAGCGCCGACCGCTGACGCTCAGCTCCAGGGGGCACGGTCCTTGTAGTTCTTGAGCATGTTGCGGGCCACGACCATGTGGTGAACCTCATCGGGACCGTCGTAGAGGCGGGCATAGCGGGCCTCGCGGTACATCTTGTCGAGAGGCCGATCGGCCGTGACGCCGAGCGCGCCGTGTACCTGGATCGACCGGTCGATCACGTTGTGCAGCATCTTCGCCCCATGGAACTTGATCAGCGAGATCTCGACTCGGGCGTCGCCACCCTCATCGAGTGCCCGGGCAGCATCGAGCGTCATCAACCGGTGGCCCTGGATCTCGGCGGTGGACTCGGCGATCATCTGTTGGATCACGCCCTTCTCGGCCAAGAAGGACCCGTGCGCGTAGCGAGTCAGCGCCCGCTCGCACATCAACTCGAAGGCCCGCTGCGCCTGCCCGAGCCAGCGCATGCAATGGAAGATGCGGCCAGGCCCGAGCCGCTTCTGGCTGATGAGAAAGCCTCTGCCCCGATCGCCCAGCAGGTTGGCGACAGGCACCCGAACGTTGTCGTACACGACCTCGCAGTGCTGGCCACCGACGTGTCCCATTGTCGGAACCGCCCGCTGGACGAGGTAGCCGGGCGTGTCCGTCGGCACGAGAATGGCGGAGAACTGGTGGTGCTTCTCGTTGTCGGGATCCGTCTTGGCGAAGACCGTGGTGTACGCCGATCGTGTGGCCCCCGACGTGAACCACTTGCGGCCGTTGATCACCCACTCGTCCCCGTCGAGTTCGGCCGTGGTCTGCATCTGCGTCGGGTCCGATCCCGCCACCGCCGGTTCCGTCAAACCGACAGAGGGATAGATGTCGCCGTTCACCATCGGCATGAGGTACTTCGCCCGCTGCTCCGCGTTGGCGTACTGGTGCAACATGATCGAGTCCTGCATCGTCGCCGTTCCCACCGCCACGAGCCCGTACTCCGAGCGACCGATGATCTCGTTCAGGTAGACGAAATCCATGAACGGCAGCCCGCCGCCGCCGATCTCGGCAGGATGCCCGAGCGCCCACAGTCCCCGGCTCTTCGCCTCCGCTTTGAGGTCCGCCATGATTCCTGTGTTGCGCCGACCTGCCATCGCCCCCTCAAGCCCGAGGCCAGGCACCCCGCGGCTGGTGTCGACGCCGCGCGCCTCGGCCATCGCGTACAGCTCCATCGGGATGCCGGTCTCGGGGTGGAACCCCTGCTCGCTCAGCCGTTCCAGTTCCGGCTCCGCCTTGATCACCACCTCGTCGATGAACTCCTTCATGTGTGCCCGCCGCTCACGAACCTCCTCCGACATCCCGATCGTCCCCATGGCGTGATCCCCTTCCCTACTGACTCGTCGCCCGATCTTTCCAGTCAGACGGGTCCCGCTCCTAGGCTGCGCCCTGATCCCGATGCAGTACCGCCCCACCGCCGCCGAACTTCTCGCCGCTATCGCCGAACTCCTCGAGCAGGATGTGATCGACGCGTTGACCGGACCTGTGCAGCACAAGGTACGGGTGGCCGCCAACCTTGCCCGCATCCTCGAGCATGAAGTGACGCTGAGTGACGCGAACGCCGAACGCGAACGCGCCACCATCGGGCGTCTGTTGAACATCGGGGCGGACGACCGCACACCGCTTCCGGACCTGCGAGCCAGGCTCGCCGACGTGCTCCGCCACACCGACCTTGCGGGGATCGCCG
>JBKJJS010000364.1:0-19288 GCA_046597895.1 Ilumatobacteraceae bacterium
ACTGTTGCGACAACCGGGGTCGAAGTCGTGGACAACGCCGACGTCGCGTACGGCGGCGCAAACGCGGTCGTTCCCGACAAGACCGCCACCTGCTAGCGCGACGCGACGAACACTGCCGCCTCAGTCGCCAAGAGCGAGGGTCAACGCCTCGGGGATGTCACTCGGGCCCTCGATGGTGACGAGCTTGGCGCCGACCCGGGCGGCGAAGGCCCGAGCTTCATCGGCGTCCGACGCCGGTGCCACGATCACGAGTTCTTCGAGCCCAGCGGCGGCGGCCACCGGATCACCGTCGACGGTCGCTCGGCAATCGGACAGCAGGATCGTCACTTTGCGACCGGCGCGCGTCCTCGCCAACTGCGCTTGGGCACCGAGCAGGGCGCCGGTCAGGTCAGTCGTGCCGAAGCCCCTGAGTGACAGCACGTCCGTCACTACTTGGTCGCTTGCCTTGGGCGCGTCCTGGCTCTTCGCCACTACTACGTCCTTGCCGAACGCCAGCACGCTGTAGTCCTGCGGCGCCCGCCACGCCACCGCGGCCGCCGCCACCGCCGAGGTCGCCAACGGCTTGCCGCCCATGGACCCACTGCGGTCGAGCAGCAGGCACAGGGCCGTCTCGGGCTTCACCCATCCCCGTACAAACAGCCGCTCGGTGTCGAGCGCGCCGCCTGCCGCCCGGCCCTCGACAACCGCGTCGAGGCTGGCGTCGAGGTCCAGGTCACCGCCATCGGGCCGGTACCGCTGCGTCGTGAGCTTCCCGACCCCCTTCGGCCGACTGCGGCCGCGTCGGCTCACATCCACGAGCAGACGGCCAGCCAGCCGCCTGGCGAGCTCGCGCAACACCGGATCGGTCGCCGCCGTCAGGTCGGCGAGCAATGCCAGCATCTCGTCGGGATCGTCTTGGAGCGCTTCTTCGACCGCCGCCTCGTCCAACTCTCCGACCTCGGGCGACACCTGCTCGAAGCGCTGATGGCGGGAGAGGTCGCGTCGAGACGTCGTTCGCCTCTGGGCATCGGCCACGGCCTGGTCGGCCTGGGCCCCTTCCTTTACGACGGGGAGTTGGTGGCCCCAGTCGGGGCGCCGGCTTTTCCCGGGTCGCCATCGGGCTCCACCCGACCGAACACGTCAAGCCACAGTTCGGTCACGATCTCCTCGGTCGTGCGCGCCGAGCCCTCGCGCAGCCGTACGCGACCGGACAGCGCGACCAACGCGGCGTCGAGCCCGATGCTCGGTTGGTCGAGTCGTACACCCCGCAATTGCGACAGGGAGTGGGCGACGAGGGCACAGTCGATAGCGCCACGCACGGACGACCCGACGCGCAGATCCGGATGAAGTCGGGTCCGGCGCACGACCGCCACCGCCTTCTGAAGCCAGTCCGCCGGCACGGGCGCCTCGCCGATGGCGCGCCGCACGATCGCTTCCTCCTCGTCGGGCGGCTGATAGTCCACGGAAAGGCGACACACCCGGTCGTACACCGCTGACGAGATGCGGGCCGTGCCGATGGCGTCGAACGGGTTCATGGCGGCGACGAGCCGAAAACCAGGGGAAGCCGGCACGCGGCCGAGCCTCGGGACATGGATCTCGTGCTCGCTCATCACCGTGATGAGGACGTTGACCGTCTCCTCTGGGATCCGGTTGATCTCCTCGACGTAGAGCAGCGCTCCGTCGCGCATGGCCGTCAGCAGCGGGCCGTCCTCGAACACGTCCGGGCTGTAGCCGTTCGTCAGCACACGGGCCGGATCGAAGTGGCCGACGAGACGGGCGGGCGTGAGTTCGGCGTTACCCTCCACGAACTCGAAGCCGATACCGAGTTCGTGGGCGATCGCGCGCAAGATCGTGGACTTCCCGGTTCCGGGGGGCCCTTCCAACAAGACGTGACGATCGGCGTTGAGCGCGGCGATGACGAGTTCCAACTCTCGTCGCCGGCCCACCACATGTGCGCCGAGGCGCTCGAGCAGTTCTCGCATCAGTACTTGATGAGCCCCCGGATGTTCACGCCATCGCGCATGTGCTGATAGCCCACGTTGATGTCGTCGAGCGGGTACTCCCGGGTGATCAGTTCGTCCAACTTGAGCTGGCCCTCGCGGTACATCGAGAGCAGCTTGGGAATGTCGGCTCTCGGGTTGAGCGAACCGAAGATCGTCCCCTTGATCTCCTTGTTGTACATGGCGAGCTGGAACAGGTTGATGGAGGCCGTGTCCTGCATGATGGGTGCCACGGCCGTGACGACGATGGTGCCGCCCTTGCCGCAGAGCGCGTTTGCGCCGGCCATGAGCTCGCCGTACATCACACCAGGCGTCATGATGACCTTGTCGGCCATCTGTCCCCACGTCATGTCCATCACCTGCGGGAGTGCCTCGTCCATTGAAGCAAACACATGTGTGGCCCCGAGTTCCATCGCCTTCTCGCGCTTGAACTCGACGGGGTCGACGGCGATCACACGCTTGGCACCGGCCATGCGGGCGCCCTGCACGGCGTTGATGCCGATACCGCCGATGCCCACGACCACCACGGTGTCACCGGGCTCCACGTTGGCACGGGAGCAGGCCGATCCCCACCCAGTGGCCACACCACACGACACGAGCGCCACCGCGTTCAGGGGAAGGTCGTCGTCGACCTTGATGAGGCTCATCTCGGAGACGCAGGTCATCTCGCTGAACGTGCCGACGCCAGCCATCACAGTGATGGGCTCGCCCCCGACCGAGTGACGCGACGTGCCGTCGGTGATCATGCCCTTCGTGAGCGTTCCGGCGCCGTTGTCGCAGAGGTTCTGCTTGCCGGTGGAGCAGTAGCGGCACCGGCCGCAGCTCGGCACGAAGCTAGCGGAGACATGATCTCCGGGCTTGAGGCTCGTGACACCCGGCCCGACCTCGGCCACGATGCCAGCGCCCTCATGGCCGCCGAGCACTGGGAAGAACGATCCGCCACCCATCATCGCCATCATCTCGGGCGGCGGCACCATGTCGCCAGTGACGAAGTGCTCGTCCGAGTGACACATCCCGGCGTACTTCCAGTGGACGAGCACCTCGCCTACCTTCGGCGGATCAACGTCGATTTCTTCGACCTGCCATTCCTGGCCGACCCCATGAAGAATCCCGGCGCGTGCTTTCATGACAAACCCCCGTTGATGAAATGAGCAGACAGCACGTTACGACGTTCTCGCACCGTGAACGAATCCCAGCAGTGATTGATTGAGCCCTCGACCGGGCCTTCGCAGGTCTCAGTCGTAGACGAGGACGCCGCGAATGTTCTTGCCGTCCCGCATGTCCTGGTAGCCGTCGTTGATGCCCTCGAGTGGATACTCCCGGGTCACGAGACCGTCCAGGTCCAGTTGACCTTCCTGGTACAGCCCGATCAGCTTCGGGATGTCGTACCTCGGATTGCCCGAGCCGAACAGGGACCCGACGATCTGCTTCTCCATGAGCGTCACGTCGAGGAGGCTCACGGACGCCGACAGCTCCATGGCCGGATGGATGTTCGTGACCACGACCCGACCGCGCTTGGCGGTGAGGGCGAGCGCCTCGCTCAGGACCTCTCCCGATCCGACACCCATGGTCATGATCACCTTGTTGGCCATGGTGCCCCACGTGAGGTCCTGCACGCCGGCAAAGGCCTCCGTCATCGACGAGAACGTGTGCGTGGCACCGAACTCCATCGCCTTCTCGCGCTTGAACTCCACGGGGTCGATGGCGATCACCTTCTTGGCGCCGGCCAGCTTTGCTCCCTGAATGGCGTTGGCGCCGATACCACCGACTCCCACCACGCACACGACGTCGCCGGGCTGAACGTCGGCGGCGTACACGGCCGAACCCCACCCGGTGACCACCCCACAGCCGAGGAGACAGGCCCGGGCGAGCGGAACGTCCTTCTCAATCTTGATGCAGCTCGCCTCGTTGACCACGGTGTGCTTGCCGAACGTCCCGAGTAGGCACATCGTGGCGAGATCTTGGCCCTTGGCATGGTGGCGCGACGTGCCATCACTGATCTGCACGCCGAGGCCGAGTACCGCTCCGAGGTCACACAAGTTCTGATGGCCGGTCGAACAGCTCACGCACTTCCCGCACGAAGGGATGAAGCCGAACACCACATGGTCCCCCGGCTGCAGCCAACTGACGCCCTCACCGACTTCCTGGACGACGCCGGCACCCTCGTGACCACCGATGATCGGCAGGGCGAAGGGGAGGTCCCCCGTGACGAGGTGCTCGTCTGAGTGGCACAGACCCGATGCGGCCAGCTTCACGAGTACCTCACCGGCCTTGGGCGGGTCGAGCTCGATCTCCTCGACGCTCCACGGCGTGTTCGTCTCCCACAGAATGCCGGCTTGAGTCTTCACGGAATACCCCCAGTTCGTCGTTGACGCCAGGAATGTACCGCGCCGATGATCCATCGGCCGCGCCCACAACGGCTGGCCCGCTCCAACTGCTCCCGGAGGGTGGGCCGGGGAGTACGCTGGTGCTCATGGAGCAGGACACCACCGCCGTTCTCGACCCCGAGAGTTCGATCAGCGCCAGCCCCGCCGTAGAGGAGGAACTCCTCATCGAGGAGATCTCCATCGATGGCATGTGCGGCGTCTACTGAGCCGAATCTGTCGGACATGACCGTGACGTCAGGGTTGCCCGCTGTCGAGCCACTTGATCTACGGCTTGAGTTGGATCCGCAGGTCGCCCTGAGGCCCGAACCCTTCGGTGCGCTGGCGTACCACTACGGCAATCGGCGCCTCGTCTTTCTGCGCCACCCCGATGTCGTCCGCGTCGTCACGTCCCTCGGCGACCACGAGTCGCTCGGAGCCACGCTGCGCGCCTGTGAGGTCGCCGAATCCCGGTGGCCGTCGTTCGTGACGGCCATCTCGTCACTCCAAACCTCCGAGGTGGTCCGTGAGCGCTGAAACACTGGTGACGCAGTTGAAGTCCGGGTTGGACGCACCGATCTGCCTCACATGGGAGCTCACGTACGCCTGCAACCTTCAGTGTGTGCACTGCCTCTCGTCGTCCGGCCAGCGCGACCCGCGCGAACTCACCACTGCCGAAGCCAAGCGGGTGCTCGATGAGCTGCGCGCCCTGCAGGTCTTCTACATCAACATCGGCGGTGGCGAGCCGATGGTGAGGCGCGACTTCTTCGAACTCGTGGAGTACGCCATCGGCAACGACGTCGGAGTGAAGTTCTCGACAAACGGTGCGTTCATCGACCGGGCCAAAGCCCAGCGCCTTGCGGGGATGGACTACCTCGACATCCAGATCAGCCTCGACGGCGTCGATGCGGTCACCAATGACCCTGTACGTGGTACGGGTTCCTACGCCATGGCCCGGACCGCCATGGACCATCTGTCCGAGGCAGGATTCGGACCCTTCAAGATCTCCGTCGTCGTCACCCGACACAACGTCGATCAACTCGACGGGTTCAAAGCGCTGGCCGATTCCTACGGGGCACAGCTACGCATCACGCGGTTGCGACCATCGGGGCGCGGCGCTCAGTCGTGGCACGAACTCCACCCGAGGGCCGAGCAGCAAGTCCAGGTGTACCGCTGGCTGTTGGCGCACGGGGAGTCGGTCCTCACGGGCGACTCGTTCTTCCACCTCAACGCGCTGGGCGAGCCCTTGCCCGGCCTCAACATGTGCGGCGCGGGACGGGTCGTGTGTCTCATCGATCCGATTGGCGACGTGTATGCCTGCCCGTTCGTCATCCACGACCAGTTCAAGGCGGGTTCGGTACGGGATGCTGGTGGGTTCGCCGAGGTGTGGAAGCACAGCGCCCTGTTCCGATCGCTGCGCGAGCCTCAATCGGCGGGCGCCTGCGCCAGCTGTGGCAACTACGACTCGTGCCAGGGTGGGTGCATGGCCGCCAAGTTCTTTACGGGCCTCCCGCTCGACGGGCCGGACCCGGAGTGCGTCAAGGGGCACGGCGAGCAGGACCTTGCATCAGTGCCGCTCAGCATCGTGCCGAAGCCGTCGATGGACCATACGAAGCCGATCACGTTGCTCCGCAAACCCGTCGGGGCGACGCGCTGAGATGGAGCGGCGTCGGATCGGCTCCCTTGAGGTCTCGATCGTCGGGCTCGGGTGCAACAACTTCGGATGGACGATGGATGCGGCCGCGGCGGCCAACGTGGTCGCGGCGGCGCTCGACCACGGCATCAACTACTTCGACACCGCTGATGTGTACGGAGCGGGTGCCTCCGAGCGGGACCTTGGTGTCGCCCTAGGTCGCCAGCGCGACCAAGCCGTGATCGCGACGAAGTTCGGAGCCCCGAGCACCGTCCCTGAGGGAGTGCGGCCCGGCTCGGCCGAGTGGGTGCGCCAGGCCTGCGATGCGTCGCTGCACAACCTCGGGATCGAGTGCATCGACCATTACCAGCTCCACTACCAGGACCCGAACACGCCGGTGGAGGAGACGCTCGGAGTTCTGAGCGAGCTCGTGGCGGCGGGCAAGGTGCGCGAGATCGGGTGTTCCAACGTGTCGGCGACGCAACTCTCAGCGGCGGCCGGCGCTGCTGCGACGATGGGCGTTGCCCCATACCGGTCCGTGCAGAATCGCTACTCCGTGTTGCACCGGGCGCCAGAGTTGGATGGTGTGCTAGCGGCCTGCGCGGCGGCCGATGTCGCGTTCGTTCCGTACTTCCCGCTCGAACTCGGCATCCTCACCGGCAAGTACACCGTGGGCGAGGCGGCCGCTCCGGGCACCCGCCTGGCCACGTGGGACACCGCGCTCGTGGCCCGCTTCCGCGACGAGCCGCGCGTGGCCGCCGCTAGCCGGCTTGGTGAGTGGGCCGCGGCTCGGGGGCACACGCTCGTCGAGCTGGCGTTCAGCTGGCTCGCCCACCAGCCGTGCGTCACATCGATCATCGCCGGCGCGACCAAGGTGGAGCAGGTCATGGCGAATGCCGCCGCGGCGTCCTGGGCGCTCTCCGACTCCGACCTCGCCGAGATCGACCGCCTGACACCCCCCTGATCGCAGCCCAATCCCGCGAGAGTTGCGGAAAAGTGGGGTCGGGGTCAGCGCAGGGGGCGGAAGAACTCGCGGAGCTCGTCGACGATCAGGGCGGGCTGTTCGGCGGGGCCGAAATGGCCGCCCCTCGGCATCAGCGTCCAGCGCTGAAGGTTCGTACGCTCCGCCGCCACTGACCGGGGCAGCAGCACCAGTTCCTTTGGGAAGATGGCGAAGCCGGTCGGCGCCTCGATGGTCGGCGTGCGGTCGTGCAGGGGCGGCCAACCTCCGTTGAAGTGCTCGTAGTAGATCCGCAATGAAGGGCCTATCGCGTTCGTCAACCAGTAGATCGACGCCAACGTCATGAGGTCATCGCGGCTGAAGACCGACTCGACATCCCCGTCGCAATCGCTCCAGGCGCGTCGTCGTTCCCAGATCCACGCGGCCGTCCCGACCGGCGAGTCAGCCAACGCGTATGCCAGGGTCTGTGGGTCGTGCGTGTGCACCGTGACGTGACTGCGGATGAGGCGGTCCACCTCGGCGGTGCGGGCGACCATCCATTGCTCGTCGTCGGCGTAGGCATCAGGCGAAAGCTCGCGTCGGTTGACACCTGGGATCGTGGGCAGGCTCATGTACACACCCGTCAGGTGCTCGGCGTGGGCATGCCCGAGTTCTGACGTAACGATGGCGCCCCAGTCCCCGCCATACGCCGCGAACCGGTCGTAGCCAAGGCTGTCGCGCATCAGCGACACCCACAGCTCCGCGACCCGACGCACGTTGACCCCGTGCGTCTGTAGCGGATTGGAAAAGGCGAATCCGGGCAACGACGGGATGACGACATCGAACGAGTGGGCAGGGTCGCCTCCGTGCGCGGCGGGATCGGTCAGCGGTCCGATGAGCTCCTTCATGTCCCAGAACGACCACGGCCAACCGTGCGTAAGGACGATCGGCATTGGGTTGGGGCCCTTGCCCCTCACCTGCAGGAAGTGAATCGGGATCCCATCGATGTCGACGAGGAAGTTCGGAAATGAGTTCATGGCCGCTTCGTGTATGCGCCAGTCGTACCCGTCGGCCCACGACCGGACCATGCCCTGTAGCCACGTCCGGTCGACGCCGTATGTCCAGCCATCACCCGGCAGTTCGGGCGCCCACCGAGTGGCGGTCAAACGGTGCCGCATGTCGTCAAGGTCGTGCTGGGGGATGTCGATCGTGAAGGGCGTCGGGGCAGCCATGGGCATTGCGTATCACTAGCGTGGCCGGCGATGAGTACCCCAGACCTCAACCCGCTCGATCAGAAGAAGGTCGATGTTGCCCTCGAGGCGGTGCTGGCGCACGACGACCCATCGACGACGGACCCTGTCACGTTCCGAGGTCTGCGCTACGACTTCGGCCTGGCGTGGGTGTACTTCGACCCCGGCTTCGGCGGCCTGGGCCTGCCACCGCAGGCCCAGGCGTACGTCGGGCGCCGCCTCCGAGCCGCTGGCGCGGCGCCCGCCGATCCTGCGTTGTTCTTCCTCAACCTGGCCGGGCCAACCATCCATACGCATGGCACTGACGAGCAGAAGCGGCGATTCCTCCGTCCGATGTTCTCGGGGGAGGAGAAGTGGTGCCAGCTGTTCAGCGAGCCCGGGGCAGGGAGCGACTTCGCCGGCCTCGGCACGAAGGCCGTGCGCGACGGCGACGAGTGGCTCGTGAACGGGCAGAAGGTGTGGAACACGCTTGCCCACCTGGGCGACTGGGGGATGCTCGTCACCCGGACGGATCCCGAGCAGCCCAAGCACAAGGGCATGACGTACTTCGCGCTCGACATGCACTCCCCTGGCGTCGACGTGCGCCCGCTGCGTCAGATCACCGGTGAGGCCGAGTTCAACGAGGTGTATCTCACGGATGTCCGGGTGCCCGACGCTCACCGCATCGGCGGCGTCGGCGAGGGCTGGCGGGTGTCGCTCACCACCTTGATGAACGAACGGGTCTCGATCGGGTCTGGCGGCGGCTCGGCGCCCACACGGGGATCGGGCCCCATCGGTGAGATCACGAGACTTTGGAACGAACTCGCGGTCGAGCAACGAACCGGCGCCCGGCTCGAGCGGCTCATGCAGTTGTGGTGCCGGGCGGAACTGCTCCGGCTCACCAATGTCCGCGCCGGTCAGGCCCGTCAGAAGGGCAACCCCGGTCCGGAGGGCTCCATCAGCAAGTTGGCGCTCGCCGAACTGAACAAAGCGATCTACGAGTTCGCCATGGACCTGCTCGGCGCCCACGCGCTGGCGGGGTTCGACTACACCTACCGCCGGTCCGACACGCTCAACGACGAGACATGGGGCGATCCCCGGCACGCGTTCCTCGGGTGCGGGCGAACTCGATCGAGGGCGGCACGAGCGAGATCCTGCGCAATATCCTCGGTGAACAGGTGCTCGGTCTACCCGGTGAACCTCGGGTCGATAAGGACCAGGCCTGGTCCAAAGTCCCCCGCAACTAACTCTGAGCGGTGCGGTCGAGTTCAGATCCGTTCCAACGCGGCGCCGTCGAAGAGCGGGGCCATGGCGTGGGCGCGTACATCCGTCTCCATCGCCTCGTCGGACGGCACCGCGCCCTTCTGTGACGCCGCCCCCAGAATCGCCCGTAGGAGCCTGGCATCGCTCGACGTGTTCAGGAACAACTGGTCACGCCCGAGCACGTAGTCGACGGCCCGAGTGAGCGCGTCGCCGGCCGGAAGCGCCTGGTACCACGAGAAATGCGGCTCGGTGCTGTCGTCGGCCCACCGTCGCCGGGCCACGGACTTGATGGTCTGCACCGCCACGCCGCGCTCGGCACACAGGGTGAGTAACGCCTCGACATCGGCCCGGTAGTCGGGTTGGCCCATCATCGTGAAGTTGTAGGGGAACAGAACCGAGTCGAAGTCGAAACGCTCGAGGCTGCGTCGGTGCATGCCCGCCACGCGGCTGCCGTGACCGGTCACACCGATGAAGCGCACGAGCCCCTCGGCCCGGGCCTGCACCATGGCTTCGACGACGCCGCCGGCACCGTAGGCGACTTCCCATTCGTCGGGCTCGACAAGGTTATGGAGTTGAATCAGGTCGACGTGGTCGACCCCCAGCCGCACGAGCGAGCGTTCCAACTCGCGGCGCGCTCGCTCCCCAACACGCTCGCCTGTCTTCGTGGCGAGGAAGAACCGACCTAGCTGCTGCGCCAGCCACGGTTGCAGACGCAACTCCGAGTCGCCGTAGCCGGCCGCAGTATCGATGTGGTTGATCCCGAAGTCGAGCAGCACGTCGAGGAGCGGATCGGCTCGGTCCTGACGCATCCCGCCGAGGGCAGCGGCGCCAAAGATGACACGACTACTGAGATGGCCGGTGCGGCCGAACGGGACGTGTTCGATCATGAGCCGACCATAGGCGCGATACGGTCCGGGCTGATGAGCGAACCACTTGTCGAACGTCCCCTGATGGCCGACTACGGAGTGCCGACGGACCGGGAGGGCGCACTGCCGTGGGCATGGGCACGCGAGCGACTCGTGCGTAGCCGCAACTACTGGCTCGCCACCGTCGACCCCTCGCGGCGACCCCACGCCACACCTGTCTGGGGCCTGTGGCGTTCAGAGGCGGGTGACGACGACTTCTGGTTCGGGTGTGCGCCGTCCGCCTACAAGGCGAGAAATGTCGCCACCAACCCGCACGTCACAGTGATCGCGGATGACACCGTGGAAGTGGTCTCGGTCGACGGCGTCGCCGAAGTGACGGACCCGTCGGACACCGTGATCGCGGCATACGTCACGAAGTACTGGCCCGACGACGATCCGGCGCCGCACGTGGAGTTCATGCGATCGCACCCCATGTTCCGCGTGGTGCCGACTCGGGCCTACGGGATCATCGAGCGCGAAGTTGAGTTCAGCCAACGAGCCACCCGATGGAGATGGACGTAACGGCGGCCGAACCCGAGGGCAACGAGGTGTGTCTGGCGTAGCCGCGGCTGTGACCTTGGCGTCTACTTCAGCCCCAAAGGCCCATGGTGGGGGACGGGTTCCAGACCTCGGTGATCTTGCCGTCTTGCACCCGGAAGATTTCCGCTCCGCACATTCTGACCTCCCGGCCGTCGGCTCGGGTGAGTACGGCATCGAACACCCAGCACACATCCGTTTCGTTGGTGATGAAAACCACGTCATCGAAACGCATGGCTGAGAAATCGGCCTGCAGCTTGGCCGCCCTTGCCAGGCTGTCGGCCAGCGTCAGTAGTTGGGTCTCACCACCCGGTTCGTGGCGAGTCGTGGGATCGGCCACTACCTCCGCGATCACGGACGTGTTGCGCCGGTGGTACAGCTCCTCGGC
The DNA here is from genome assembly GCA_046597895.1 of Ilumatobacteraceae bacterium. GTDB lineage: Bacteria > Actinomycetota > Acidimicrobiia > Acidimicrobiales > Ilumatobacteraceae > WLJO01. Next base: position 11,238 of record JBKJJS010000364.1, read on the forward strand.
GTAACGGCGGACGACGATTTCGGCGGAGGTCATCGCGTCAACCTACGTCAGCGGACCCGCCGGAAACCGCCCTCGCTGTTCAGCACCTGGCCCTGGATCCAACCTCCGGCATCGCTCACCAGGAACTCGACGAGATCGGCAACGTCGTCTGGCGTGCCCCACCGACCCGCTGGGAACATTGACGCCACTCGATCGTGCGCCGCGCCTGTGGCGTAGCCGGTATCCACGGGACCGGGGTTGATGCAGTTGGCGGCGATGCCATGATCGGCCAGAACATGTGCCAGCGACGCCGTCATCTGGTGGAGGGCGCCCTTCGTCACGATGTACGGGATCTCGTCCGGCATGGGCTGTAGGTGCTGGCCACTCGTGAACCAGATCATGCGCCCGCCCGGTCTCGCGACGTCGTGCTGTTCCGCGAACCGTTGGGCGAGCAACACGATGCTGCGTACGTTGACGGCCCACGACCGGTCCAACTCCTCGGCCGTCACGTCGGCGAGCGATTGCGACGAGCTGCGGGCGTGCACGGCGACGACGATATCGATGGCGCCAAATCGCTCGACGGTCGCATCGACGACATGTAACGGCGTTGCCGGATCCTCGAAGTCCGCCAGGCCGACCTCGAATCCGAGATCGTCGCTCACGTCCCCGGCGTCGGCTCCCCATGGCATCTCGGCATCGTGGGCCGGCCACCCCGTGGCGTAGACCGACGCCCCGGCTGCGGCGAGACGGTGAGCGACCGTGAGGGCGATCCCGACCCGGCGCGACACGCCTGTCACGAGTGCCACACGGCCGTCGAGTGGCGCTCTGGCTGTCATGCCCTCCGAGCGTACGGTGCCGATCGACCCCGTCGCCGATACCGTCCCGAGCGTGACGAACAACAACGACAACGACATCACCAAGGCCACCGATATCAACGCCTTCAACCGCAGCCTCATCGACGAGTTTCGTACCAACGGCGGCAAGGTCGGCGGCATGTTCGCCCAGGCCCCACTGCTGTTGCTCACGCACACCGGCGCCAAGAGTGGGCTGCCCCGCACGAGCCCCCTCGTCTACTCCCTCGACGGCGACCGAATCGTGATCATCGCTTCGAAAGGCGGGTCGCCGGCGCACCCCCATTGGTTCCTCAACATCGAGGCCAATGCCGACGTCACGGTGGAGCTGCCCGGCGAGAACTTTGCCGCCAGGGCCGTCATCACCGAGGGCGAGGAGCGCGCCCGCCTCTTCCGCGCCCAGGCGGCCATGATGCCGAACTTCGACGAATACCAGTCGAAGACGGACCGGGAGATCCCGGTCGTCGTGCTCGAAAGGGTCTGACCGAACTTCCCGCGGGCTAGATCGCTCCGGACACGTAGCGGTCCACCATCTGGTGCAGGTGGCGGGCACGCACCTCCTGATAGTTCCCGAGCGTCTGGCCCCGCTTCTTGCTGCCTTTGAAGCCCTTCGTCTGGGCCGCCATGTTCGCAGTGTCCTGGTCGTAGACGCGCCCAAGCGACTCGTCCATGTTCGGGGCCAGCGTGTAGCTGTCCTGGATGTCGATGTCGAAGGGCGGCGCCGGGCGGGGCGCCTTGCCGACAAGGGGCTTGGGCCGCAGGATCAGCAGGTCGAACGTGCACGTGTCGGGATCGTCCCCGTTCGGGCGGAACCGGTACACCATGCTCAGCGCCAGGCCAGGGAAAAAGAAGGCGTTGGGGAACACGAAGTACTCGATCGAGTCGATCGTCTCGCTCACGGAGAGATTCGAGAAGTCGCGGCCGTACTTTGCCCCGAGGGCCTGCTGCACGAACTCGGCGTAGACCTCGCGGGCCGTCATGCCGTCGGGGATCCGGGGGCTGTCGATGCCGGGCTGCTTCCTGCCGAACATCAGGTCGAGGATCTCCTGGTCGTTCGGCGGGTTCGGCACATGCGGGCTCGGCGTGCCGACGGTGTGGATGAACCGGGTCACGTGGTTGCCGAAGACGTCGTACTGGGCGTTGGCATCGCCCGTGGTCATGATGCCCTGAGGGTGCGTCTCCAGCACGTGGTACGCCTCCAGGAACGCCTCGGCCGCCGCCTTCCAATTTGCCGGGAGCCGCTTGCGGGCGTGGACCTCGATGTATCGGTCGCCGAGGTCCCAGTCCTTGAAGTGCTGGGGTAGCACGCCGAGGTAGGTCTCCAACGGCTCGGCGTCGTCGTCGAAGTTCACGAACACGAAGCCGCCCCAGAACCCGACACGAACCTCAGGTAACGCGACGTCCTCGTCGCGAACGTGCGGGAAGTCCCATCGGCACGGCAGGTCGATGATCTGGCCCTCGGTGTTCCACGTCCAGCCGTGGAACGGGCAGCGCAGTTGCTGTGCCCGGCCGACGGAGCCGGACGGCTTGAGCTGAGTGCCGCGGTGCATGCAGAAGTTGTGGTACGCCTTGATTCCGTGCTCGGTGTGGATGACGATCGCCGACCGGTCGCCGATGTCGTAGACGTAATAGTCGCCGAGGTTGGGGATGTGCTCCTCGCGACACGCCCACTGCCATACCCGCGACCACATCTGGTCGTACTCGCCGGCCAAGCGCTCCTTGGACGTGTAGTCGCTGAAGGGGATGTCCTCATCACCTTGGAACCGGTACGACTCCTCGAGGAGCGGAGCGGGAGCACCAGTGCGATCCCGCATGATGAGTTCCCTCGTACTCGGAGCGGCGCAGCGCGCCTCTCCTGGTGCGATGCTCACCGGGGTCACAGTCCGATCGTCGATCATGGCTCCACTCTCCCCTTCGTGCTGATCACCGGAGACTACGCCGCCGCCCCCTGTACTCGACCCATCAAGTCGAGGAAGTTGTCGCAGTAGAAGCCCTGACGAGCTCCCTCGTCGGCAGTGGCCAGGCTGGCCTCGAACCTCTCGATCGGTCGGCGGCCACCCTCGACATGGGGATAGTCCGAGCTGAACATCGCGACTCTGGGGCCGGCCTGCTCGATGATCCAGCCAACATCCTCCGTGGGATACGGCGTGAACCGCATCTGGCGACGCACGTAGTCGCTCGGACGCAGCTGCAACGCCCGCACCCGCTCCTCGTGCTTGTGGAACGCCTCGAACGCGCTCTCCATCTGGCGCATCCAACTCGGCACCCAGATAGCGCCCTGTTCGATCACCCCGATGCGCAGCCGCGGGAACCGATCGAAGACCCCATCGAACACCATGGTGGCAATGGTCTGCATCGGTGGGAACGGGATCGCCATGTAGTCGACGGAACGGAAGTTCTCCTCGCCGCCATGGAAGTCCGGCGGGATCGGCAATCCGTTCTCGAAGTAGTGGTGGTCGATGAGATCCCCGGTGCCGCCGACGTGGAACACAATGGGCAACCCGGCTTCCTGGGCGACGGCCCACACGCGGTCGAGCGAGCGATGGCTCGGCGAGTGGTTGGGTGGGCAGCCGCTCGCCACGAGCAGGGCGGCCGCGCCCATCGCCACTGCTTCGGCGGCCGTCGAAGCAGCCCGATCGAAATCGGCCAACGGCACGTAGCACGTCGACAGCAGGCGGGGGTCCACCGAGCAGAACTCGACCATCCCCCGGTTGTGGGCGCGGGCGGCGCCATACGCGAGATCGAGGTCGCCTCCGTGCTCCCAATCGCGCAAGCGTCGGTTGTGAAACGTGTTGAACAGGAGTTGGCTCTCGAAGCCCAAGAGATCCAGCGCCCTCGGCCGGTCGGCCGCAACGAATGATCCGGTGGCGGCGAAGTTCTTGCGGCCCATGATCTCCGCGGCCTCGTGCTGCCGGTACTCCTCGGAGGCGTGGCGGGCGGCCAGCCGTTCAAACGTGACGCGTAGATCGGTCAATTGCTCGTCGACGTCGCCGGTCTGCTTCAACTCGCTGCCACCGCCGAATTCGAGCGGTGCAATCCGTTCACGGATGGCCGGGTCGGCGTAGTCCCGGAGCCACGTCGGCGGCTCCATGATGTGGGCGTCGGCGTCATGCACGACGCGGCGGAGTTGGTTGTACGGCATCGGACTCCTCGCAGACCGCTCGGGAGGGCCGGCACTCCACGATGACACACCCGAGGCACCGGGGAGACGTGGTGGGGCATCTATCAGCCGGCGGCACCACCTGGCAGCCCCATCCGGCCGATCGCCGCCATGATCGACGACGTCCTCGGTCCGTTGTGCATCGGGCACGACAGCGAGAACATCGAAGCGCTCTGGAATCGACTGGCGCGGGCTAAGGCCCACCATGCCGCGAACGCCGGAATCCCGATGGCCCGGCACAACTACCGGCACCGGACCTCGGCTTTGCGCAGGAGCGCGACGAACTCAGAGCGAACCCTCCGCCACTGCCTTGATCCCGTCGACCGTGGCCTGCATCGATATCTTCAGCTGGGCCAGTCGGCGAGCGAAGATTCTCTGCTCGCGCTCCGGTTTGGTGCGGATCATCGCCGAGGTTCCCGAGAACCCCGGCCCGATCGTGACGTGCTGGCGCAATCGGACCGAGCGCCCGATCGGCTCGAGTTCGAACCGCCATTGCGCTCCCGGTTCATTCGGGTCGACGACGTTCCACGCAAACGTTCGTGGCGGATCGCAGGCGATGACGTACGACGTGGTCTCCCACGACCCGACGCCGTCGAGCCGGTTCCGCCCGACAAAGCGGGCACCGACCGCAGGCCCAGCGTCGAGCCACTCGACTTCCTGCAATTCTCCGCTGAAGCGGGCGGGCATCGTGATGTCGCTCGCCAACTCCCACACGCGCGCCGGGGTCGCGGCGATGTCGGCCTCCACCGTGACACCGACGCCGTCGTCGAGGTGCGCCAAGCCGTCAGCTGATGGCCGTTCTCGCGTATACCCCCAGCGGTCGAAGTAGGTGATCTCGCGCGCCGGTCGGCGAAGCGCAGGCTGAAAGTCCGTCCCGACGGTGTACGCGACCGGAAGGAGCACCACCTGCGTGACCCCTTCTGGGATCCCGAGTAACCCGGCAACCTCGTGCGCCTTGGCGAGATGCAGCGTGGTCCATGCGGTGCCGAGTCCGCGCGCCCGAGCCGCCAGACAAAAACTCCACGCCGCCTGGAGGACGGAGTCGAACAATCCGGGGCGCCCGGACGAATCGTGTGCGCCCCAGATGCAACCGATCACGACCGCCGGCACATCCTGCAGATGCTGGGCGAGGTACGCACCGGAGTCCATGACCTTCTCGCTCTGATGTCCGGTCCCGCGGAGCCGATCCGCCAGCACCACGATCCCGTCACCGCCTGCCGAGCGGTAGAGGTCGGCCAGCGCCGCCTTGATTTCGGGGTCGCGCACGATCATCCAGCGCCGACTGGAGATGTTGCCCCCCGTCGGCGCCTGCTCGGCCAGGTCCACACATTCGAACAAGATGTCGTCACCGACGGGTCGAGCGAGGTCGAGGCGTTTGCGCACCGACCGAGTGGTGCGCAGCACCACGTCGACCGCGGCGACAGAATCGGGATAAAGGTCCACGGCGAGCGACCGTAGAGCACGGACCGCGCCGTCGGTAGGTTGGAACCCGTGGCAACTCAGCACATCGTCGAGGGCGCGGAGCCGCTGTCGCACATTTGTCAGCGGCCAGTGCGCCGGGCCGTCATGCTGCAGGGCTGGCACGACCTCACGGCCGTTCACTGGCGATACGACCCCGAGGTCGTTCAAGCCCTGCTTCCGCGTGGTTTCCGCATCGACACCTTCGATGATTCGGCCTGGGTAGGGCTCATCGCGTTCCACATGCACCGCATCCGGGTGCCGGGCTTGCCGGCCTTCGGTCGGTTCTCCACCTTTCCGGAAACCAACATACGCACGTACATCGTCGACCCGGCCGGCCGACGCGGCGTCTGGTTCTTCAGCCTCGACATCACCCGGCTCGTTCCCGCGCTGATTGCCCGGGCGACGTACCGCCTCCCTTACTGCTTTGCGGACATGGCGATCGACCGCCAGGGCGACATCGTCGAGTACCGATCCTGGCGCCGCTGGCCGAAGGGGTCGGCGGCGAGTCACGTCCGGATACAGATCGGGGAATTCATGACTCCGGACGAGACCACCGAACTCGACCACTTCCTGTCCGCCCGATGGGGCCTCGGTTCCACGTTCGGCCGGCGCCTGATGTGGGCCGACGTCGATCACGCACAGTGGCCGCTCCACCGGGCCGAACTGCTGTCGTGCGAGGAGACGCTCGTGACGGCGGCCGGCCTCCCCGCTCCGACGGGGCCAGGCACCGCGGTGTGGTCTCCCGGCGTCGAGGTTCGCATTGGGCGCCCCCGACTGGTGCACCGAGCGCGCCCGACACCATGAGCGCAGCTCTGCCGGAGCGGGTTGAAGTCGTGGTGGTCGGCGCCGGACTTGCCGGGCTGACCGCAGCCCGCACCCTTCACGACGCCGGCCGATCCGTCCTCGTTCTCGAAGCGAGCGACGGGGTGGGCGGTCGGGTCCGTACGGACATCGTCGACGGGTTCCGGCTCGATCGCGGGTTCCAGGTCGTCCTCACCGCGTACCCGGACCTCTCTCGACAGGTGGATGTCGGCGCCCTCGACCTGAGAGCGTTCGACCCGGGGTCGATGGTCTGGCTCGGTCGCCGCTTTCACCGAGTCGGCGATCCGCTCCGGATGCCCCGCCTCGTCGTCAGCTCGGCGCGCGCACCTATCGGCAGCCTCATGGACAAGGCGCGGTTGGCGCGTCTGCTGTACCGACTGCGACGCGCCGACCCCCGTCGGCTGCTCGCTGGCGACGACATTCCCACGATTGATGCCCTTCGCGGGTATGGCTTCAGCGAGCGCATGATCGACCGCTTCTTCCGTCCGCTCATCGGCGGCATCCAACTCGACCAGCAACTCACCTCCAGCCGCCGGATGTTCGAGGTGATCATGCATTGCCTTGCCAGGGGCGATTCAGCCGTGCCAGCACACGGTATGCAGAAAATCCCGGACCAGCTCGCGGCCCATCTCCCGGCGGGAGCGATCGCTCTCGGCATCCGGGTTGCTCGTGTCAGTGCCGGGTCGGTGACGACCGCCACCGGCCACGTCGTGCGGGCCGACCGTATCGTCATCGCCACCGAAGGCCCGGTGGCCGCCCAGCTTCTCGGGCTGCCCCCGGTGGCGTCTCGCCCGGTGTCGTGTGTCTGGTTCGCCGCCCCTCGTCCACCGTTCAAGGACAAGCTCATCGTGTTGGACGGCACAGGAGAGGGGCCAGCGCTCAACGTCGCGGTCATGACAAACGTGGCACCGGAGTACGGATCGGGCGGGTCCGCGCTGATCGCCGCGGCGTGCCCCGGCGTGGCCGCCACCGATCTCGAGCCAGCCGTGCGACTCCAGTTCCGACGTTGGTGGGGCGAGCAGGTCGACGTGTGGACACACCTGCGCACCGACTCGATCGCCCACGGCCAACCTGATCACCAACCCCCGTTCCGCCCGAAGCGGGTTGTGGCGCTCGGCGACGACCTGTTCGTGTGCGGCGATCACCGCGACACACCATCGATCCAGGGGGCATTGTTCTCCGGCCGCCGGTGCGCTGAGGCGGTCACCGCCTCGCTCGGCGGAAGTGACGGTCCCCGATAGGCTTGTATTTGCTTCCCTTTCATTGAGATCCCAGGTTTCGCGAAAGGGGTAGCGTTGTGCGCATGCCGACGTCTCCTGTGCCTCAGGTGCCGCAGGTCGACTACCGCCATCTGCCGGGCGAAGAGGAAAACCCGCTGATGGAGTCCACGTTGCACGCGATGTGGTGTGCCTTGCTCATCCAATCCGTCCGTCACACCTTGGCCGACGCCGGTGCCTTGGTCACCGGAAACACGCCGTTTGTCCCGGCCGATGGCGGACCACACACCGCGCCGGATCTCATGGTGTTGCCCGGTTTGGCCGGCCGACAGTTCGGCCGCTACGAGGTCGGTCGCGATGGCCCCCCACCGTCGGTCTGCATCGAGGTCCAGTCGCCATCCAACACCAACGCGGCGATCGCGCGGCGGCTGCGACGGTGGCTCGACGCCGGCGTCGGGGAGGTCTACCTCATCGATCCTGAGCGCGACACGCTGCATCGCTTCGTTGTCGTCGATGGTGAACTCCACCGTCGGGAAGCGCTCGGGGACTACAGCCCCGGAT
>JBKJJS010000404.1:0-2917 GCA_046597895.1 Ilumatobacteraceae bacterium
GGTCAATGACACCACCCCGCTCGCGACGAAGACTCGGTACACGGTGAGCACGACCGTTCCCGGCTACGACAACGCGAAGGCAGAAGTCACCATCACGGATGCCTCCGGCACGGCAGTGCCGTTCGACGGATCGACGGGCATCCCGGTTGATCTGCGTGCTGGCACGCACGCTGTCGTCGAGATCAAGCTGCCGAAGCAGGGTGCCATCATCGGATCTGTCCGCGGCCAGGTCGGGGCGAACTCCGAAGCGCTCGGTGAAGGTTCGGGTGTGGTGGTCACCGCCACTCGCGTATTCGCCCCCGATCAGGTCCCGGTGAGCGGTGAGCCCGCCATCACGGCCACGCTGACAGGTGAGACGTTCAGCGTGAGCGGCCTCCCCGGCTACTACCGGATCGACATCACCCACCAATCGTTCGAGACCACTCCGCTCGAGGTGCCCACCCCGGACTTCGACACGGCATACCTGATGACGAACGATCTCGACAACCCGCTCGACGCTCCGTTCCTTCTCGCTGTCAAGCGGGGCACGCTGGACGTCAGGGCGGTCACGAGCACGGCGACCATGACCCCCATTCCCGGAGCCGTCGTGGAAGTGCGGCGACCGGGAACCACGGATCTTGACGACGACACGGTCGTGAGTTCCGGTCATGGTGTGGCTGCCGGCGATGACGTCGTCTTCCGTGCTGTCTTGGGATCGGCTCTCCCGGCTGGGCTCCTTCCCAATACGCCGTACTACGTGCTCACCGATGGGCTCACGCCGTCGACGTTCAAGGTCTCCGAGACCGTGGGAGGCACCGCCACAGACATCACGGCCTCAGGTGGACTGCTCTGGTTCGAGCCGGTCACGCTCGATTTAGCGGGCCACGCTGTCATCGGCGACCTCGTACCGGGCTCGTACAACGTGTCGATGTACGTCCGAGACATCAATGGAGCGGATCTGAACTTCCCGGTGCTCGTGCAAATCACCATCCCCCGGACGACCGGGGCGCCGCCGACAGTGACGCTGCTGGCGCCCATGCCCGAGGTTCGTGGCACCATCGAAGGACGCATCCGTGCCATCAACTGGGACGGTGACGAGGTGTCGCTGCCGCCCTTCGTCACCATCGACCGGGCGTATCCCGAGCCCGAGTTGGTCGTGAATGGCACGAACCGGCCGAACGTCCTCGACGAGACCAACCTCAGCACCCCGCCCGTCGACCAGTTGACAGTGGTTCCGGGCAGCCCGAACCAGGAGACACCCCAGACATTTACGTTCCGCAATCTTGCGAGAGGCGAGCACACGCTCACCTTCTCGACCCCTGGCGGCTATACCGGTCCCAGTCCCAATCCGCGTCAATACCCGGTGACGGGAATCGGTGCGACGGCCGCGGGCGCCGTCACCTACCGCGCCGAAGACGTCGAGGTCACCGTCATCGTGCGGGCCGACGATGCCACGACGCAGCGCATCGCCACACCGGTGACGACCGCACGCGTGAGGTTGGTCTCCCCTGATCCTGGCGAGTTCTTCGACGCGCGCCCCGGCTCCACCCCCGGCGAGTACGTCTTCGACAACATCCCGCCGGAGATGTTGGATTACCACCTGACCATCGACGACAACTTGTACCTGCCGTACCAACCGCCCGACGGCGCGCCAGTACCCGTCCGACCGGATGCCGACGGCACGCTGTCGCTCGGTACGGTCTTCCTCACCCCGGACGTGGGTCGGATCAGTGGCGTGCTCAAGGTCCAAGACGCTGCCGGTACCGCCAGCACCCCGTGGGTCGGAGTCGGCACAGTGACCCTGTACAAGCAAACTCAGTCGGGGCTCGTGACGCCGGTGCTCGGCGACACGGGAACCGGGGGGGTCTACCAATTCGACGTTCTGGAGGAAGGTACCTACGTCGTCGTCGGCAACGTCTCGGGCTACGCGCCCCGTCCAGTGACGGCCACGAGCGTGGAGCTCGGCAAGGTCACGGATGCGCCGCTCCTTGTGCTGCCCAAGCTGGCAAAGGCCAAGTACCGAATACTCGGGCCGCTATCGACTGACCCTTCGCTCCGCCTTACCGTCACGCTGCCCGTATCGTCGAGCCTCACGGCCACTCGCTCCGACAATGTGTTCACCGTCAGCGGACTTGACCCGGATGTGGAATACCGCTTCCAGGCATCGGCGACACATTGGTACACCCAGGATGTGCCGAGTGCCACCGGCACGCTCGACCCTGCGATCGGTGCCAACCCCTCCACGCCCACCGACGTCACGTTGTTGCAGCGGGTGGTACAGATCCGAGTCGAGACGCCAGGAAACATCACTGCAGACGAAGCGGCCGCCACGTTCACCGTGTTCATCCCTGCTGGAACCAGCATCCCATTCAGGGTCGTGCGGTCGGGGAACAACTACGAGATCCGCGACATTCCCGACGCCGCCGGCACCATCACGGTTCGCAGCCCCGGCTACCTCGACAAACCGGTGACGCTGCCGGTGTTGCCGTCACAGGCCAGTCCCGTCCAAGACCTCGGGTCGGTCACGCTCGACATGCGTACCGTCAACGTGACGGTGTCATCGTCGCCCACCAACAACACCGCCAACACCGGGGCCACCGTGTCGTTGACCGTCGCTGGCAACGCGGTGGCCGCACCCGTCAGGAGCGGTAACTCCTACCTCTTCGACCGCCTGCCGCCCGGCCAAGGCCTGCTGACGGTGAGCTACACCGGCTACCGGTCGCATGTCGACGTTGATATCGGTGACGTCGTCACGAGGACGCCTAGCGTCGTGCTGCTGCCGCTCGTCACCATCAGTGGGACAGTGACGGATGCCGATGGGAATCCCGTCGTCGGTGCCACCGTCGCGTTCTCTGATGGACGGACGACGCCGACGGTCGCGCTGGGCTTCTACACGCTCGGTGGCTTCGATCTCGGCGAGTGGACCGTCAGCGCCGAC
>JBKJJS010000183.1:0-12421 GCA_046597895.1 Ilumatobacteraceae bacterium
AACGACGACTTCATCCGCACCACCGAGCCCCGCCACCGTGTGGCCGTCGAGAAGTTGTTGCAGGCGTGTTTCGACGCAGGCGACATCGAACTCGACACGTATTCGGGCCTCTATTGCGTGGGCTGCGAGGAGTACTACGTCGAGGACGAACTCGTGAACGGCACGGATTGCCCCATTCATAAGCGGCCGGTGGAACACTTCGAGGAGGAGAACTACTTCTTCCGCCTTTCGCGCTTCGAGCAGCGACTGCTCGAATGGTACGACGCCCACCCGGGGGCGATCGTCCCCGAGCATCGCAGCAACGAGGTCAAGGGCTTCATCAAGGGGGGCCTTCGCGACTTCTCGATCTCGCGGACGTCGCTGGAGTGGGGTATCCCCATCCCGTGGGACACCACGCACGTCACGTACGTGTGGTTCGACGCGCTCACGAACTACCTGTCCGCCGTGGGATTCGGCAACGACCCAGAGCAGTTCGCGAAGTGGTGGCCGGTGGACTATCACCTCATCGGCAAGGACATCATCCGCTTCCACTGCATCTACTGGCCCGCCATGCTGCTGTCGGCCGGGGTCGAACCGCCGAAAGGCTGGGCCGTCGGTGGTTGGCTGCTCTCCGGTGGCGAGAAGATGAGCAAGAGCCTCGGCAACGTCGTCAATCCCCTCGACCTCATCGACGACATCGGGCTCGACGGCTTCCGCTATTACGTGCTGGCAGACACGCCATACGGCCAGGATGGCGATTTCACGTATGAGGGGCTGATCGGCCGGTACAACGCCGACCTCGCCAACAATCTCGGCAACTTGCTGTCTCGCGTTGCCACCGTCGTCGGCAAGAAGTGCGACGGCATCGGTCCGGCGCCCCGAGCGGACTCGCCACTGGCGGAGGCGGCCAGCGCGGCATACACCGGTGCGGCGGCGGCATGGGATCAGGTGCAACCGAGCCGAGCGCTCGAAGCGACGTGGCAGCTCATCCGGGCCACCAATGCGTACCTGGAATCGAACGAGCCGTGGAAGGCCGAACCCGGACCCGCGCTCGACGCCGTGATGGGCGACGCCCTCGAGGCGCTCCGCATCGTCAGTGTGCTCGTGTCTCCTGCGCTCCCTGACACCGCCCAAACAGTGTGGTCTCGTATCGGCCTACCAGGCCACGTCGTAGACCAGCGCCTGCCCGGCGCCGCCGCCTGGGGTGGCTATCCGGGAGGTGTGGTCGTCGGCAAGGGTGAGCCACTGTTCCCCCGGCGTCAGCTCTGACCGGGCCAATGAGCCAGCCGATGCGGTTCACGGACAACCACTGCCACCTGTACGACGCCCGCCTGCCCGGCGGCCCAGCCCAAGCGGTCGAGGAGGCGAGGGCAGCCGGGGTGCACCGGATGATCACGGTCGGGTGCGATGCCGAGACGTCGGCCGCCGCCATCGACATCGCCGGGCAGTTCGACGGCGTGTGGGCCACAGTCGGCCTGCACCCCCACGAGGCCCGGTTCGGGGTCGGCACCATCACCGCGCTGCTCGATTCCCCCAAGGTCATGGCGATCGGCGAGTGCGGCCTCGACTACTACTACGACCACTCCCCGCGCCACGAACAGCTGCAGGCATTCGCCGAGCAGATCCAATTGGCGCATGAACGCCGGTTGCCGCTCGTGATCCACACCCGCGACGCGTGGGCGGAGACGTTCGACGTCCTGGACGCCGAAGGCGTGCCGGACACCACCATCTTCCACTGCTTCACCGGCGGACCGCAGGAAGCCCGGCAGGGCCTCGACCGGGGCGGTTATCTCAGTTTCAGTGGGATCATCACGTGCAAAACCGCAGAGGCCATCCGCGAAGCCGCCCGGCTCTGCCCACTCGACCGCATGCTCGTGGAGACCGACGCGCCATACCTCGCACCTATCCCCCACCGCGGTCGGTCGAACCACCCGGCCTTCGTTCCGTTCGTGGCGGCGGGCCTCGCGGAGGCGACGGGCCGCTCACTCGAGGACATCGCCGCCACGACAGATCGCAACGCTGCCGTTGCGTTCCGGCTCCCCATTTCGTAACGTGTTCGTCAAGTGGACGGCTGGGGCACGGTGCCTCCACCGCGCGAGGACTGGTCGGAGGAACATGGGACGAGCGAACGGAGAGGGCCGAGCGTGAGCAGATACACGTCCTTGAGCATCTACGACCGCCGCCGTCTGCTCATCGCCGGGCTCCTCACGATGGTCGCACTCCCCGCACTCTGGTGGGCCAAGCGCGACAACCCCATCGCCGCTCCGAGCGTGGCGGCCGCCGATATCGGTGGTGCGCTCGCGAATGCCACTGGCGCCAGCAAGTCAGCGGCGTTGGTCGCTGGCCCGGGTACCCCGCCCGGCTACCTGTCTGGCCCGGGCGAGGCGTCGCCTCCTGTCGCCGGCGAAGCCACCGGACCGCCCCTCGAGGAGTCCTTCACACGGGGCGGGCTCGGGAGCTTCAAGACGTTCCCACCGCTCTCCGAACAACTCTGTGAGGTGTCGTTCCTCCCCGATCGCACCCGCATCACCGTCGAGAACACCGATAACGGCGAGAAGGTGGAGTGCCTGGTCATCCGCACCCGGATGTCCGACGGCATCCTCATCGTGCTCGACAGTTCGCTGTTCGTCGAACTCTCGGACCTCGCCGAGGCTCCGGTTCCTGTCCGTATCCGCTGGTGACCGCATCCGCCGGTGACGGATGACCATCGGGCGCGGCCAGGCCGTCGCCCAACTCAACGAGCACGGTCTGGCGCCGCGTCGCTCGCTCGGACAGAACTTCGTCGTGGATGCCAATACGGTGCGCCGCATCGCCCGGTTGGCCGAGGTCGGCCCTGGTGATCACGTCGTCGAGATCGGCGCAGGATTGGGTTCGCTCACGCTCGCCCTCGCCGAGACAGGGGCGGACGTACTGGCCGTGGAGATCGACCAGCACCTCATCCCGTTGCTCGCGACGAACACCGCCGGTTGTCCGAACGTTTCCATCCTCCACGCGGACGCGATGCGGATGGACTGGAGCGAAGCGCTCGCAGGAGCCACCCGATGGACGCTCGTCGCCAACCTGCCCTACAACGTCGCGACGCCGTTGGTGGCCGATGTGCTCGACGACGTGCCATGCATCGACCGAATGCTGGTCATGGTCCAAAAAGAAGTCGGAGAGCGACTGGTGGCCTCGCCGCGCACCCCGGCCTATGGAGCCGTGAGCGTGAAGGTGGCGTACTGGGCGACCGGGTCACTCGTATCAACCGTGCCCCCAACCGTCTTCCTCCCGCGTCCCAACGTGGACTCTGCGCTCGTGCGAATCGTGCGGCGCCCCACACCGGCGGTAGGACCGGAGATCGACCGTGCATGGCTTTTCAGACTCGTGAAAGCCGGGTTCGGCCAGCGCCGCAAGATGCTGCGTCGGTCGCTCGCCGACCTCGTCGAACCGACCGCGTTCGAGGAAGCGGCGATCGACCCGACAGCGAGGGCGGAGGAACTCGACATCGTGGCGTGGGGCCGCCTGGCCGCCGTCGCTCGCCCGCGGTGACCCGATGTCTCGGCCACTCGTGTTGCGAGCTCCCGCCAAACTCACCCTGACACTGCGGGTCACGGGGCGACGCCCGGACGGCTACCACCTCATCGCCGCCGAGATGGTGACGCTGGCCCTGCACGATGTGCTCACCGTCGACCCCGACGGTCAAGGAATCTCAGTGTCCGGGCCATATTCGCACGGCGTGCCGACCGACGGCACGAACATCGTGGCCCACGCGCTGGCGTTGGTGGGCCGTCGCGCCCATATCCACATCAACAAACGCATCCCGCACGGCGGTGGCCTGGGCGGCGGATCGGCGGACGCCGCCGCCGTACTGCGCTGGGCGGGCTACACCGATGTCGCAGGAGCAGCGGCAGTCGGGGCCGACGTGCCGTTCTGCCTCGTCGGCGGCTCGGCCCGCGTGAGTGGCATCGGCGACGTGGTCGAGTCGACGAACCCCGCTGACCGGACCTTCACCCTCGTCATTCCTCCGCTGGCGTGCCCGACCGCGGAGATCTATCAGGCGTGGGACGCGGCCGGAGGACCCTTCGGCGAGCACGGCAACGACCTCGAACCAGCCGCGCTGATCGTGGTGCCGGAGCTCGCGGCATGGCGGGACCGCATTGCCGCGGCGGCCGGTACCCGCCCACGCCTCGCAGGGAGCGGGTCGACCTGGTTCCTCGACGGCCGGCACGACGGACTCGCCGCCATGCTCCCGGGAGCGAATGTGGTCGTGACGCGCACCGACCGCCCGTGACCGGGCGGTCGGGCAACGATGGCGTGGAGTGCGGCGCTACTTGCGACGCTGGTGCCGCGTACGACGGAGCATCTTCTTGTGCTTTTTCTTCCGCATGCGCTTGCGACGCTTCTTGATCAGCGAACCCATAAGGCCCGCCACGCTACCGGCTGCCGGCGACGAATCACGAGAAGATGTGGGAGGCGTCCAGATACCCTGTTGGTCGCCCTCGGGGGTCGTCCAACTGGCAGGACAACGGATTTTGGTTCCGTGAATAGGGGTTCGAGCCCTCTCCCCCGAACCCGTCCTCCAACGGCCCTCCACCCGTCGTTGCTGTCGAGGCGCTAGAACACAGGTATGCCGATTTCGGCCATCGTGCTCGCAGCGGGCGACGGCACCCGCATGAGGTCCAATCGTCCCAAGCCGCTCCACCTCATCTGTGGCCGCCCCATGGTGCTCCACGTCCTGCACGCCCTCGAGGGGGTCACCGTCGAGCGAACGGTGGTCGTCGTCGGCCAGGACGCCGAACGCGTGACGAAAAAGGTGCAGGAACTCGCTCCGAACTGGGCGAACGTCACCTTCGCCGAGCAGCACGTTCCGCGGGGTACCGCCGACGCCGCCGCGGTGGGGCTCTCCACGTTCGACTCCGACGACCTCGATGACACGTCCACCGTGGTCGTGCTCCCCGGCGACACACCGTTGCTGCGGGCCGACACGGTCACCGACCTCGTTGCCCGCCACGAAGCGAGTGGATACGCCGCGACAGTGCTGACCACTGTGCGCGACGACCCCACCGGATTCGGTCGGATCGTGCGCGCCCCTTCCAAACAGGGCGAAGGGCGGGTCCTGCGCATCGTCGAACCGCGGGTGGCGTCGGTCGAGGAACTCTCGATCACGGAGTGCAGCACCTCGATCTATGCGTTTCGGCGAGACCTGCTGGCACCCTCGCTACGGCGCCTTACCCCCGACCGCCTCACCCCGGACCGTAACGGCCAGAGCGACCCGTCACTTGCGCAGGTCATCGAGGTCCTCGCCGCCATGGGCCACCGAGTCGGGACTGTCCTTGCCGACAACTCCACCGAGACCCAGAGCGTCGACGACCGGTGGCAACTTGCACTGGCCGAACGGGAGCTCAGAGCCCGTACGAACCGGCGCTGGCTCCTCAGCGGCGTCACGATGCTCGACCCGCGCCAGACGTTCATCGACGTCACCGTCGACCTCGAGCGGGACGTGACGCTCTTCCCCGGCACGATCCTCCAAGGGCGTACCGTGATCGGGGCGGGCAGCGAGATCGGCCCCGACACGCGTCTCGTGGACTGCGTGATCGGACCCGAGTGCACGGTCCAAAACACGGTCGGCTACGAAGCCGAGATCGGGGCGGGCGCCTCCGTCGGGCCGTTCGCCCATCTCGCACCCGGGGCGGCCGTCGGCGAGGGCGTCACGACCGGGCCGTTCTACACTGGTCGATCGGACTGACGGCGCCCCGGCGGTCCAGCACAAAGGGGAGCGAATGATGGAAAAGGTCACGACCAAGCGGCTCGCGCTCTACTCCGGTCGGACCCACCCCGCACTCGCCCACGAGGTGGCAAACCACCTCGATACTGCGCTCGGCGACCCACAACTCGTCGACTTCGCGAACGGCGAGATCAGGCCCCGGTTCCGCGAGAGCATCCGAGGCACCGATGTGTTCATCATGCAGACGCACTACGGCTGCGACGGACGCTCGGTCAACGACTCGATCATGGAGCAACTCATCATGATCGACGCCGCGCAGCGGGCCTCGGCCAAACGCATCACGGCCGTGTGCCCGTTCTACGGCTATGCCCGACAAGACCGTAAGGCCGAGGGACGAGAACCGATCACCGCCCGACTCGTCGCCGACCTGTTCAAGGCCGCCGGGGCCAAACGAATGGTGTCCATCGATCTCCACTCCGGCCAGATTCAGGGGTTCTTCGACGGCCCTGTCGACCACCTGACGGCCACACCGGTGATCGAGGCGTACGTGCGGGAGCACGCCGACCAACCTGTGATCGTGTCGCCGGATTCCGGGCGTATCAAGGTCGCCGAGCGTATGGCGCAGCACCTCCACGACAAGGGCGCTGACCTGGCGTTCATCTACAAGCGGCGTCCGAAGGGCACGGCAAACGTTGCCCAGGCGAAGGAGATCATCGGCGAGGTCGAGGGGCGCCTGTGCATCCTCACCGACGACATGATCGACACCGGCGGCACCATCGTGTCGGCCGCCGAACTGTTGATGGAGCGCGGTGCCACGGAGGTCTGGGCCATGGCCACGCACGGCGTGCTGTCGGGCCCCGCAGTCGACCGCCTGAAGAACGCCCCGATCAGCCGAGTGATCATCACGAACACGCTCCCCCTGCCGCCGGAGAAGCAGATCGACAAGATCGAGGTGCTGTCCGTCGCCCGAATCATCGCCGACGCGCTGTCCGCCGTGTTCGACGACACCAGCGTGAGCGAGATCTTCGGCGGCGATAACCAGGCCTGACCGCCGCGGAGTTCAGGTTCCGTTTTCTGGGTCTCAGCCGGTAGCGTTGACTGCCGTTTGCCGACGCCAGTGCGTCACTCGATCTGGAGATCCCTGCCATGCCCGACAACGTCCTCGTCGCTACCACCGGTCGCCAGACGGGTTCCGCTGAGTCGCGGCGCCTCCGGACACAGGATCACATCCCCGGAGTCGTGTACGGCCACGGCATCTCGCCGATCTCCGTGACGGTGGAGCGGCGCGAGCTCCGCCACGTCGTGTCGGGCCTGGCCGGTATGAACACGGTGCTCAGCCTCCAGGTCGACGGTCAGTCGTTCGCCGCCCTCATCAAGGAGATCCAGCGCCACCCCGTCCGCCGCACGGTGAGTCATATCGACTTTCTCCGTGTCGACCTCGACGAAGCGATCACGGTCAGCGTGCCCATCCGGCTCATCGGTGAGGCCAAGGCTGTCGTCAACGCCGGCGGTTTCGTCGATCCCGCCATCGACCACATCGAAGTGACCACCACCCCGAACCACATGCCCAACGAGATCCTCATCGACATCACTGACATGCAGCCCGGCCAGGTCATCCACCTCTCCGATGTCGTCATCCCGGCCGGCTCCTCTGCTCTCGGCGACCCCGGCATGGCCGTGGTCACGTCCGGGCTGGCCAGCGCCATCGAAGAGACCGCACCGGCCGAGGGCAGCGCAGCCGACGGCGAGGCCGCCGAGGGCGCGTGAGCCTGTTCGGCCGCGAACGTGCGGCCAAGCGAGGCACCCCGTTCGACTGGCTGATCGTCGGTCTCGGGAACCCGGGTAAGGAATACGCCAGGTCCCGCCACAACGTCGGTGCCGAAGTCGTCGAACTATTGGCGGCCCGAGTCGGCTCGTCGCTCAAGGCTGGCCGCGACCGGGCCAAAGTGGCCGAGGTGCGATTCGACGATCAACGGGCTGTGCTGGCCTTCCCGATGACGTTCATGAACCTGTCGGGCGAGGCCGTCTCTGCCCTCGTGCGCCGGTACGGCATCGAGAACCCGGATCAGATCATCGTCGTCCACGACGAGTTGGACCTGCCGCCAGGGTCGCTCCGGGTGAAGGCCGGCGGCGGGTTGGCCGGCCATAACGGCCTGCGGTCCATCACCCAACACGTGAAGAGCCAGGACTTCCTGCGCGTGCGAATCGGGGTCGGCAAGCCGCCGACGAAGGATGACGGCGTCGGGCACGTGCTCTCGCGCATCCCGAAGCCGGAACGCGAACTCCTCGACGTGACCGTGGAGCGGGCGGCAGATGCCGTCGAGATGGTCATCGGCGAGGGACTGGATGCCGCAATGCGCCAGTTCAACGGCGCCTGACGCCCGTCGGCCCACACTAACCTTGACCGAGCCCATGCGTCTGGCCTCACTCCCCCCGCTGCTTCGTGACGAATCCGCCTTTTCGGCGGTCGGCGGCCGCGCCAACGCCGTGCTGGCGGTCCCCGAGGCCGCCAGGCCCCTCGTCCTCGCCGGACTGGCCCACCGGTCTGGGCGAAAGCCCTATGTGGTCATCACTCCGACGGGCACGATGGCTGGCCAGCTCTACGACGACCTCAGCCAGTTCCTACCGGCGGGAGACGTCGCCTTATTCCCGGCGTGGGAGACACTGCCCTTCGAACGCGTGTCGCCGGCCGTGGAAACCATGGGCCGGCGGATGGAGGTGCTGTGGCGTCTCCGGGACCCTGATCGTTGCCCAGCTTTCGTCGTCGGCGGGGTCAGGGCGCTGTTGCAGCGGCTCGCCCCTGGCACCACGACGCTCGATCCGATCGTCGTACGCCAGGGCGCCATCCTCGACCCCGACGACCTCGTGCGGCAGCTCGTCATCATGGGCTACCGGCGGGAGGAACTCGTGGAGCACCGCGGCGAAGTCGCTCGCCGCGGAGCCATCGTCGATGTGT
Organism: Ilumatobacteraceae bacterium; assembly: GCA_046597895.1. Taxonomy (GTDB): domain Bacteria; phylum Actinomycetota; class Acidimicrobiia; order Acidimicrobiales; family Ilumatobacteraceae; genus WLJO01. The sequence continues at coordinate 8,640 of JBKJJS010000183.1, forward strand.
TCCCGTCGACGGCCGATGAACCCATCCGGATCGACTTGTGGGGCGACGAGGTGGACCGGCTCACCACCTTCGCCGTGAACGACCAGCGCTCCGTGGCCGACGTGTCTGAGGCGATGATCTTCCCGGCGCGCGAGCTGGTGATGACCGACGCGTTGCGGGAACAGGCAGGTGACCTCGTCGGTCGGGAACCGTGGGGGCGGGAGCAATGGGAACGGCTCGCCGACGGCGCCCTGTTCGACGGCATGGAGAGCTGGGTGCCGTGGCTGTCTCCACATGAGCAACTCCTCACCGATGCCCTCCCTGCGGATGCCCGCATCGTGCTCATCGAGCCGCGTCGTATGCGCGACCGGGCGGCAGACCTTCTCGCCGAGGAGGACGATCTCGCCCGCGCGCTCGCCACCACCTGGGGCAGGAAGGCCGACGAGACGTTTCCCCGACTTCACGTCGACATGGATCGACTGCTCGCCGGTGCCGCCGGAGCGTCGGCGCTCTCGATCGTGCCGACCCCGGAGGCACCCGATGCTCCCGCAGTGGCGGCGTCCACCTGGGGACCGATCGTCGGCGACGGCAAGGGCTTCACGGACCGGATGAAGACGCTGCTGGTCGACAAGTACCGAGTGGTGGTGGCGGCCGAAGGGACGGGCTCGGCGCAACGACTCCACTCGATGCTGCTCGACCACGAACTCGACTTCCGCCTGGTCGGGCTGGACGATCCAGAGGCCGCGCTCGACTTCTCCAGGCCCGGCGGCTACATCACCGTCGCCCCGCTCCACACCGGCGCCTCGATCCCTTCGGCCAAGCTCTCGGTGATCGCCGAGGCTGACCTGACGGGCCGGCGGCGTGCCCACCGTCAGCCTCGCCCCCGCAAGCGTCAGGGTGCGGGGATCTTCGAAGACCTCAAGCCCGGCGACTACGTCGTGCACTACCAGCACGGTGTCGGGCGGTACGCCGGCATGGTCAAGCGGGCCATCGGCGGCGCTGAACGGGACTACCTCCTGCTCGAATACAAGGGCACCGACAAGCTGTACGTCCCGTCGGACCAGATCGACGCCATCCGCCAATACGTGGGTGGCGAGGCGCCCACGCTGCACCGCATGGGCGGCGCCGATTTCGCGAAGGCCAGGGCTCGTGTCCGCTCCGCCGTGCAGGAGGTGGCCCAGGAACTCGTCGTGCTGTACCAGCGACGGGTCAACGCCACCGGCCATGCGTTCCCGGCCGACACACCGTGGCAGACCGAGATGGAGGACGCCTTCCCGTACGTCGAGACCCCTGACCAGAAGCGGGCCATCGACGAGGTCAAGGCCGACATGGAGCGGGACCACCCGATGGACCGCCTCCTGTGCGGGGATGTCGGGTTCGGCAAGACCGAGGTGGCGATTCGGGCGGCGTTCAAGTCCATCCAGGACGGCAAGCAGGCCGCGGTGCTCGTACCCACCACGCTGCTTGCTCAGCAGCACGGCACCACGTTCGCCGACCGGTTCGCGGGCTACCCCATCCGCGTCGAGGTGCTGTCGCGCTTCCTCACTCCCGCTCAGGCTCGTAAGGTCGTCGACGGGTTGGCCACCGGCGAGGTGGACTGTGTCATCGGTACCCATCGGCTCCTCACCGACAAGATCAAGTTCAAGGACCTGGGCCTGCTCGTGGTGGACGAGGAGCAGCGATTCGGCGTGACCCACAAGGAGCTGATCAAGAAGCTCAGGGTGGACGTGGACGTACTCACGATGTCCGCTACGCCGATCCCCCGCACGCTCGAGTTGTCGCTCGTGGGCATCCGCGATCTCTCGCTCTTGCAGACTCCGCCGGCCGACCGCCAGCCGATCCTCACCTACGTCGGCGAGTACGACGAACGGGTTGCCGTCGAGGCCATCCGGCGCGAACTGCTGCGCGAAGGTCAGGTCTTCTGGGTACACAACCGGGTGCAGTCGATCGACGAGTGCGCGGCGCGTCTACGCGAACTCGTCCCGGAAGTACGGATCGCGGTAGCCCATGGTCAGTTGGACGAAGGCACGCTGGAACAGGTGGTACTGGACTTCTGGGAGGGTCGCTACGACGTGCTCGTGTGCACCACCATCATCGAGAGCGGCATCGACATGCCGACGGTGAACACGCTCGTCGTTGAGCGCGCCGATCTCCTCGGCCTCGGCCAGATGCACCAACTCAGGGGCCGGGTCGGGCGCAGCGATCACCGGGCGTACGCCTACTTGTTCCATCCCCGGGACAAAGCCCTGTCCGAGGACGCGTATGAGCGGCTGAAGACCATCGGGGAGGCCACCGACCTCGGCAGCGGTTTCAAGATCGCCATGCGGGACCTCGAGATCCGTGGGGCCGGCAACATCCTCGGCGCGGCGCAGTCCGGCCACATCGCCGCCGTCGGGTACGACCTCTACTGTCAGATGGTCACCGAAGCAGTGGCGGAGTTGAAGGGCGAGGAGGTCAAGGCGCCTGCCGAGGTCAAGCTCGACGTGCCCACCGACGCGTTCCTCCCCTCGGACTACGTCACGAAGGAGGAGCTGCGACTCGAGGCCTATCGTCGCCTGGCCGGCGTCACCACTGATGCCGAAGTCGATGACATCCGCGCCGAATGGGTAGACCGCTACGGCCCCCTGCCGAGGGCCGCCGACGCCCTCCTGGCCGTGGGCAGTCTGCGGGCCGAGTGCCACCGGCTCGGCCTGCGGGAGATCTCTCTGGTCGCCGGCCAGGCCCGTATCGCCCCGCTCGATCTGAGGGCGAGCGAGACGATGCGATTGCGGCGGCTCTCGAAGGACGCCATCTATAAAGAGGATCTCCGCCAGGTCGTAGTCCCCCTGCGCAAGGGTGCCGACCCCGCCGTCCAGCTCGTCGCCTTCCTGCGCGAGCTGGTACCTGCCGGGTAGCGTGGCCCGCCGTGACCCGCCGACTCCCCGTGATCGCCGTCGTGCTCGCCGCCGCCCTGACGTTGTCATCCTGCTCGCCGTTGGAGGGCTCGGTGGCCGCCCGTGTGAACGGCGTACCGATTGCCCACGCGCTCGTCGGGCTGCTCCTGACACCGTCTGACGTCGCTGGTGCGGCCGACGCCGCCGAAGGTGACACTCCGAACGACACGCTGGACGCCCTGAGGCAGACCGGACTCGTCGGCAACGACGCCCGCGACGCGCTCACCGGGCTCATTCAGACGCGGGTCGCCCAGTCCGTCGCTGCCGACTTCGGGGTCGATCTCACGGCCTCTCGCACGGCGGTGAAGGGGCAGATCGAGCCCAACCTCACCCCCGCCCGCCGGAAGCAATGGGATGCGCTCTCCGAATCGTCCAGGACCTTGCTGCTCGACTACGGCGCCGCCATCGACGCCATCGGTGCCGTGACGGCTCCTCCTCCCTCGAACCTGGAGCAGCAATACCGTGATCCCGAGCAGACCGGGTTCATGTGTCTGCGCTTCATGGCACTCGCATCGGAGGAAGCGGCAGTGGCGGCCGACGCCCAACTCGACACCGGCGCCTCATTCGCCGACGTGGCTAACCAGCTCAATCCCCAGTCAAACGGGGGCATCGTCACCGCGCAGGACGGCACCCCGTGTGTCCGCCTGGACGAGCTCGACCCGACAACGCTGCCGGTGGAGATCACCGCCGCGCTGCTCAGCGCCACACCAGGTCTCGACACCGGCGTCGTCCGAGCGGAGTACTCCGAGGGCCCGCAGTGGTTCATCTTCCTCCACCGACCGTACGACGAGATCAAGGACGATCTGGCCGCCGCCGTCGGCGCCGCGCCAGCGCTGGCCGCCTACTATGGCGCGCTCACGCAGGCGAACG
>JBKJJS010000449.1:0-3539 GCA_046597895.1 Ilumatobacteraceae bacterium
TATCACCACCACCAGAACCACCACCAGAACCACCACCAGAACCACCACCGCCAGAACCACTGCCACCAGAACCACTGCCACCGGTATCTCCGCCACCAGAACCGCCACCACCGGAACCACCACCACCAGAACCGCCACCACCGGAACCGCCCGACGAGCCACCACCACCACGCCCGCCGGCGCCGGAGTCGCCCTTCGGCTTCGTCGTTGAGCCGCTACCGCTGTTGGAACCACCGCTGGACCGGTTGTTCTCGGCTTCCCGCTTGGCCTCGGCCTTGATCCGCTCGAAGTCCACTTCGGCCTGCCGAGCTGCCTCCGCTTCGCGTCGCTGTTGTTCTTCGACGAGCGCCTGCGCGAGATCGACATCGGTCTGACCCTGCAGCGCCAGCAGCTCGCGTTCTTTCTCCTCGGCTGCCTGCCGCTTCGTGTCGAGCGAGGCGACCAGCTCGTCCTTGCGGTCCCGTTGCCGCTGAAGCCTCTTCTCGGCGACGCGAAGTTGCGCCACCTTGGATTCCAGCTCATCGCTGGTTTCCTGTCCCGAGTTGAGCGCCAGTTCGGTGTACTGCTGTTTGACGACCGTGTCGGCGAGCTCCCGGGTGCCGCCGAGGAGGCCACCGAGTCCGCCGCCTTGACCACCCGAGGCAAAGGTCTTCACGGCGAACTCGCGTAGGGCGACCCGGACATCGTCGAGTTCGATACGCAGTCCGTCGACCTCAGCCGTGCTCTTCACCAGGTCGAGATCGAGCTGTCGCGCCTCGTCGACGGCGACGACGTATTCCTCCGCGACGAAGTCGAGTTCCTCGCCGACCTTCTCGATCTGATCGGCCACGGCAGCCGCCTGGCGCTTCAGATCGTCGACCTCGTCCGCTCTGGCGGGAGCCGTGCCGACGTCGAGCGCCCCCCCGACAAGGGTGACGGCAACCAGCAATGACCCAAGAAAACGCGAACGTCGACTTCTCCGCACCATGAGGATCCGCACCCTACCAAATATTACGAACGGGTTGCGAACCATGCAAGGCCCGGCCGGCCTACTCCCACTCGGCCTACTCCCACTCGGCCTACTCCCACTCGATGGTGCCGGGCGGCTTGGACGTGATGTCGTAGGCCACCCGGTTCACCCCTGGGACCTCGTTGACGATCCGGCTGGCCATCCGGTCGAGAAGGTCGTAGGGAAGGCGGGCCCAGTCGGCGGTCATCGCATCGTCGCTCGTCACGGCCCTGATGATCACGGGGTGCGCGTACGTGCGCTCGTCACCCATCACGCCGACGGATCGAATGTCGGGTAGGACCGCGAAGGCCTGCCAGATTTCCCGTTCGAGCCCAGCGAGGTGGATCTCCTCACGCACGATGGCGTCGGCTTCCTGCAGCATCGCCACGTTCTCACGCGTGACCTCGCCGATGATGCGCACCCCAAGGCCCGGTCCGGGGAACGGTTGGCGCCAGACGATCTCGTCGGGAAGACCGAGTTCGAGGCCGGCCTTGCGGACCTCGTCCTTGAACAGGTCACGCAGTGGCTCCACGAGCCGGAGGGTCATGTCCTCGGGCAGACCCCCCACGTTGTGGTGGCTCTTGATGACCGCGGCGGTTCCGTGCACCCCGCCACTTTCGATGATGTCCGGGTACAGCGTGCCCTGGACGAGGAACTCGGCGTCAGTCACTCCACCGGTGTGCTGCTCGAAGATGCGAATGAACAACTCCCCGATGATCTTGCGCTTCTGCTCCGGTTCGGTCACCCCCGCCAGCGCCGCGAAGAAGCGGTCACCGGCATCTACGTGGATGAGTTCGATGCCCATATGACGCCGAAACGTCTCGACCACCTGCTCCGACTCGCCCTTGCGCATCAGCCCGGTGTCCACGTAGACACACGTGAGCTGGTGACCGATGGCGCGGTGCACGAGTGCCGCCGCGACGGCCGAGTCGACGCCGCCGGAGAGTCCACAAATGGCTCGACCCTCGCCGACGAGTGCTCGCACCTTGGCGATTTCCGTCTCGATGATCGACGCCATGTTCCACGATGGTCGGCACCGACACACGTCGAACAGGAAACTCCTGAGCAGCTCCTGGCCGCGTGGGGTGTGGACCACCTCCGGATGGAACTGCACGCCATGGATCCTGCGGCCCTCGTGCTCGAGCGCGGCGACCGGCGCTTCGTTCGTGCGGGCCGTGACCGCGAAGCCCGCGGGGGCGCGCACGATCGAGTCGGAATGGCTCATCCACACGCGCTGGTCGATGATGCCAAGCACACTTTGTTGCCCGGTCGCGGTGAGATCGGTGCCGCCGTACTCGCCCCGATCGGTTCGGGCGACCTCGCCCCCCAACTGCTGGGCGATCAGCTGAGCGCCGTAACAGATACCGAGAATCGGGATGCCGAGGTCGTACACGGCCGGATCAAGGGCCGGCGCCCCCGCGACATGGACGCTCTTCGGTCCTCCGCTCAAGATGATTCCTTGCGGATGCCGGGCGGCGAGCTCGGCGGCCGTGATCGTGTGCGGCACGATTTCGGAGTACACGTTGGCCTCGCGCACACGCCGAGCGATCAGCTGGGCGTATTGGGCGCCGAAGTCCACCACCAGCACCGTGTCGTACGAATCGTGCCCGCCGATGGCGGATTCGGACCCTTCGGGCGTGTCGTCGCCAGGTGTGGTGTCAAGAGTCACCTGCCGACCATAATCCGGCGATTCCCGTCTCCACCGGACCCGTGACACGATGGACCTGTGCGCCGGACCCTCCTCTCGATCATTGCCCTCGTCGCGCTGGCGATGACGCTGCCCGCATGCGCGGGCGACAATCCCGCCGCGGTCCCGCCGACCAGCGTTGCCGTCACCCTCCCGAGCGACGCCGATACCAGTTGTGCCAAGCCCGGGGTGGTGCGCCCCAACTGCGGCACCGCACCCGAGAGCGCCGGCGACCGTGGTGGCACCCTTCAGTACGCCGTCTGGGCCTTGCTCGTTGTCGGCTTGGTCACTGTCTTCACGGTGGTCTTCCGCTCGGCCAAGCGCACCGAAACCGCCAAACGGCTCGAGGTCGGCGATCGCGACTGGAGCTGAGTGACTCAGCGATTCGCCGCGCCGAGCAGATCGCTGCACAGCGCGACCGTGCCGGACACGAGGGCGTGGGGAGCCTCCCACGGCACAAAGTGGCCACAGTCCCGCAGGAGAAACGGCCCGACGTGTCGGGTGAACGTCATCGCCGCCATGCGGTCGAAGCCGGGATAGATCACGTGGTCGCTCGTACCGAACAGGATCAACGTCAACGTGCGCTCGTTACGACCCATGAGCGCGGTTCCGCTTCGCGCCGCTGGGTTGAACGAACTCTCGTAGCCACCAAAGCTCGCCCGAAGCGCGGCCGCGCCAGCGAACGGTTCGGAGTGGAAGTCCACGGCGGCCGAGCCGCCGAACCTCCCCGGGGCATCCCCTCGTTCGAGGAACGCTCCTGGATGAGCCCAGAATCGGGAGGTATAGAACGTGGCGATGTAGCGCCGCCTCGCCTCCGGTGTGGCGAGTTCGGCCATGAGGCCAAGGAACCGGTCCTGAAGGCCT
>JBKJJS010000467.1:0-7298 GCA_046597895.1 Ilumatobacteraceae bacterium
GCAGACGACCGTACCGGGGGTCATCAGCAGCGGTGGTTCCAACGCATGGACCATCGTGTTGGCCGGAATCCTCGTGTTCGCGGCCGGCTTCGGGCTGTGGTCCGTGGCCCGCCGCCGCCGTTTCGCCACCCGCTAACCCCGCCGCTGTTTCGCCACGTTCGTCGCCGCCGCGACTGAGCCCACCCGGCCTCGTGCCCCGGCCCCGGCCCATTTGCGCGACCCTTTTGCGAGATTGTGGTGCCGACTGGGCGACTGGGCGACTGGGCGACTGGGCGACTGGGCGACTGGGCGCCGTCGGCGCTACTTCTGGGTGCCGACCTTGAGATCCCGGAACGGAGACTTGGAGTCGATACCCAGGTCCTTGGGCAGTCCGAGTACCCGCTCGCCGACGATGTTGCGCATGACCTCGTCGCTGCCGCCGGCGATGCGCCCACCGGGCGCCCCGAGCGTGAGCTGGCCCCACGAGTAGGTGCCCCACTCGCCCGAGTCCACCACGAGGCGTGGACCGAGCAGCGCCTGCACCGTGTCGTTCATGCGCTGCAGGTTGAGTGAACCGGCCAGCTTCGCCATCGACATCTCCGGGCCGGGCAGTTGGCCGGAGCGAATCTTGTCCATGGCCCGCTGGTTGTTGTAGCCGGTGACGCGGGTGTTGATGATGAGGTCGGCCAACCGTTGGCGCACGAGGGGATCGTTGGTCAAGCCGTAGTGGCGGGCCATCTCGATGACGCGGGCGACGAGACCGCCCGTGCCGCCTCCCGCACCGCCGGCGCCGATGGCTGCCCGCTCGTTCATCAGCGTGGTGAGCGCCACATTCCAGCCGTTGTTGATGTCGCCAAGACGATGATCGTCGGGCACCCGAACCTCGTGGAAGAACACCTCGTTGAAGCTGGCACCACCCGTCATCTGGCGCAGCGGGCGCACTTCCACGCCGGGGGCCTTCATGTCGACGATGAAACCCGTGAGGCCCTTGTGCTTGGGCAAATCGGGATCGGTACGGGCGATGATCTCTCCGATGTCGGAGTAGTGGGCGCCGGATGTCCACACCTTCTGGCCGGTGATGACCCACTCCTCGCCGTCACGCTCGGCCTTGGTCTGCAGCGACGCCAGATCTGACCCTGCTCCTGGCTCGGAGAACAGCTGGCAGGCCACGAGATCGCCTCGGTACAGCTGTTGCAGGTAGAGGTCGCGGGCATGGTCGGTGGCGTGAGCGAGGATCGTCGGGGCGACCATGCCGAGCCCGATGGCGAAGTGAGACCCGGCCGGCACGTGGTATTCCGCCTCGAGGGAGTCGAACGCCCGCTGGTGCGTGCCCGGCTGCTCGCTGCCGCCGTACTGCTTCGGACCAGTGATCCAGCCGAACCCGGCGTCGAACTTCGTGGCCCGCCACGCCTTGGCCTTGGTGAGGTCGGCGATCTCCTTGTCGCGAGCCTTCTCCTCGAACATTCCGACGGTGTCGGTGCCCTGGCCCCAGACGAACTTCTTCTCCGCTTCCTTGCGGGGCGCGTTGGCGTCCAAGAAGGTGCGGGCCTCCGCGGTGAACGTGTCGAGTGAGCCGTCAGCCATGGCCGCTGACGGTAGTTCTCCGTCGCCGATACCGTGCAGTCCATGACTCGGCGCCAATCGGTCCTGCTCTACGCATTCTCGATCTGGACGTTATGGGTGTGGGGCACGCGGATCTGGAACACCGTGGGCGACGACGAACGGTCCACCGGTTTCAAGGTCGTGCACATCGTGCTGGCCGTGGTGAGCGTGGCGTTTGCCGTGGCCGCCGCGGTCGTGGTGCGCCGGGTCCGCCGCGCCACCCGCTGACCGCTGACCGCGCTACAACCAGTTCCAACGCCGGAACACCCGGTACAACGCTGCACCGAGGGCGGCCATCATGCCGAGTGCCATTGGGTAACCGAACCACCAGTCGAGTTCCGGCATGTGCTTGAAGTTCATGCCGTAGATCCCGGCGATGAGCGTGGCGCCGAACACGATGGAACCCCACGCCGTGAGCTGCTTCATCACGTCGTTCATCCGGTTCGAGATGATGGCCAGGTGGGCTTCCATGGCGTTGCCCATGAGCTCACGTTCGGTATCGACGAGGTCGATGACCCGCAACAGGTGGTCGTGCGTGTCCTGGAGTTGGTAGAGCGCGTCGCCAGTGATCCAGTCGACTTCGCGGCGCAGCAACGTACCCATCACGTCGCGTAGGGGGACGATGGCTCGCCGGAACAGCAGCAGGTCGCGCCGGATGTCGAACAACCGGCGCTGGATCTCGTGTTCCTGACCCAACTCCTCGGTGAACACGAGTTCCTCGAGACTCTCCAGTCGGTCCTCGACGGCGTCGGTGGCCTCGAAGTACCCGTCGACCAGTTCGTCGAGGATCGTGGCGAGGAACAGCCCGACGGCCGGTGTCTCCAGAGCGACGCGCTCGAAACGAGCTTGTGCCTGGGTCGGGTCCCACTCGGCGTTCGTTTCGTCGTGACGGCGCACGGAGACGAGCCACGTGGGTCCGACGAACAGGTCGATCTCGGCGAGAGTGGACGAGAAGGCCACCAGGTAGATGAAGCCATGGTGGCGTTGCAGCGTCGGGCGCGGCGCGCGGCGCTCCGCCTCCTCGAGCGCGAGCACCGTGAGCCCGTACGCCTCGCGAACGTGGCGGAAGTCCGCCTCGTCACCGTCGAAGATGTCGACCCACGTGAACCCGCTGGCGTTCCGTTCGGTGAGCGATGCCGGGTCGACGCTGTGGGTGACGCCACCATCGGCGTAGTGATGCGCAGTGAGCACAGGAGACGATGGTAGGCGGGGCGGTGGGCTAGCGTCGTGACCGTGGGTCAGCCCGTTGCCGTCGTCGAGAAGCCGAGCCGTTCACCCGGCGTTGTGCGCTTCGAGCTCAACCGCAGCCTTACCGGCATGGGCCATGAGCGGTATGCGTCGCGGGCCGAGGCCACCGGCTCCACGCCGGGTGCCGAACTGGCGAGACGATTGCTGGATACGGGCCAAGTGGCTGGCGTGCACGTCTACGGCAACATCGTGACGGTCGACCTCAACAAGGGGTTCTGGTCCGATGGCCTCGTTGACATCGTGCGTGACCTCTACACCTACTACCGCCCTGGTGTGGTGCCTCCGAGCATCGAGGAATTGATGAGCGCTGTCGACGCCGCTGACGCGGGCGGCACCGCTTCGACAGCAGCCCCCACAGGTGGAGAAGCTGGCGGCGAGACGCTGTCCGAGGCCGCCAAGCGGGTACCCGCTCACCTGTTGGAGCGCAGCCGCTTGGCTCGGGAGCGCTGGAAGGCCGCTCAATAGCTGAGCGGTTGCTGCCGAACATTCGTTCGTCTACTCTGGCGGAATGCCTGTACTGAACCGGCCCGTCAATGCTCTGGACGCTCTGCGCGCCATCGGGGAACACGTGCGACCACTGGCCCTGGCCGGCGAGCGGATTCTTCCCGTCCACCCGTTGTTGGCACCGCTGTTCCCTGACGGCGGGCTGCGCCGGGGGACCGTGGTTGGTTGCGAGGGAGTCGCATCGTTGTCGTTGAGCCTGGCGCTGGCGGCGACGGCGTCGCACGCGGGGGCGTGGACCGGCATCGTCGGTCTACCGTCGCTCGGCGCCGCCGCTGCCGTGGAACTGGGGGTGGCCATGGAGCGGGTGTTCCGTGTGTCGTCCCCGCCGGCCGAGTCGGCCGGGTCGGCCGAGGCGGCTGGGCAGTTCGTCGCCGTCTTGGCGGCCGTGGCCGACGGGGTCGATGTGCTGATGACACCGGGGACCGGTGTGCGAGCGGGTGATGCTCGCCGCCTGGCCGCCCGTGTCTCGTCGCGAGGTGGGGTACTGCTGGTGGTCGGGGCACCCGGCGGGTTCACCCCCGATGTCGTGTGTCGGGTCACCGCGGTGCAGTGGACCGGGTTGGAGGCGGGGTCAGGAGCCGGGGCAGGGACTGGGCGGCTCACGGCCCGTCGGGCCACGGTCGAATCGTCGGGCCGTCGGGCCGATCGGCGGCGGCAGGTGGAGTTGTGGTTTCCGGGGCCGGTCGGCTCGTTGGCCCCCCTGTCGCCTGTAGTGCCGACTGTGGTGGCGACTGCGGTGGCGACTGCGGTGCCGGAGTTCGCCGCACCACGTCCGGTCGCCCGGGCCGGCTGAGCGAGCACCGTCGTGACGCTGCTCTCGGCGCGGATCTACCCGGAATCCGGGTACGAGCGCGCCGAGAATCCGCCGGGGGGCGGAGGGGGAGGTGGATCGAGTGGCCCGGAGTGACAGGACCGGCGACGCCGGTGGCCCGCCGCGTCAACTCGCCGTGTGGTGTCCGAACTGGCCGGTGGTGGCGATGGCCGCTGCAGGGGCTGGAGGGGCTGGAGGGGCCGGAGGGATCGGCCCGGGGATCGCGGCGGCCGTGCTGCGGGACCACCGGGTCATCGCCGTCTCGCGGGCGGCAGCGGCCGAGGGGGTGCTGCCCGGGGTGCGGCGCCGGGAGGCCCAGGCCCGTTGCCCGTTCATCGTGCTGGTCGACGAGGATCAGGCGCGAGATGCCCGGCACTTCGAGCCGGTCGTGCGACAGTTGCGAGAGATCGTCCCGCTCGTCGAGGTGACCGAACCAGGCACGGTCGTGTTCTCCACTCGTGGCCCTTCGCGCTGGTGCGGGGGAGACCTCGCCCTGGTCCACCGTGTGCACGGTCTCGTGCGGGCCGCGCTCGGGGACTTGGCCGGGCTTGTCGAGGGCATCGGTGTCGGCATCGCCGACGGCCGGTTTGCCGCGTCCGTGGCCGCCCGGCGCAGCGTCCGCTCCGGTGCCCCGGTACTGGTCGAGCCCGGCCGGGCCTCCACCGCCGCCTCGCTGGCGGGTCTTGGCGTGCGATCGTTGCACTCGGTGGCCGGGGTGTCCTTCGAGTTGGTCGATCTCCTCGAGCGGCTTGGGGTTACCACGCTCGGGGTGTTGCGCGGCCTCCCCGCCCCTGATGTCCTGGCCCGTTTCGGGATCGAAGGGGAGTTCGCCCACCGGCTGGCCGGCGGGGGTGATGATCGACCGCCGTTCGCCGTGTCCCCGCCCCCCGAGCTGACAGTGACGCAGACCTTCGACGATCCCGTCAGCCTGCTCGGGCCGTTGGTGTTCTCAGCCAAGCAACTGGCCGAAGACCTCCACGGGCGGCTGGCGGAACGGGGCGAAACGTGCACGAGGCTCCTGGTGGAGGCGGAGTCCGAGCACGGCGAGCGCAGCGAGCGGCGCTGGCATCGCGGGACTGGGCTGTCGGCTCCTGCCATGGTGGAGCGGGTGCGCTGGCAACTCGACGGATGGGTCGGCCAGCCAGGGGGGATCACAGGGGGCGTGGTGCTGCTGCGGCTCGTGCCGGAGGAGGCCCGTGCCGACCATGGCCGTCAGCTCGGGTTCTGGGGGGAGGCCACTCAGGCCGATGAGTTCGCGGCCCGAGCCATTGCCCGTGTCACAGGGTTGCTCGGCCCGGATGCCGTCACCGTTCCGGAGTGGAAGGGCGGCCGCCACCCCGGCGACCGGTACCACTGGGTGCCGGCCACTGGTGCCGATGTCGCCGATGCGGCGGCCCGTCAGGCGGCGTTGACCCCTCCCGATCATCCATGGCCGGGAACGTTGGCCGCGCCGTCGCCGGCGTGGGTGGCCGTCGAACCGGTCCCGATCGACATCCTCGACGGCGCCGGTCGCCGGGTTGGGGTGGATGGTCGGGGCGCCGTGAGCGCCGCTCCCGCCACCATCTGGACCGGACCGGACCCTTCTGGTAGCGGCAGTGGTGGTGGCCACGGGGGTGAGCGGCCCCCGGTGGACATCGTCGGCTGGGCTGGTCCGTGGCCCACCGACGAACGCTGGTGGGATCCGGCTCGCCGACGGCGACGGGCCCGCTTCCAGGTGCTCACGGCGTCCGGCGACGCCCTGCTCGTGTCCCTGGAAGGAGGGAGTTGGTGGCTGGAGGGTCGCTACGACTGAACTGCCGACGCCAGGCCGGGGCCGGCAACGGGCTCTACAGCGTCAGCCCATCGACGACTTCGGACGACAACTGGAAGCCGAGTCCCCGTACCGTCTGGATGACCGAAATCCCGGGGGCGGCCTGCTCCAGCTTGCGGCGCAGGTTGGAGACATGCACGTCGACCATGTGGGTATCACCGTCCCAGTCAGGGCCCCACACGGCGTCGATCAACTCGTCGCGCGACACCACTTCTTGGGGGTGGTTGCACAGATGCGACAGAATGTCGAACTCGATGCGGGTGATTCCCAAACGCTTACCGTTGACCACGGATTCCCGACGGCCGATGTCGATCTCCAGCGGACCGAAGCGGCGACGGGTGCCCGTTGGCGCAGGAGAGACAATGACGGCCCGCGGCCGCCGCAACAGTGCCGCGGTCTGGGCGAGGAGTTCGTTGGTTGCGCAAGGAAGCGGCAGCACCGCGTCCGCACCGGCGGTGAGGAGCACGATGCGACGCTCGGACGGCACCTCGGTGCCGACCGCGACGATGTACGCGTCCGTGGACTCACGCAAGTTGCGGACGCCGCCATCGCCGTTGGCGCCGGTGGCGTTCCAGACGATGACATCCGGGTGGAACGATGCCGCCAACACCTGGGCAGCATCTTTGAGACCGGTACCCATCACGATGTGGCCGCGACCGCGCAGCGCGCCTTCCCACGTGCGTCGCAGCAACGTGTCGGGCTCCACGAGGAGTGTCCTCGGTTCGCTGATCGCGTCGGTCGTCATTGAAGCCACCTTGCCGGTCCGTACCCCGACACCAACACGATCCGTCACGGATTCGACCGATATGTGTGGCGATGTGCACAAAAGTCTTGATAATGTTACCGTTTGTATCGGATATCCTACGCAGAGCGTTGAAGTCAACAGATATTTGGGCTGTACGTGATAATAACCCGACATTCCCTGCAAGCGCAACTCATTCAGCGAGACCCGATCGACGAACGCGAAGCCGTGTCGCTCTCTCGATTTCTTCAGGAACTGGAACGACTCGACCACCCCTTTGACGAAGTGGCCGATCCGATCCACGTCACGGGCTCGGCCATCGTGGTGGGGGTCAGGGGCGTGGTGCTGCACAAACACAAGCGCCTCGGGTTGTGGCTCCAACCGGGTGGCCATCTCGAGGCAGGCGAAGCACCGTGGGAGGCGGCGGCCCGGGAGGCCACCGAGGAGACGGGTTTGGCCGTGCGCCATCCTGGCGGCGGTCCGCGCCTCGTCCACGTCGATGTTCATCCCGGCCCGCGTGGCCACACCCATCTCGACCTGCGCTATCTGGTCGAGGCCGACGATCTCGACCCATGCCCTCCGCCGGAGGAGAGTCAGGACGT
>JBKJJS010000013.1:0-3705 GCA_046597895.1 Ilumatobacteraceae bacterium
GTGTACGTGAAAGAGTCCGCGCCGGTGTAGCCGATCTCTGCGGTGTAGAGGCACCCGCCGAGGGGTCCGCAACTGGCGGTTCCGTGCGCCGGCACAGTGGTGTTCGTCACTCTCGGGAGCCCGGCGAACGCCGTATCGTTGGCAAGGGCGTCGAAGGCAACCGCCTTGACGAACGAGAACGAGTCCGCCACGGCGGAGGGTCCGTTGGGCACCGCCGACGCTCGGGCCCCGGTGCCTGCGACCACCAGCACCATGGTCGATGCGATAACCGCGGCCCGCCGAAGCAAAGCCTTGAATCCGTTCATTCCCGCCCACCCTTTGTCAAAAAGTTCTTCGTCGCGGAACCTACCGGTGGCGAGGGCAGAAGTCGACACTTTTTGAACAGTGTGCATCTTCGGGCAGTTCGACCATTCGGCCAGGGTTCTCGCCGATGCGCGACAGATCGGAGCGTTGCACGCTCCGACCTGCGCTTTCCCGAGTGGTCGAGACCGGCATCGATCCGGTGACCTACCGCTTTTCAGGCGGAATCAGGCGTACATCTGGTGTCGTCTGATGTCAGGTGGTCCCACATAACCCCTGGTCAGAGGGGGTCCGCAGAGACAGGGCGTCACGAGCCGACACCGCCCATCACGCTCCGTCCGCGGGATCCTCGCGGGATCGTGGCAGCGAGAGGCCGGAGAGAGCGTCCTCACGCTTCGTGGCTTTGGCGTGCTTTTCCGCAGAATGGGGTTTGATGTCGGCCCGGGCGATGTACTGCCCTCGTCCACCTCGGTCAGGTGTTCGGCCTGCTCAACTCACTCGTCGACCGGGCCGCCGGGTTCGAGCACGCGCCGTTCGATGCGCGCGCCCGTGCCGCCGAGGCCCCGAACGGTGACGCGGTCGTAGGCCACAAGGCGTTTCGTGTTGGGGTCGAAGTACAGGACCGTGCACGTCAACGGCTCGGGTACCGCGCCGCGCAGGCTGCGTAGTCCCGCGCCGCCTGTGGATCCTTCTACCAACAAGCGGGCCGTGTCGATCGAGCGTTCGCGTGCGGCGTGGGTGTGGCCGGCCAGCACCAGTGGCACGTCGCCACCGATGGCGCCCGCCATCCGGGGGTCGTGGACCATGACGATGTCGATGGCCGGCGGTTCGTCCTCGGCCAGGAGATCGGCGACCTCGGGCGCGAATGCCTCGGCCTGGTCGCGTTCCACATCTTTGCCGGTGCGCTGGTCCTTGTTCGGCGTGTACCTGGTGTCGGCTATACCCCAGAACCGAAGACCGGCCACGGTTCTCGCCTCGCCGTCGAGGACCATTGCATTCGCCTGAGCGGTGACGGCGCGTTGGGTGGCGTCCGAGTCGTGGTTGCCTCGTACCCACAGGTAGGGAACACCGACTTCGCCGATCCTTTCGAGTAGGCGGGTCTCGGGTTCGGTTCCCCAGTCGGTGATGTCACCGGTGTCAGCGACGGCGTCGATGTCGAATTGATCGACGAGGAGCTCGATGAGATCGAACGCCTGGGGGTTGTTGTGGATGTCGCTCACGTGCAGCACCCGAACCGTGCCGTCATCGGGGTCGAATGTGGGCAGCGCCTGAGCGGCCTGGTACAGGGTGACGACATTGCCGACCAAGTCGCTGAGCTGGGCTCGATACTCGCCGAAGCGGTCGACTACTCCCTCGACATCTCCAATTGCGGTCGGCGCAACCGTCAGCAGACCCGAGTAGCGGGGCTCCGCTATCGCGTTCGTGTCGAAGCTCGCAGTGGTGGCCAGCCCGAGACCCGCTGCGAGCAGCGACCCTAAGGCTGCCCCGAGGAAGACCGATCGGATCCGCGGCGACGCCGCGAACGCGGCGAGGCTGCCGCCGATCGCGGCGACGAGCAGGCAACGCAGAGCCACGAGCGCCAACGCGCGTCGGGCGTCGTCGGCGATGTCATCCTCCAATGACTCGAGGACCGTAGGGTCGCGGGCGATCCGCTCGGCCTCGTCCAACCGGAGTTCATCGACCCGCACCTCCAGCCCGACCGGCGCGTCGTGGGTGTCCAGTTCGATCGAACCCAGTGGCGCCAGGCGTACTGCCGTGTAGCCCGTGAGCGCCGGCCGCGCTGACACCGTCGTGTCGAACGGCCCGACCTGGGCCCGAACGCTCCCTGCCACCAATAGCGAGAGCGCCGCACCCGCCAGCGCGAACGCGGCCACCCGCAAGCGCGCCCCCACCACCTGTTGCCGGCGCGGGGTCGCATTCACGCCGCCATCGTCGCACCCCTGCGGCGGCTCCTCGGTGGAAGTGCGGTGGCGACCTTTTGCCGGCGCCGCCGTCTGCCGCATCGGCACCTCGTTCTCGCACTCGACCACGATGAACCCACATCGCTGGGCGGCGGCTCTGCATGATCTCCACCGCAGAACGCAGGGTCGTCAAGGGGGACCGCAGCTCGTGGCTGACACCCGAGGCGAACCGGGCGTCCCGGCTGCCGCTGTCCTTCGGAGAGAAGGACGGAGTTGTGGCCGACGCCGACGCCACCGTCCGTCGCAGGCGCGTGTGACCCCCCATTTCTTCGGACCGTGAGCCAGGGACTATCGGCCTGAACCATCGGCCCGGCCTAGGGGCTCGCTTGCGGCACGCGTAGCGCTGTCATCGCCGCGTCGACGACCGATCGCCGAAGGAGGAAAGGTCACCCGAATCGGGCGCCGGCACCCGCGAGCACGACTTCAACAACGCCCGTTGCGTCCCCCTCACGAGTCGGCCTGGCGGCGCTGCGAAGTTCTCCACGGCAGGAGGAACCAGAACCAGCCGAACCAGCAACCCGTCACCGCGGCGGCCGTCGTGGCGAACGCCGTGGAGTACAACAGATCACCCACGAGGAACACGACACCCGAGATGGCGACGAGGACCATCACGAGACTGGCCACAGCGAGCCGCGTTGCCGTGAACAGCAGTTTCTCCTTGTCGCCGCCGCGGAAGGCGAGGCGATGGTGTGCCGCCGGCGCGATCAGCAACGAGGTCGCTCCGGCTGCCGTGACCAGCGTGAAGAAGTAGACGTTCCGCTGCAGGTTCGAGAGCTCGACAAAACGCGCCGTAAAGGCGACACCGAGAAGGAACGCGAACAAGACCTCAGCACCCGGGATCGCCACTCGGATCTCTTCGAGGAGCTCGTTCAACTCACGATTGACGCGCTCCTTTTGCGTCTCGTCATCCTCTGGCTCACCCACCCGCACAGGCTAGGTGTCCTCGCTGGAAGCGAAGGCTCGAGCGGTGGGTCCGGCTCGTTTTGCAGAGCAATCGCGCACCCTCGCCTCATCGTGGATCACCTCTTCAGCGCCCCGCTCGAGGAGGAAGCTGCCGATCGTCCCCGCGAGCGCCGCGAACACGCCGACCGAGTACACACCGAGGATCACGTCGAGGACCCGCAGCCAGCCCGGCTCCCCGAGTGGCTCACCGCCGATCGTCGCCATGGCGACTCCGTAGAGAGCGTCCGCGTACGTCAGCGCGCCCGAAACCTCGAACACGATCTGGCTGCCGCCGACGATGACGCACGCGGTGGCGATACCGACCCATGCAATCCGGCTCGACAGCCGCCTGCCGGCGGTCCTGCTCGTGCGCACCATCGAGGAGACGACGCGCCCGACCCTGGCTCCGCGGCGGAGTGCCCGCAGGGCCCGTAGGAAACGCAGAAACCGGAGGAAGGGCAGGACGAGGAAGATGAGCTGCCACCAGTTCTTGCGGAGGAAC
>JBKJJS010000036.1:0-4891 GCA_046597895.1 Ilumatobacteraceae bacterium
GTCGTGCACAGTCGCGGTGGACATAGACACGATCATATGTTCGTCAGCATGATCATACAACCTGGTCATAGTCAGTTTTAGATCAAGACTTCGGCGACGAAAGTCGATGATTTCACCCGGTGTGGCGCATGCGGATTCTCTACCGACAAAGGTGATCCGGCCTGGACGCGTCGCCAACCTCTGCCCGCCTGTCCCAGGTGTTGTCACCCGAAAACTGGTGGACAGTAGTAACTGCCAGCGTCCGTTCGACAACATGCGATACCGCATTGAGGTCGATCGGTGGCCGCCGCCGTAGGATCGTCCATTCGAACGATCAGTAGTCGAGAAGGGTCTTGACGATGTCGGTGATGTGTCGGCTCGTGGCGAGGTCGATGGCACCGATGCGACGAACGAGCCGGCGTCCGTGTACCGAGCGGAGCAGCTCGCACTGGACGTAGCTGGTGTCCGCCAGACCCGTACGGCTCGATGGTTCGATCTCGACGTGGAGTGCCAGGCCCCGCCGTGTTGTCGTCAATGGGCAAACGATGACGAACGGAAAGTCGGGGCCGAACGTGTCGGGTGGTCCGAGCACGACAGCGGGACGCTGGTGCGCGGGTTCGCCGGCGAACGGTTCACCGAAATCGACGAGCCACAGATCGTCAGCGGATGCCATCGGTGACGTCGGTCGATTGTGCATCGGCGATGTATTCCGACCAGGCCGCTTCGTTGCTGCGAAGTGCCTCGAGTTCACTGGCGACCTGACCAGCGAACCGGAGCCGCCGGAGCGCCTCAGCCGCATCACGCACGGTGTCCATCAAGGTCGCGCCACCGTGTGTGCTGAGTTCGAGCAACTTGGCGTGGGTGTCCGAGTCGACTCGAATGGTCGTCGATGCCATGCGAACCAGTCTACTCTGAGTAGATGAGATGTCTACGTGAAAGCACTCGGGAGGGGCGGCTGATACTCACCGCCACCGTCAAGCGATGAAGCGGTTGGTGTACCACGGCCGCGTGACGGTCGCCGTCGCGGTGGCGATGCTTGCCGTGGTGGTGCGTCGGCTGCGACACGGGCCGACGCTGCCGTCGTGGACGTGGAGCGAGGAGTTCTTCGTCGCCGCCTCCCGCGCTGCCGCGGCGCCGACGGCCCGCAATGTCGAGTTCATGACCCCGCGCCGCGGCGGCATGCGGGTGCCGTTGAGCCGGGCCATCCGCGACCATGTCATCGTGGATGACGTCGACCTCCTCGGCGTCCGCGCCGAGCGGTTCCGCCCTACGACGGCGGCAGCAGGCACCGTCATGTACTTCCATGGCGGCGGGTTCGTGGCCGGCGGAGTCGGCATGGAGCGCCGCCCTGCGGCGGATAAGGCGGTCGTCTTGCACTGCGACACCTACAGCGTTGACTACCGCCTGGCGCCCCGCCACCCGTTCCCGGCGGCGCTCGACGACGCAGTCACCGCCTGGCGAGCAGTGCTCGAGCGAGGAGCAGATCCCGCGACCACGGTGTTCTTCGGCGGATCGGCCGGAGCGTGCCTGGCGCTGAGCGCGCTGCTCAGGATTCGTGAG
The DNA here is from genome assembly GCA_046597895.1 of Ilumatobacteraceae bacterium. Classification (GTDB taxonomy): domain Bacteria; phylum Actinomycetota; class Acidimicrobiia; order Acidimicrobiales; family Ilumatobacteraceae; genus WLJO01. The sequence continues at coordinate 1,540 of JBKJJS010000036.1, forward strand.
CTCGAACTCCCGCAACCCGCCGGCGCAGTCCTGCTCTGGCCGTATGCCGACTTCACGTTCAGCGGAGAATCGATCATCACCAACGGCGACATCGACATGATCCCGCTCCGTGACTTGGCCCACGTGTGGGGGCCGGCCTACGTGGGTACCGCCGACCCGTCCGATCCGCTGGTGTCGCCCGCTCTCGCCGATCTGACCGGGTTGCCGCCCCTGTTGATCGTGGCCGGCGGCGCTGAATCGTTGCTGTCGTGTGCTGAACGCATCGCGGCGAACGCCACTCGTGACGGTGTCGACGCGACGCTCAGTGTCTACCCGGAGAAGGTGCACGGATGGATGATCCTCTCGAAGTTGCCTGCGACGATCAGGGCCACCGAAGAAGTCAATGGTTGGATCGCCCGGCGCATCGACCGGGGCGGGAGGTCGTGATGTTGGAAATCTGGGATGTGTGGATCGCCTCAGTGGGGGCGACGGGGCTTTCGTTCGCCCGCAGCAAGGTTGAGGCAGCAGCCGCTGGGAACCGGGTGCTCGTGCACGCCGCACCTGAGAAGATGAGCGTGTGGGTGCGCTCGGGCGAGGACGGCTCGGTGCTGGCCGAAGGCCTCGACCTCGAACGCCACGAGCCGGGGCCGATGTCGTACTTGGTGCGTGAGGGCGCGGTGATCCGCCTTGAGGAGGGCTGGCCGAGCGCCGACGACGTGGGTCGGGTGGTGCTGCTACCTGGCGGCGAGGCCGGCATCCTGACCGAGTGGTGGCATGCGGAGGATCGCCGCTCGTGGCGTTGGAGCGTCGAGTTCTCCAACCAAATCTGAGACCAGCAGGTTGCTGTTTCTGCCGGGGCCGTCCGCGCTGTCTTTCAGGTCGTCGTTACGACCAGCGTGGTTTGCGGCGTCACGGTCGTGACAGTCGCGACGGTAGAGGTGGTCGCCACCGTGGTCGGCGTAGCTACCGCGCCGGCCTTTTCGGTGATGATGACGCTCTCGATCGTGACCGGCTCGGTCGGCGTCCCGCCGGTGGATCCGGCCGCTTCCAGGGCCTTCACCGTGTCGTCGAAGCCTTTCGTGACCTGACCGAACAATGCGTACAGCGGCGGCAGCGCCACACCCTTATCGCCGGTGACGACGAACATCTGGCTGCCGTTGGTGTCTGGCCCGCTGTTGGCCATCACCACTGATCCAAGCTTGTACGCACCCTGCACCGGCAGTTCGTCGGCGAAGTCATAGCCAGGCCCGCCGCTGCCGGACCCATCAGGTGAGCCGCACTGCACGACAAAGCTCGGGATGATGCGATGGCATGGGGTGGCGTCGAAGTAGTGGTATCGGGCCAGGTAGACGAAGTTGTTGACGGTGTTCGGGGCGATGCCCGGATCAAGTTCGATCGTGAACGAGCCCTTGTTCGTCTTCACTTCGGCGAGGTACACCTTCGTGACGTCGATGCACACGGGAGGCGGTGATGGGAACGTCTGCGTCTTGGTTGACGAACCATCCTCCTTCGGGCAGTCCAACGGCGCGAGCGTGGTGGTGGGAGCCACCGTCGTGGTGGGCTCGGGCAAGGTCGTCGGACCAACCGAGGTCGGCACGGCCGACGTCGTCGTGTCGGACGACGAACTGTTGTCGTCGCCCGAATTGAGGATGAGGACGAGCCCGATCAGCGTCGCGACGGCCACAGGGATGATGATGCCGAATTGCAGACCCCGCCTCTTGACCTTCTGGCGTTTCTGCTGCTTCTCCAGCTCTGCCATCTTGAGCTGGCGGTTTGCCTTCTGACGTTCACGCTTGGCGGTACCCACGAGTCGGGCAGGCTATCGGTCGCAGGCCGCCGATACGGGGTCGCGAGAAGGGTTACCAGCCGGTGCCGCCGCGATGGGTGCGTCGGCCGAGTGACCGGGCATCATGGTCGTTCAGATGGACGCTCACCTCCACGCTGCCGCCGCGGCGGCGCCCGCCGACCGCGTCCTTCCGGGTCTGTGGTCGATCCCCGTGCCCATTCCCAACAACCCGCTCGGGCACACGAACGTCTATGTCTTCGAGACGGATCGTGGCCCAGTCCTGGTGGACGCCGGCTGGGACGACGACACGAGTTGGGCTTGCCTTACATCCGGTCTCACCTTCGCCGGCCTCGCGGTTGCCGACTGCTACGGCGTGCTCGTGACGCACATGCATCCCGATCACCACGGGCTGTCGGGCCGGGTGCACGCCGCATCCGGGGCGTGGATCGCCATGCACCCGAAGGACGCGGTGATGGTCAGCCAGATGGGCCACGCCAAGGCGGAATTCGTGGACGAAGTCGGCGCGTTGCTGCTCGCCGCCGGGGCCAGCGAAGACGAGATCGTGGCCAGGCCGAGGACCCGGCCGGACCAGCACCGATCCAGGGCACCGATGATGGTGCCGGATCGATCGCTCGACGACGGTGAGTTCGTCGACGTGCCCGGCTGGAAGGTGGAGGCCGTGTGGACGCCGGGGCACTCGCCTGGCCACACGTGTTTCCGCGTGCCGGATCATGGACTGCTGCTCGCCGGCGATCATGTGCTGCCCACGATCACGCCTCACATCGCGTTGTCCCGCTCGGACCGTGACGGCGATCCGCTCGGCGATTTCCTGGCGTCGCTCCACAAGGTGAACCGGCCGGATATCGGCTCAGTGCTCCCCGCCCACGAGTATCGCTTCGACCACCTCGATGCCCGGGTGCTGGCGATCGTCTCGCACCATCACGAGCATCTCGACGCGCTCGTGGCCACGCTCGCGAGTGGACCGAAAACGTTGTGGGAGTTATCGAAGGGGCTGGCGTGGAACCGTCCCTGGCACGACCTCGATGTGATGATGCACCGGGCGGCGGTGAACGAGACGGCGGCCCATCTACGCCACCTCACTCGTCTCGGTCGAGCGGCCCGTCAGCGGGGAGTACGCCCGATCACGTTCGAACTGGCCAGCGTCGGCGAAGGTCACCCCGTCCTGCCGGGTTCTGGTCTCTCCCACTAGCCTCTCCAAGTCGTGGCATTGATCGTGCAGAAGTACGGCGGGACGTCCGTCGCCGACCCCGATCGCATCCGGGCGGTCGCTGAGAACATCGCGTTCACGCGGCGCCACGGGCATGACGTGGTCGTGGTCGTCTCCGCGATGGGTAAGGCCACGGACAGCCTCGTCGCGCTCGCGGAGGCGGTCTCGAAGACTCGGCCGGGGCGGGAGATGGACATGCTGCTCACCACGGGTGAGCGGGTCTCGATGGCGCTCGTGTGCATGGCGCTCGCCGATCTCGGGGTGGATGCCATGAGCTTCACGGGCAGCCAGGTCGGCATCATCACGGACACCTCACATGGCAAGGCGAAGATCCTCGAGGTGAAGGGCGACCGGGTCAG
>JBKJJS010000233.1:0-13629 GCA_046597895.1 Ilumatobacteraceae bacterium
CCTCGAAGCCGAGACCCCAAGCATCCAACGTCCCCGGTTTGAAATTTTCCAGCACCACGTCAACGTGCTCGGCCATTCGGCGCACGAGGTCACGACCTTCTGGTTGACGCAGATCAATCGCCACCGACCGCTTGTTGCGGGCGATGCTCGGCCACCAGGTGCCCTCCCCATCGCGCACGATGCCCCAGCGACGCATTGGGTCGCCCACCAAAGGTGGCTCAACCTTCACCACCGTGGCGCCGTGGTCTGCCATCATCTGACCGGCGAACGGCCCGGCGATGAAGCTACCGAGTTCCAAGACGGTGATGTCGGACAGCGAACCCACCGTCGTGAATGTAGGCCGAGCCGCGGTCTCTTGATCAGTGGGGAACAAGCAGCGGGTCAACTCGTCCTGCGTCGACATCTCGGCGGCGATCGCTGCTCAACTCTCTCGCAGTCCGGCCTCCACCAACATCGGGCGCAGGACCCGGTTGAACTGCTCCAACCCGGCCATGTAGTCGACCCAGCTAATGCTGATGCCGTCGAGCCCGGCGTCGGCGAACTGGCGCATGCCGTCGACCACCTGCTCCGCCGTTCCGACGAGCGGGATGGCGCCGTACCCCGCGATGAGGTTGGACGCCATGCCCTCCCACCCCTCGCCGAGCGCACTCTGTGAGTTGGGGATCAGCGTGTCGAGCAGGTTGCGCACTCCCTGCCAGTCGCCCTTTTCCTTCACATACATGTCCCGATAGGCCACCGCCTCGGCCTCGGTGTCGCGGCACACGATGTACCCCTGCCCGAACACCAGGATCTCGCGTCCGTAATCCTCACTGGCGATTCGCTTCACTTCTGCCGCCAGTACGCCGGCGCTGGTGATGTCCGGAGCCACCACGAAGTTCAGGTCGCAGTGCTTGGCGGCGAAGTGCATCCCGCGGGGGCTGTTGCCTGCCGACATCAGCACCGGATAGGGATCCTGCACGGGCTTTGGCTCCGAGTACGCGTTGGGCACGGTGAAGTACGGCCCCGCGTAGTCGAAGTCTCCTTCGCGAGTCCACAGGGCTTTGCACACTTCCAACCAGTCCTCGGCGTATTCGTATCGCTCGTCGTGCTCTTTCTGGGCCACGCCGAACATGCCGATCTCAACGTCGTTCCAGCCGGCCACCATGTTCAGACAAAAGCGTCCACCCGAGATGTGGTCGATAGTGGCCACCTCCTTGGCCGCCCGGACGGGGTGGGCGGTCGGCACGTGGAACGTGGCGAAGATGCCGATCGACTTCGTCACGGCCGCCAGGCCAGCGGCCCATGTGAACGTCTCGAAATTCCGGTGGTTGAAGTTGACGTTGCCACCCATCCCCCGCCATCGGGCGACAGGAATCATCGCCTCGATACCGGCGGCCTCGGCCGCCTGAGCAATGCGCACCGACTCGTCCCATTCCACTTTCAGCGACTCGGGCATGTCCGTCATGGCGCAGCCGCCGCTGACGTTGACGCCGAACACACCGAGCTTGAGCCGGTTGGGCGAGGCGAGCAATGGGTTCATGCTCCGGGGCTGGCGGGACGTCATGGCAGTCTCCTTGGGATGAATACGATGGACTCGAACTACACGGTCACGGGTTGGAGCGGTGGGCTTCGATGCTGCGCAGCCGGAAGGCGGAATGCTCCCGGTATCGCTCCAACAGTTTCGAGAATCCGACGGCCGCGATGAGGGCTATCCCAAAGAACAAGCTGTCGAGCACTCGCTTGATGTCGGGGTTCTGGATGGCACGCTGCAGTCCGGCGACGAGGCTCGCCAGCACGAACACCGACACCACGGTGCCCCATACGTTGAAGCGTCCGAGGAACTGAGTCGACCCGAGGAATACCGCGGCGAAGGCCGGCAAGAGGTACGGAGCGCCGGCCGTGGCATTGCCCGCCGTCTGGGCCGCCGACACGATGCCGGCGAACCCGGCGACGAATGAGCAGATCAGGAGTGAGATGACGATGTAACGGGACGTCTGCACCCCGGCCAGGCGAGCGGCGTCGGGCCCATCGCCGGTGGCGTGCATGTAGCGGCCGACCGGCGTGTGCTCGAGCACGTACCAGATCACGACGGCGATGATCACGAGATAGCCCACCTTGGCCTGGATGCCCCAAAACATCTGGCTCTTCGAGATCTCCTTGAACGAGCCAGGCACCGTGATCTGTACTCCCCCAGAGGTGTACTCGGCGAACGCGGTGATGATGGCCCCGCTGGCCAAGGTGGCGATGAACGAGTTGATCCTCACCCCGACCACGAGCAATGCGTTGACAGCACCACACACAAGTGCGATGAGCAACGTCACCAACATCGCCGGCCACATGCTCCAGCCCTGTTCGGTCTGTAGCCAGGAGACCATCACCGAACTCAGGCTGATCACCGCAGCAATCGAGAGGTCGAACGTATTGGCGAGTAGCGGCGCCACGAGCCCGACGGCGACGATGGCTCGCGTCGACACGTCGATGTTGAGCGTGGCCTTGTGCGTCGTCCAGTTCAACCACAAGTCCGGGATCCACAGAGCGAAGATCACGAATCCGATGGCGTAGAGATAGACGATGCTGATGTTGCCCGGAGAGAACTTGGAGCGGTTGATCTTCACGTGAGTATCTCCTGCACGATCCGTTCAGACGTCAGCGAAACACCGGACAGTTCGGTCACCAGCTTCCCATTTCTCAGCACGATGACACGGTCGCAGACATTGGCGAGCTCGTCGGCATCGGACGAGCACATGACGATGGCAGTACCCCCGGCGGCCGCGCCGGCGAGGAGTTCGTAGATGGATGCCTTGGCGCCGACGTCAACCCCCTGCGTTGGTTCGTCGAGCACGAGCACCGTCGGAGCAGTACGCATCCAGCGGGCGAGCACCGCCTTCTGCTGGTTCCCGCCGGAGAGGGTGACCATCGGTCGCTCCTGGTCGGGTGGACGAATGTCGACTGCCTCGATCCAGCGTTGGACCTCGGAGCGCTCAGTCGACCGGGACATCCACCACTTCCCGAATGGGCTCAGACGAGACAACGAAATGTTCTCGCGCACGCTGTGGGCGGGAATGCAGCCTTCGCCCTTGCGGTCGGCGGGGACGAGGGCCATGCCGTATCGGATCGCTTGGCGGGGCGAATGAACCTGTCGCCCGGCCACCGTGACGGTCCCGGCCGGCGGCCGCTTCGCACCGATCAGCAGGTGAGCGAGTTCGTCGCGACCCGAGCCGACGAGGCCGGCGACGCCAACTACCTCGCCGCGACGCACGGTCAGGTCGAACCCGACGAGGTCATCCCCTGCCAGCGATCTCGACTCCAACGCCAACTCCGCCTTGGGCTCGGGCGGCGGCGTGTAAAGGTCGTTGACCGGGCGACCGACGATGAGCTCGATCAGACGTCCTTGGTCGAGCCCGCCAATCGGCACGGAGTCGACAACCTTTGCATCACGCAGGACCGTGACATGATCGGCGAGTTCGAACACCTCGTCGAGACGGTGCGACACGAAGATCACGCCGTGGCCCCGGCCGGCGACGCGGCGCACCGCGGCGAAGAGTCGATCGACTTCGGTGCGGGGAAGGGCGGCCGTCGGTTCGTCGAGCACGAGAACACCCCACTCTCCCTGCCGCCAGTCCTGCAGCGCACGCACGAGCGCCACGACGCTCTGCTCGGCCGACGACAGTTGGCGAACCGGCGTTCGCGCGTTCGCACGAACCTCGAACTCCTCGAGGAGTCCGCCAACACGCGCCGCCTCGCGCCCCCAGTTGATACGACCCGACCATCCAGTCTGGTAGCCGCGACCCAACGCGAGGTTCTCCAGGATGCTCAACGTCGGCACGAGTCCGAGATCCTGGTGCATGACGTGCAGGTGGGAGCGCTGCGCCGCCGTCAGCGCGCCGATGTCCACGTCCTCCCCGTTGAGGCGTACGCACGCCCCGGGGTCGGGCTGGTGGTAGCCGGCCAGGATCTTGATCAGGGTCGACTTGCCCGATCCGTTTTGACCAACGAGGGCGTGGACTTGGCCGTGCTCGACTCTCATCGACACACCGTCGAGCGCGACCTGGCCTGGAAATGTCTTGCTCAGCGACTCGATATCGATGAGGGCAAGGAGAGCCGGGTCGTCGGTCATGGTGTGCTCATTGTGTCCGACCTGCCGACGGCCCGCCGCCGGTGACATACCCGATGAGGGCATGGCACCGGCCGGTGGCGGACCGCTGGTCGATCGGGGTGACCTGATGTCAGGCGACGCCCCACAGCTTCTTGAAGGCGTCCTGGTACCCGACCACACCGGGCCAGGCGACGGCGGGATCCGTGATCGTGCCCACCTCGAGGATCTGGAACGGCATGCCGGAGATCTGCACATCCTTGTGGTCCGCGAAGTCCGTGAACGGGCGGGCCTCGAAGGTGCCGGGATCCTGGCCGGCGATGGCCCGGAAGCCGGCGTCGACGGCGCGCCAGCCGAGGAACCCGGTCGGCAGGCCGAGATCGGCGACCTGGAGTTGCTGACCGACGATCAGGGCGTAGTTGGCGGAGCTACCGGCTTGCGAGATGATCCTCACGTCCTTGCCGATACCGGCACCCGACAATGCGTCGGGCATACCGAGGACCATGTCGCCGAAGCCCGTGACGATGAAGTTGATGCCGGGATCCGCTTGCAGTTCGGCGATGGCACTCGAGATGTGCTTGCCGGCGATGAGGTCCGGCACGGTGATCTCCACCTTCTTCATCTTGCAGCCGATACACACCTTGGCGTACTCCTCCTCGAAACCCTCGCCTTCGAGACCGAGCACGGGAAACTGCGGGATGTTGATGAAGAGCACATTGCCCTTACCCTCGGTCTCCGCGGTGACGTAGTCCGCCATGAGGACGCCGTTGAACCAGTAGTCGTCCCCAGTGATGAGGTTGGCGGCGAAGCCCTCCGTCTTGTATGGCTCCGGGATGGACCAGGCCACGACCGGAACCTTCTTGTCGTTCAACTGCTTGAGTTCGTCGGCGAACCACTCACGCGGATTGCCCGAGGTCATCACCATGGTGGGATTGGCCTGAACGGCTTGCTGGAACGCGGCCTGCACCGTGTCGGCGGTATCCGAATGGGGGATGGCCACGTACTCAGCGCCAGCGGCGGCCGTCGCCTCCTTGATGCCCTCACCGATGGCGGCGCACACAGGCACGGAACACTGGACGTACACGACCTTGGCACCCTTCGGGATGGACGTCAGGGCTTCGGTGATCCCGACCTCGGCCGGTGTCTTGCGGAACTCGGCGACCCTCGCCTTGGCGAGGTCGACACCGGTCGGTTCGCTCGCCGCCGTGGTGGTGACCTCGGCCGGGAGGGTCACCGCCACCGCTGTGGTGGCCGTCGTGACGACGGGTGCTGCTGTCGTGGTGCTCGTCGATCCGCCGTCGTCGCCGCATGCCGCAGCGACGAGGGCGAGTGCCCCGACGGCGACAAGAGCGGTGAAACGCGGCCGTGAAGTGGTTCGCATAGTCATTCCCCCTGTTGGTAACGAGTTGAAGCTGGCGTCACCCGCTGGATGGTAGCTACGTCACCAACGACTACGCCTGACCATAGTGTGACAGACGGGTAGTCTGTCGGTCGTGTCAGCCGCCGCTCCGATGGTCGCGAAGATCGCCGAGCAACTCCAAGCGGTTGGACTTTCGGGCTACGAGGCCAAGGCCTATGCGGCGCTCGTCCAGGCCGGGCAGCCGCTCAACGGCTACGAAGTGGCGAAACGGTCGGGCGTTCCCCGTAGCACGGTGTACGAGGTGTTAGCGAAGCTCGTGTCGCGGTCAGCGGCCTACGAGCTGGCGAATGATGGCGGGGCCGTGGAGTACGTCCCGCTCTCGCCAACGATGTTGCTCAGCCGCTTCCGGTTGCAGATGGACGATGCCGTGACGGCACTCGAATCCAGCTTTCAGTCGCTGTCGTCGCCGGCACAGGCCCGCCTCACCCACACGTTGAGCGGGCGCGAGGGAGTCATCGGGCGTTGCAAGGACGTCGTACTGAGCGCCACGACCGATGTGTTCGTCTCCGTCTGGCCCGCGGAGTTGGCGGACCTACGCCCGGTCCTGCGCAGGGCCGTAGCGTCCGGGGTCGACGTCTCCGTTCTGTGCTTCGGCGAGATCGGCGAGCAGATCGGGTACAGCTACGAGCACGAGTTCTCCAGCCCTGACGTCGTACTCGACAACGTCGGCTGCCAGCTCATGGTGGTCGCCTCCGACCGCGAGCGCGCCGTGATCGGCGGGATCGACGGTACCGACGTGTGGGGTACGTACACCGACGACGTCGCCGTGGTTGCGGTGGCCGTCGAGTTCGTTCGCCACGACATCGCCATGCAGTTACTCATGAGGCAAACGAGCAACGACGAGGCGATCCAGGAGTATTGGCGCACCGCCAGCGAGTTGGTGCGGCTGCGCTCGGATCACGGCGAGCCGGCCGAACACCTGCGCCGAATGATCAAGGCCCGGGAACGGCGTTAGTCTCCTCACGACGCGTGTACCGGGGAGTGGAGGCAAGCGCGATGGATCTTCCCGTCGTCGAACTGAACAGATGGCGTGACGTCAGCGAAGCGCTGCGTCGCAAGGAGCTACGCCAGGCGCTCTACGACGAAGGGGCGGTCGTGATGGCCGACTGCCTGCTCACCATGCACGGGGACCGTCACCGCGACCGCCGACGCCTCGAGAACCGACTCTTCCGACGTGAGGTGTTCGACTTTTGGGAGAACCAGTTGCTCTCCGGAACCATCGACGCCACCCTGACGCCGTTCGTCAACGCCGGGAGGGCCGACCTCATCGTGATCGGTTACCGCCTCGCCATGAGCCTCACGGCGCATGTCGCGGGGATCGACCACGACCAGACCGATCCGGACGCCACGGAGCGGCTCTACACGATCGTGAAGAAGTTCAGCGAGGGCGCCACTCTCGTGCACTCCACTCGCGACAAATCTGACGTCCGCGCCGAGGTGCTCGCCACCATGGACGCCTTCGACGAGGTGCTGCTGCGCCCGGCAATCGCCCGACGGACCGGGCTCATCGAGCGGGTCGCCAATGGCGACCTCCCGGAATCCGCGCTGCCGAGCGACGTGCTGACAACCCTGCTGCGCAATCAGGACCGCCTCGACCTTCCGCCGGAGGTCGTGCGCCGGGAGATCGCGTTCTACCTACAGGCCGGGGCGCACTCCACGGCCAATGCACTCACCCACACACTCGACCATGTGTTCTCCTGGGGCGCCGAGCATCCCGACGACCTCGTAAGGGCTCGGACCGACAAGGGATTCGTACAGCGCTGCGTGCACGAATCGTTGCGCCTCGATCCGGCCAGTCCGGTCGCTTGGCGCGAGGCACTCGCCGACGTCGAACTGGCCGGCCGCGCGGTACCGGCGGGAGCCCGCATCGTGCTCGACCTGATGGCGGCCAACCGCGACGCCGCTGTGTGGGGGCCGACCGCCGCTCAGTTCGATCCCCACCGCCACATCCCGGACGGTGTGTCCCCCTGGGGGCTGAGCTTCGGCGGCGGGACCCACGCGTGCATCGGCCAGGAACTGGACGGAGGCCTGGTCGACGGCCCCATCGATTCCGACAGCACCCAACGGCTCTACGGCACGGTGGCGGTCATGGCTCACGCCGTACTGTCTGCGGGCGGCCGGCCTGACCCAGCGGCCCCTCCAGTCCTCGACCCCGCCAGCGTGCGCCGCCACTTCAGCTCGTACCCGATCCTGTTCGGAGACCACTCATGAATCGATCCATTCTCGTGACCGGCTCAGCCGGTGGCATCGGCGAAGAGATCGCCCGGGCCGCGGGGACCGCCGGCTACCGGGTGGCAATGCTGGATGTCGATGCTGCCGTGATCGACACCGCGGCCGGGATCCCGAACGCCGCGGCCTTTGTGGGCTCCACTACTGAGGAGTCAGTCATCTCCGACCTCCTCGACACGTTCGGCACACCGGACGCCCTCGTCAACAATGCCGGAATCGTCCGCTTCGGGCCTCTCCTGGAACAGTCGCTGGGCGAGTGGCGAGCCGTCGTCGAGGTCAACCTCACCGGCACCTTCGTCGTCGCCCGAGCCGTGGCCAGGCGCCTCGTGAGCGAGGGTCGCCGCGGTGCCATCGTCAACGTCACGTCCATGAATGGGGTCATGCCCGGGCCCAACTCGGGTGCCTACGGTGCCACGAAGAGCGCCATTTCCTTGCTCACCAAGCAGATGGCGATCGAGTGGGGGCCGCTCGGCATTCGGGTGAACGCCGTGGCGCCAGGCCTCATCGACGCGGGCATGTCGAGCCCCATCTACGCCGACCCTCAGGTGCGGGCGATGCGCGAGGGCCGAGTACCGCTCGGAAGACTCGGTCGCGCCGATGACATCTCTCGGGCCGTCCTGTGGCTCCTGTCGGATGAGTCCGAGTACATCACGGGCGACGAATTACTCGTCGACGGCGGCGTCACCATCTCCGTCATCGCCGGGCTGCCGCGGCCCCAAGCAGTAGACGCCGTCGGCGTCACGCCCGGCAATGGCGCCCACTGATGCGCGCCATCGAAGGAATGTCGATCCTCGTCACCGGAGGCGGAACAGGAATCGGAGCGGGGACCGCCGAGCACCTCACCCGGCTCGGAGCGAGGGTCACCATCTCGGGCCGCCGTGCCGTCAAGATCGAAGCCGAGACCGAGCGCATCGGGGCGCCGTGCTGCGGTGTGGTCGGCGACGTCACGGTGGACAGTGACCGTCGCCGGATGGTCGACGCTGCGGTGGAGCACGGCGGTGGGCGCCTCGATGCGCTCATCAGCAGTGCGGGCAACATGTACCGCGGCCCGATCGACCAACTCGACGAGCAGCAACTCCTCGACCTCTTCCATACCAACGTCGTGGGCGGGATGATGCTCACCGGCCTGGCCAAACCCCACCTCGAGCGCACCAAGGGCTGTGTGCTGTTCGTCGGTTCGGTACACACGCAACGGGCATTCCCCGGTGCGTCACCGTATGCCGCCACCAAGGGAGCTCTCGAAACCCTCACGGGCGTGCTGGCCGCCGAGCTTGGCCCTGTCGGTATTCGGGTCGGCTGCGTGCGGCCCGGCGCCGTGTTCACCGAGATCAATCAGCGCGCCGGCCTCGGCGACGACGAATCGGCCTACGAGCGACTGCTGTCGCTCAGCTCGGCCCACGTGCTCGGTCGCATCGGCACCGTGGCCGAGATCGCCGAAGCGTTCGAGTACCTCATCAGGGCTGAGTGGACCACCGGTTCGGTCTTGACCGTCGATGGTGGCCTGGGGTTGGGTGTCACCAATGCGTGAGCTGCTGATATCAGGAGGTCGCCTCATCGACGGCACGGGCGCCGCTGTCCGCCCAGCCGATGTCCTGCTCCGGGGCGACGAGATCGTGGCAGTCGGCGATCCGGGCACCGTGGTAGCCGCGCCCGAGGCCGCGCGCATCGACGCCACGGGCAAGACCGTGATGCCAGGGCTCATCGATGCCCACCTGCACTGCACGTTCGACGACGTGCAATCCAACGACGAGCTCTTCTTCCACCGCGAGCAGACCATGGCCGCACTGACGACGGCCCAGAACCTGCAGAAGGTGCTGCGCGCCGGTGTCACCTCGTTCATGGACCCCGACACTGCATTCGGTATCGGTCCAGCGGTGCGCGACGCCATCACGTACGGCGTGATCGAGGGGCCTCGTATGAAAACCGGCTACCAGGCTCTGCTCACCGCCGTGGGCGGCACCGCCGGCCGCCTCATCCCCGACGAGGGCCGCACCGGATACGCCCAGGTGGTCAACAGCGTCGACGATGTCATCATGTGGACGCGTCGTCACATCAAATACGGCGCCGACTGGATCAAGATCCATGCCACGGGCAGCATCCCCGGGCACCAGGGCGAGCTCCTGGTGTGGAGTGCGGACGAACTGAAGGCGTCGTGCGACGCGGCCCACGAACTCGGCGTACCGGTCACCGCCCATTGCCGCAGCGATGCCTCGACACTCGCCGCCGTCAAGGCCGGTTGCGACCTCATCCTGCACGCGTCCTTCCTCACCGAAGGCACCGTGCAGGCCATGGTCGACCACGGCACCGCGGTGTGCCCGACGTTCACGTTCCTCGCCAACCTGGCCGACTATGGGCCCATTGTCGGTGCCGGCGTCGGCCAGGAGGATCTGTTCCGGGGGGAGATCCGTGCCACTGCGACGCTGATGCGGGCCGCCTACGACGCCGGGGTGCCCATTCTGTGCGGCTCCGAGAGTGGATTCGCGCTGACCCCGTATGGTCACTGGCACGGGCGCGAGATGGAGGTGTTCGTCAACGAACTTGGCCTCAGCCCGCTCGAGGCGATCACGTGTGGCACGAAAAACGGAGCCATCGCCATGCGTATGGAGCGCCAGATCGGCACGATCGAGGTCGGGCGCAAGGCGGACATTCTCGTCGTGGACGGCGACCCATCACGGGACATCCGCATCCTCAACGACAAGTCGCGTTTCTCGCACATCATTTCCCGCGGGAAATCCGTCGACCTCGACCGCCCGTGGCCGCAGCACGAACGACTTCCGGGCTGGAAGGTGGCCAACTGGGCGAGCGAGATCCTCACCTACGACCGGGCGATGCAAGCCGACTGACCTCGAGCCCGCGAGCTCAGCCGAGTGGCCCCGCGGCGGCGAGTCGCAGGCGCCACTCCCCCAGATCGACGTAGTCACGCAGGCCGCTGATCAACTCGTCATCTACGGCGATCTCGAGGACACCGTTGCAGCGCACCGCGTACTCGACCCCGTCGATCCAGAACCGGTCGACCCGCTCGATCCAGGCCCGATCCTCGGCGAACGATGCCGTCACGACTTCCCATTTCACGGCGGTGGAACGGCGAAGGATCGGACCGAGCATCTGCTCGATGGCACCCCGGCCCTGTGCGGGCGCGTGGGGGACGTTCTGCCACGTACCCCCTTTCTCAAAGCACGCCGCCGCCCCCGCGACGTCGCGCGCCTCGATGCGCGCCAGCAGCCGGCGCCAGATCGTCTCGGATCGGGTCATCGACCGCAGCGTATTCCGGACGCTTTGCTACGGTCCGTCGTCAGTGCACTGACGACGCAGGAGGCAACACGCTGTGGGAATCGAACTTCGAGGGTTGGCTGGCAAGAAGGTGCTCGTCACCGGAGCGGCCAAGGGGCAGGGCTTCAACCACGCCAAGGCATTCGCCGAGGCCGGATGTGACGTGGCCCTCATCGACATCACCGAGCCGATCCCGGACATTTACGACCTGGCCACGCCGGAGATGATGGCGGCCGCCGTCAAAGCGATTGAGGACCGCGGTCAGCGCGGCATAGGCCTGCCGTGCGACATTCGCGATGAGGAACAGGTCAAAGCGGCGGTGGGCAAGGCCCTCGAGGCGTTCGACGGCGTCATCAACGTGATCGTCAACAATGCCGGCGCAGCTGCTCTGGACTTCATCCACACGATGCGATCATCCACGCTGCACGCGGTGCTCGACACGAACATCAAAGGCACGATGTTCGTCACCAAGTACGCATGCGACAACATGATCGGCCGGCGCGAGGGAAAGATCGTCAACATCTCGTCGGCTGTCACGGGGTCGGGCCACGCCATGCTCTCCCACTACGTCGCCTCCAAGCACGCCGTCAACGGCCTCACCGCGGCGTGGGCGATGGAGCTGGCCGAGTTCAACATCAATGTGAACGCCATCGCTCCCGCCACCATTCGCCCGGGCGAAGGGCAGGGCTCCGGGATGGTGCTCGGCCTGTCGAAGGAGATGGACATGGGTCCCGAAGACGCGTACGAGACGTTCTCGGGCCAGGGCAACATGCCGGGCGACAAGTGGCGCTGCGAGATGCAGAACATCACCGACGCCGTGCTGTTCCTGTCCTCGGCGAACGCCGACATGATCACCGGCTCGGTCATCCCCGTCGACTGCGGGCAGATGACGAAGTAGTTGCCCGAGGGCGCCCGTCGCTCAGCCGAGCACCCGCAGCAGCACCTCTGGGAGTTCGCTCGGCCGCGAGATCTGAGCGAAGCGCCCGCCGCCGGCGCGGGCGAGCGCCTGCGCCTGATGGGCGTCGCCGGGCGGGGCGATCACGTGCAGCACCTCGAACTGGCGCGCCACGGCGAGCGGGTCGGCTCCGGCGGTCGACACGCCGTCCGACAGCAGGATGCCGACCTGGCGCCGCGCCCGGGAACGGATGAGCTGAGCCCGGGCGGCGCGCAGCCCTCTGGCCAGGTCGGTGGTGCCGTAGCCATGGAGGCTGAGGATGTCGTCGAGCACGGCGTCGGTGGAGCGGTCGGTGTCCTGGGACTTGATCACGACGGCATCACCGGCAACAGCCAGAACGCTGTAGTCGCTCGGGGCCCGGCAGGCCACGACCGCCGCCGCCAGGGCCGCCGTGACCAGGCGCTCGCCCCCCATGGACCCGCTGCGGTCAATCACGAGGGCCAGGGCGTGCTCGTCGCGAACCCAGCAGCGGCCGTACAGCTCGCCCGGGTCGATGGGCAGGCCGGCCTGGCGGGCTCCGGCGATGACCTCCAGGCTGGCGTCGAGGTCGATCTCGCCGTCGAGGTTGAACCGCTGCGACGCCAGGTGTCCGACTCCGCGGCGCCGGGTGCCCCCAGCCTGACCGAGGTGAACGACGACGCGCCCGGCCAATCGTTTGGCGAGGCGCCGCAGCTCCTCGTCCGAGGTGTTGGCGGCCACCACCAGCGCGGCGAGGCCGTGGTCGAGATCGTCACGAAGGGCCACGGCGACCGCCTCCTCGTCCAGCGTGCCCCGTTCCGGTGAGAGGTCCCTGAACGTCGGGTCGACCCGTTCGAGGTACGAGCGGTCGCTGGCGCGCTGGCGCGACTTCGCGAGCTCGCGACTCGCCGCCGGTCCTTCCTTCACCAGTCCCGGCCCGGTGCCCGGCGTCCCCTCTACCGGGCCCCGGCTTTTCCCTGGGGCGAACCCATCCGCGGCGCTCCCGGCCGGCCGAAGAACCGCTGCCACAGCTCCGTGACCACGTCGTCGGCCTGGCGCCCGCTCCCTTCGAAGAGGCGGATGCGCCCCGAGAGCGCGGCGAGCGCCGCATCGCGGGTGCAGCCGACATCGTCGGGTCCACGGCCACGGATGTCGGCCAGCTGACGGGTGAGCACCTCGAAGTCGATGGCGGCTCGCACCGACGCGCCCTGACGGATGTCGGGGTGGGCACGCGTCGTGCGGACCATCTCGACGATCGTGGCGAGCCGGCTGGCGTCGGTCTCGCTCCACGTCACCGGGGGGCCGAAGTCGACCGTGGCGGCTTCGACCGCCCGTCTGGCGATCTCGACCTCCTCGTCGGCGGTCTGGTACCCCATCGTTACCCGGCACGTGCGGTCGTACACCGCCCCGGAGATGCGGGCGGTGCCCACCGAATCGAAAGGGTTCATGGCGGCCACCACGGTGAATCGGGCGTCGCCGACGACCCTGCCCAGCCGGGGCACATTTGCTTCCCGTTCGCTCATCGCCGTGATCACTACGTTCAGGGTCTCCTCGGGCACCCGGTTGATCTCCTCGATGTAGAGCAACCCGCCCTGGCGCATCGCCCCGAGGAGCGGCCCGTCGAGGAAAGCCTCGGCGGTGTACCCCGTGGCGAGCACGAGGGCGGGGTCGTATGACCCCAACAACCGCGCCGGCGTGAGCTCGGCGTTGCCCTCGACGAGGAAC